>JAFGTA010000076.1 GCA_016934355.1 Candidatus Bathyarchaeota archaeon | reverse complement strand
ATGAGGTGCAGGGCGTCGCGGACGTTACCGCTGCGCCCCTCCCATATCCCCCACTCGGCGATTATCCGGCCCGCCCTGTGCATGAGGTCCGATAGGTCAACGGTCAGAGCCGGGTCCTCGTAGAGCCCCATGAGCACCAGAGTGCCCAGCCCGCCCATCCCTGTCCTGAGCATCCTCAGCCCCTGCGCGGTCGCCTTCAGGCTGCCCGCCGTGTCGAATACGTAGTCCACTCCATCCCCGCCCGTAGCCGCCAACACAGACTCCACAGGGTCCGATGCTAAGGGGTCCACGAGCACGTCGGCGCCCAGCGCCTCGGCGCGGTCAAGCCTGTAGCCTACGGGCTCGGAGACGATCACCTTGGAGACCCCGGCGTTCCTGACCACCTCCAGTGTGCGCAGCCCGATGGGGCCGGCGCCGAGAACGGCGGCTGTGTCTCCCAGCCCCGCGCCGGAACGCCTCACAACGCCGATCACGTACGCTAGGTCCGTGGCTACAGCGGCCTCGTAGTAGGACACGTTATCAGGCAGCCTGTAGGCGCTCGCCACGTGGCCGTAAGTGTACTCGCCGAAGCCGCTGGGGAACCGCGAGACAGGCTTGCCCTCGACGCTGAAGCTGACTGGTGCCCGCTTGTTCTCGCATCTAGATGCCTCGCCTCTGACGCATTGGAGGCACTTGCCGCATGGGACCGGGCTCGCCCCTGTGCCCGAGACGTACACCCTGTCCCCCTCGGCTAGGTGCGTGACCTTTGAGCCGACCTCGACGACGTCCGCCGCCACCTCGTGGCCGCAGCAAGCGGGCAGCGGCGCGAAGGGGTGGAGCCCCTTGTAGTGGTGGAGGTCGCTTCCGCAGATGAGGCACGCCCGGTTACGGTACACAACCTCGTAGGGACCGGGCTCAGGCAGCTCCACTTCGAACCACTCCAGCTCGTAGGGGCGGACGACTATCGGGGAGGAGAAAGTGACAGGCACTGCAATCAGATCAGACTGGTTCATCCGCCCAAATAAAATGATTCAACGTTCCGCGATGGTTGAAGCTGACCGCGCCATTCTTTATACTGTGTAGATGATCATTCAGCGAGGATTTCAGCTTGAAGGTCGTCTACATAGTCATCGACACCCTCAGGGCCGACCATCTGGGGTGCTACGGCTACGGCCGCGACACCTCCCCGTGCATCGACGGGCTCGCCGAGGACGGCGTGCTCTACGAGTACGCTTTCCCGAGCGACGTCCCCACCCAGCCCTCGTACACCTCCATGTTCACCGGCCTACGGGGCATCAACAACGGAGTCGTCTCCCACAGCGCCTCCGAGACCCTCTCGGAGGACACGCCGTTCCTCCCCGAGACCCTCGCCCGCGGCGGCGTCACCACCGGCGCCGTCAGCACCCTCTACTCGATGAGGAGGTGGTTCGCCCGCGGCTTCAAGCACTACATGAACCCGGCGGCGGGTAACCCCCGGATGATCCAGCAGGTGAACGCCGAGGACGTTAACGGCTTCGCCTTCCCGTGGATCAAGGAGCACAGGGGCGAGGACTTCTTCCTGTTCCTCCACTACTGGGACCCCCACGGCCTATACATGCCCCCCGAGGAGTACAGGCGGCTCTTCTACGAAGGCGACCCTTGCGACCCGGGGAACCACAGCCTCGACTATCTGAAGAGCCACCCCATCTGGAGCTTCACAAAGTCCCAGATCGACGCCATCGGCGAGGGCATCACCGACCTCGAATACGTGGTCGCCCAGTACGACGGTGAGATAAGGTACACCGACGACCACATCCAGCGGCTCCTCGACCACCTGGACTCTCAGGGCATATACGACGAGACAGCCGTCATACTCACCTCGGACCACGGCGAGAGCATGGGCGAGCACCACTTCTACTTCGACCACTTCGACGCCTACGACACCACCATCCACGTCCCCCTCATACTCAGGCACCCCCAGGGAGCGCCCAGTGGAAGACGAGTCACAGATCTCATCCAGTCCACCACAAGCATCGCCCCCACAGTGCTCAGCCTATACGGGCTGGAGACCCCCGAGTACATGAAGGGCAGGGACCTCGTCAAGGTGGCAAACGGCGAGGAGCCGGGGGACCCCGTAATCTACTCCAACCAGGGTCTCTGGACGGCGAAGCGGGCCATGAGGACCAAGGAGTGGAAGCTCATCAAGACCACCCACAAGGCTTTCTGGGACACGCCTGAGAGGGAGCTCTACAGGGTGGACAGGGACCCCGGGGAGACAGAGAACCTCGCCGAAGCCGAGCAAAGTGTCACGGACAGGATGGAGCTGGAGATGACGCGGTGGGCCGGCTCCCAGCTCCAGGGCAGGGCGGACCCCCTTGACCTCATAGTGAGCTACGGGTTGCCCGTCTACGACTGGGTCGAGATAGTGTCCAGGCGGACCGGGCTGCTGGACAGTTACGAGGAGTGGCGGTCACGGGTGGACAGGGCCGAGGAGACGCGGATACGGAAGGGCTCGGTCAAGCCGCCGAGGTGGTAGCCCCGCCTTTCCGTAGGAAAGAACATCGGATATGACTACTATAAATATGGCCCATCGACTCTATCCGTGATTCCTTTGACCCAGCTAGAGATAACGTTTGAGAAGGGAGGCACCCTGACGGCGACCCTCCTAGAGGATAAGGCACCCATGACCTGTAAAGCAATAGTGGAGGCGCTGCCAGTCACCGCCACGGTTTTGCACGCACAGTACGCCGGCTCGGAGGTCTACTTCGAGGACTTCCCCGCCAGAGACGACATCCCCTTCGAGAACACCACGAGCCGCATGGACGAGAACCTCTACCTCACCAACAAGCACCCGGGAGGCGTGCTCGCGTACTACGTCAACCCCAAGGTCAAGAGCTTCTGCATCGTCTACGGTGAGACAGTGCCGAGACGCACAGTCGACGTCGAGATAGCCCTGAACATATTCGCCGAGATCGACGACAAACGGCTCGCCGCCGAGCTCGGCAACCGAGTCAGAAGACAGGGCGTCGAAGAGGTCACCATCAGCCTCAAGGAGTAGCCCGGGCATGGACGAAGCCAGCGTCTACAAGGCCGTCGACGAGAAGAGAGACGAGAGCATAGGCTACCTCAGGGAGCTCGTGCAGATGTACCCCCTCGGCGAGGAAGAGCTTCAGAGAAGAATAGCAGACAGATTCCAGAACATTGGCTGCCAGGTCCAATCCATCAAGCTCCTGCCCACCACCGTGCAGCTCAGCAAGGAGTTCGCCGTCGATGAAGCCATCGACATGACGGAGCGCACCCACGTAATCGGCAGGCTCCCCGGCTCGGGCGGCGGGCGAAGCCTCATGCTTATCACCCACCCCGACGCCGATCCGGTGAACGCCGAAGGCTGGACCAGAGAGCCTCATGAGGGGGAGACCGAGGACGGGAGGATGTTCGGCTGGGCTGTCGCGGATGATCTCGCGGGCATAGGCATAATCACTGGCGCGGTCGAGGCGCTCGCCGCCGCCGGAGTCAGGCCGAAGGGCGACGTCTACCTGATGAGCGCCTCGGCTAAACGCAACGCGTGGGGCATCGCCGCCCTGCTCCGCGAGGGCTACAGCGCCGACGCCGCCCTCTACGTGCACCCCGCCGAATCCGAGCTCGGCCTCAAGGAGATCAAGACCCTCACAAGTGGCCTGCTCAAGTTCAGGCTCAAGGTCAAGGGCAGAAACCCGCCTAACAAGGAGTTCGTGCAGGTCACGTTCCACCACCTCGGCGTCAACCCCATAGAGAAAGCGGTCTACCTCATCGAGGGGCTGAAGAGGCTGGACGAGGAGAGAAGAAAGAAGGTCCGCTACAAGCCTCTCGAAGACAGCGTGGGCAGGTCCACCAACCTGCTGGTCACCTACATCGAAGCAGGGAAGAATGACAACCTAACAGACCTGCCTCTGGAGTGCACCGTAGGCGTTGGCCTCACCTTCCCCCTACAGAGGACATAGATGACGTGGTCAATCAGGTTGAGAATTTCGTCGAGGAGGTCTCAGAATCCGATCCTTACCTCCGGGAGAACCCGCCCACTCTAGAGTGGATACAGGGAACGCAAGGTGTCGAGATACCCATGGACCACCTCATAACGGAGACCGTCATCACAGCGATAGAGGCGGTTACGGGTATACATCCGATTAGTAACCCCCTCTACTCCAAGAGTGACCTCAGGACGCCCGTTCTAATCAGCGGCATACCAAACGTTGGGTTAGGGCCCCTCGCCGGAGGCCTCGCATCGACAGGCGGCGTAGACGAGTGGGTCGATCTCGACGAATACATTGCGTCCATCAAGGTATGCGCTAAGATCATCATGGACTGGTGCAGCTGAGCACGACGCTATTCACTGTATACGCATTATTATATTCAGATAGGGAACTCATCTCCAACCAAGTTGACCACCTCAATCGGAAACCCCGGAGTCTTGATCAAGACCACCTTCGGAGACATCGGTGTCAAGGTAAACCTTGACAATGCCCCTATTACCTCGGAGAACTTCCTCCGCTACGTGGATGAACGGCTCTACGACGGGACAGCCTTCTTCAGAACCGTCACCATGGAGAACCAGCCAAACTCAGAGGTGAAGATAGAGGTGATCCAGGGAGGCACGCTGCCAAGTGACGGAGTCTATCCCTCTACCTATTCACCGATCATACACGAGACCACCGAGAGGACGGGCCTGAGACACGAGGACGGAGCCGTATCCATGGCCAGGATGGAGCCGGGCACCGCGACGTCCAGCTTCTTCATCTGCATCGGAGACCAGCCCGAGCTGGACTACGGAGGCAGAAGGAACCCTGACCTTCAGGGCTTCGCGGCGTTCGGGCACGTATCAGAAGGCATGGACGTTGTGAGAAAGATCCATGAGCAGCCACACGAGGGGCAGAGGCTCACCCCTACCATCAAGATCATATCCGTCCGTCGAATAGACTAAAAACTCGTCTGAAGCACGCAGGGCCAATAGGTCGCATATTCGGATCTACGAGTAATATAACTTAGGGGACAGTGATACTCTCCTCTTTTTATATTCAATTATCCTATGTTGACGGATGGTTTATGCTTGACAGCATCCTGATAATAGGTTCCGCCGGCAGCGTGGGCCACGACATGGTCTACCAGATCGCCAGTATGGGGCTGCCCATCAAGGTCATCGGCGCCGACGTGGACGAGGAGAAAGGAAGGTTCGAGATAGAGGAGGCTCTTCACACAGCCCATAACTTCGGGTACTACCCCGACCTGAGCTTCGAGAAGATCAACCTGTTCGACATCAACGGCACAGCCGAGTTCCTCAAGGAGCACAGCCCGAGGGTGATCTGCAACCTGGCCAGCCTCGGCAGCTGGTGGATAACGAGGCTACTGCCACCCGAGGACTACGAAAAGGTCGGACCCGTTGGGCCTTGGCTGCCGAACCACCTCACGCTGGCTCATAAGCTGATGCTGGCCGTGAAGAAGTCTGGGATCGAGACCAGTGTCGTGAACGGAGCGTTCCCCGACGCCACCAACGTGGTGTTATCAAAACTGGGGCTTGAGCCAGTCTGCGGGGGAGGCAACATGGACCTCGGGCTCGGCCGCGTGAAGAGGGTCATAGCGAGGACGATGAACGTCCCATTCAGGTCGGTTCAGCTCTACGGGGTGGGGCACCACGGCGCATACTACACGGCGAGGATGGGCGGCCCGTACTACGTGAAGGTGATCGTAGACGGGGCGGATATCTCTGATCAGTGGCCAAACGAGAGAGTCACCAAGCTCTACCGTGAGGCTGGGTACGGCGTAGTTACCCAGTACAAGAGCGCACTCGTTGACCAGATGAGGACCGCCAGCAGCTTCCTGAAACACGTGCTGGCGATATACTATGACACCGGCGAGGTTCACACCTGCGTCACGGGGGTCGAGGGGCTACCCGGAGGCTACCCGACGAGGCTTAGCCGCGAGGGGGCCGAGGTGGTGCTCCCCGGCATCACGAGGGACGAAGCCATTCGGATCAACGAGGAAGGCGCGAAGATCGACGGCATCGAGAGGATCAAGAGCGACGGCACAGTCGTGTTCTGTGAAGAGAACGTTAAGTATATGCGTGAGGTGGTGGGCTACGAGTGTGAGGAGCTCAAGCCAGGCGAGTCGGAGGAGCGGGCCCGTGAACTCAACAGGCTGCTTAAGAAGCTCTACGAGAAGTACAACGTCGAGGCTTAGCGCCCCATTTCTTCACTCCTTTTTTCATTATCGAAAACCGTTTTAGATGAACGGCGAATTCTTTCGCTATGAGCGATCCCTTCAAGCTGGCTGAGGCGTTCATCGACCACGCCGTTGAGAAGCACGGAGACGAGATAGCCGTCATCTTCTACTACGGCTCATACGCCACCGGGACCGCGGGCGCGGACAGCGACCTCGACCTCGTATACGTCCCGGACGACGTTGAGGCGACGGCAAGCCTATACACCTCCTTCGTCCACCGCGGCGTTGGATACGAGTTCTGGCCCATGTCGTGGAGCCGCCTCGAACGCATCGCCTCCGCGGATGAGCACTGGCCCGTCGCCGCTGCGATCATAGCGTACGGCAGAGTCCTATGGCACAGGTCGGAGGCCGATCTGGCGAGGTTCAACGCGTTAAAGGAAAAGGTGGAGAGGCTGAGAGTCCCGGAGAGCAGGCACCTCATGGTCGGGAAGGCGCTGGACGCCTACAAGGAGGTTCTTAACGATCTGGGAAGACTGCGCCTTGAAGTTGGAGGTAGCGACGTCTCAGGGGCTAGGTGGCTCGCAGTTAGTGTTATGATCTCATGTCTTGAGTGCCTCGGCCTCGCCAACCAGACATACTTCAGAAAGGGATGGGGCTCCAACCATGACGAGGTGTTAGCGCTCAAGGATAGGCCGAGGAGGCTCGCGGAGTACGTCGAAGCCCTTGTATCAAAGACTGACTTAGAGAAGCTTCTAGACGCCGCCGAGGGGCTCGCCCGCGACACGAGGGAGGTTCTACTCGGTACTCAGAGGGAGACCGCCTCGCCCACAGGCATAAGGAATGAACTCGTAGACTACTACCCGGGGATTAAGGAGTACGTGAACAAGGTGAAAACGGCTGCTTTACGAGGCGACGCCGTGAAGGCGGTAGTCTCAGCAGGTATGATACAGGACGAGCTCACCCGTATGCTGTGCCGAGGAGCGGAAGGGATCGACCACCATGGGTTCAATCTCCCAAGCGAGCTGAGACAGGCGTACAATGGACGCGGGTTCCCCGACCTCATGGCTGCTGAGCCCACGCCCGGCGCCCTATTGGAAGCCGCCGGGAAGCTGGACGAAGCCGCCCGCAGACTCTTCTCCGAGGCAGGGCTCAGCCTCGACGCGGTGGAGGACGTCGAAGACCTAAAACGGCTAATCGAGGAAAGGGACACGTGATCTCTCGCTCATACTCTCAAGCGTGTGCGGGTTAACGTAGCCGATGGGATGGAAGTGTTAAGGATGATACACAGGCAGCCGCATGAGGAGCAGAGGCTCGACCCACCAGTCATGATCAGCTCCATCCGTCATATATGCTGAAAAATCATCTGAAGTAAACGCCAGCACATGGACGCGTGTACGGGTCTAAATGCATCCCCAATAGGTGAACCTCTCAACTTTGATCTAATAAGTTTGAGAAGGCCATTAGGCTCAAAAAAAGAATAAATTAGGAGATAAATGTCTCGACCTTGGACTCGGAGTACTGTTTGCCGCTGTGCTTCTTCACAAGCGCCTTTATCCTGTTCTTCAGCTTCCTACCGTACTCGGCTGCGAACACGGCTGTACCGGTGGCCGTCGCGGCTGCCCCGAAAGGCCCAGCGATGAGGAAGCCTCCCGCTCCGGGGACAATCATGTTCCCGAACCAGGCCCCGGTGTGAAGCTCCAGAATCCACGCGTCGGGCTCCCCCGCGATGGACACCGTCACCTCTCTCAGCGTCCCAGTGATTGCCCGAGGAACGGATGCCCTCATGGCCGAGATGGTCTTGAAAGGAACACCGTTGATTTCACCCATGTTCTCGTTTACTATGGTGAGATCCTTGTCCTCCTGCAGCTCCTTCTTTATGTCGCCGTAAAGCGCGTCCAGGTTGGTACCCAGGTCCTTATACTTGCGAACGAAAGGCACTATGGGCCCCCTAGATGAAGGTCTCGACCTTCTCTTCGCTGTACTTCGCCTTGCTGTGCTTCTTGACGAGGCCCTTTATCTTGTTCTTCAGCTTCCTACCGTAGCTCGCCGCCATCAACCCGGTGGCGCCGGCGGCCGCGAGACCCGCAAGCGGACCAACCAGTATCGACGCGCCCAGGTAGGGCATGGCGAGGTTGCTGAACCACTCACCGGTGTGCATCTCGATGAGGTAGTCGTTGCTCGCCCCCGTGATAGTCACCGTGACCTCGCGGAGGGTACCCGTCACCATCTTCGGGATGGACGCCCTGTTGGCGTTGACGCTCATGAAGGGCACGCCGTTGATGTCTCCCTTGAGCTCCTTGGCGACGTTCAGCTCCTTCTCGTTCTGAAGCTCCTTCACGATGTCCTTGTACAATGCGTCAAGGTCCGTGTTCATATCCTTGTATCTTCTAACAAACGGTATCTAAAACACCGTTAAACCCTCTGGAGCCACGTTATAAATAGGTTATTAATACTCGACGCCAGCCTCCAACAAGGAAGGCTCACCGGGAGCTCCCCACGGGGAACATAACCCTGTCCGGCGACGCGTTGAAGGCGTCCAGTATCCTCTGAGTCAGCCGCGTCTTTATCTGGACGCTGGTCTCGAAGGGCACGGGGTACATGAGCTTCGCCGCTATCCAGCCGCCCTCGGCGGGCTCGAACAGCACGTAGGGCTCTATGTTGATGACGTCCTTGCTGACGCCCACCCCCTAAATCCAAGCCTTCCACGCGCTATACATAATATACTAATCTGACATAGAGAACACGTGGAATCAATCAGCTATTTTAAAATATTATACGAATTACCGGTGATAAGTGGAACAAACCTTCGCACGCCCACTGTGTCTTCGCAGGACCCAGTTACCAAGGTTATGGAGTTTCTGATAGCTGAAAACATAGGCGCAGTGATAGTAGTTGAGAAGGGGGCGCCTATCGGCATAGTTACAGAGAGGGACCTGATAGAGAGAGTCTTCGAGAAACAGTTGGACGTAGACAGAACGAGTGTCAAGGAAATTATGACGTCTCCAATTATTAGTATCGGGTCAAGTCAACCCATAAAGAAGGCAATGGACCTCCTGAGGGACCACCACATACGAAGACTTGTCGTGATGGAAAATGATAGAATTATTGGGATCACAACTGAGAGAAGAATGCTGGATGTGGTCTATAGCGCTTACCTTGAACAGACTAGGGTAAAGCCAAAGGACTTAATGAAACGTTCGTTCGATAAACCTGTGATCACGTACCTCAGTACATATCCACCACGTGAATGTGGAATAGCTACATTTACTAACGATCTGGTGGATGAGATATCGAGACTTCAGGCACTATCACCGCCCATAATCACTGCAATCAACGATCGAGGTGGTTACTACGACTATCCAAGCCAAGTAAAACTTCAGATTGAGAGAGAGGAGCCAGAGTCATATATTGATGCTGCAAAAAAGATTAACGAATCAAGCATCGACGCAGTCAACGTACAACACGAGTATGGTTTATTCGGCGGCGTTTGGGGCGACTATCTGATAGACTTCTTGGAGACACTCAAAAAACCTGTGACTACGACACTTCACACGATCCTGCAAGACCCACCACCCGACGCTGAGCGAGTAATGAAAGAGGTCTTGAGGCTTAGCAACCAAGTTGTCATTCTCGCCAGAGTGGGTGCGAAGATCCTTGAACAACGGTACGACACACTGGTAGACAAGATAAGGTACATACCTCATGGCTGCCCAAACGTCCCGAAGGTTCAAAGCAGCACAGTGAAGGAAGGGCTGGGCCTCGATGATAGGTTCCTCCTATCATCATTCGGCTTGATAAACAGGGGGAAGGGACTGGAATACGCGATTCAAGCTCTTCCGACCCTTGTTGAGAAACATCCAAACCTCCTGTACCTAATAATAGGGGAGACGCATCCCGAGGTTAGGAAGCATGAAGGAGAGTCCTACAGGCAGTCACTCATCGAGCTAACGGAGTCCCTTGGGTTAAGCCGCAACGTTAGGTTCGTTAACAGGTTCTTAAGTAAAAGCGAGTTAATCAGGTTCCTTCAGGCAACGGACGTTTACATACTTGCGTATCCTAACAAGGATCAGATCAGCAGCGGCACATTACTATATGCCCTATGCACGGGGAAGGCAATCGTCTCGACACCGTTTCTCCACGCGGAGGAAGTGATTGGCCAGGGAGCGGCGATGAGCTGCGGCTTCAAGGACCCTGACTCGATTTCCCGTGCAGTCGGAAATCTGATGGAATACGAGCATATAAGAACCGGATTCGAGGAGCGTGCATACAGGTACAGCCGTGACATGATATGGCCCAACGTAGCCATGAGGTACGTGAACATATTTTACCAGAACATAGGTCTATGAGAATGACTGAAGCAGATAAAAATCTGGAAGGGTTGCTGAACCTAACAGATGAGACAGGGGTATCTCAGCACTCGAAGTACAGGATCATCGACAGGAGATTTGGTTACGCGACAGACGATAACGCCAGGGCGCTCATCGCCGCTGTGAGGCACCATGAAAGATACGGCACCGAGTTATCTCTGAGACTGGCCGAAAGATATCTTGAGTTCTTACTTTACATGCATAAAGACGACGGAGGCTATCATAACAAGCTTGGATTCGACAGGATATATCAGGATGAGGCAGGCACCGAGGACTGCTTAGGCCACGCGCTGTGGGCAGCAGGGTACACGATGAACTCTGGGGTGCCTGATAAATATAGAGAGTTATCGAAGTACCTCTTCGACAGATCGTTGCCTCGTTCGAGGAGCTTTACGTCACCCAGGGCTAAGGCGTTCACTTTGATGGGTCTTTGCGGGTATCACCATGTCTACCCGTCCGATGAGGCGATAACCCAAGAAATTAAAAGCTTGGCGAATTATTTCACAGAAATATTCGGTTCCTCGGCTGACTCTGAGTGGAAATGGTTCGAAGACTATCTGACGTATGCTAATCCTAGGATACCACAGTCGATGTTTGAGGCCGCTGGAATCACCGGCGAGGCCAGGCATGTCGAGGTTGCGAAGGAATCATTCGACTTCTTAATAAACACCCAATTCAAGCACCAAGTCTTCCACCCCATCGGAACCAACGGCTGGTACGAGAAAGGCGGAGAGAAAGCAGATTATGATCAGCAGCCTATCGAAGCATCTTGCATGGTAGAAGCAGCTACCGTGGCGTGGACTATGCTGGGAGATGACAGATACAAGAAGGTAGCTGAACGTGCTTTCGCCTGGTTTCACGGCGAAAACTCGCATGGGGTTCCCTTATTTGATCAAGATTCCTACACATGCTATGATGGCCTGACGAGTGAAGGCTTGAACATAAATCAGGGAGCAGAATCGACCATCAGCTATCTTTTAGCCGAGCTGTGTCTTGGTTCAATTCCTGAGGAAGAGTCTGCGTAACGATAACAGCATAATCATTATAAATTATCAGGCAGCAGGGGACTGCATGACTCGCTTCGAGGGCAATCCGATACTAGCCCCCGTGCCCGAACACCCGTGGGAGTCAAAATATGTATTCAACTCAGCTATGTTTGAGCTGGGCGGGAAAACTCATTTTCTTTATAGAGCTATGGGTGAAGACATGGTTTCGAGGCTGGGATACGCTTGGGCCGACGAAAACTTCGAGGTTAAGGAAAGGCTGGTTTACCCGGTTTTCGTGCCTGAGACGCCACAAGAAGTGAGAGGGTGTGAGGACCCTAGAGTAACGGTTATCGATGAGACTTGTTACATGGCGTACACCGCGTTCTCGTGGACATCCCAGATAGGTTTGACTAGAATCAATTGCGATGACTTTTTGAGTAAGAGGTGGAACTGGAAAGAGCGAGTCTATCCTTTTCCTGAAGTGACTAACAAGAACGCGGTAATTTTTCCAAAGAAAGTATCGGGTAGGTACGTCATGCTTCACAGGATCGACCCTAACATGTGTATCGCCTATTCAGATGATCTGGTTTCTTGGGAGGATCATAAGGTCATGGCTACTCCAAGGAAGGGGAGCTGGGACTGCGTGAAGATAGGTGCGGCTAGCCCTCCTTTAGAGCTTGAGGAGGGTTGGCTTCAACTGTATCACGGTGTGGACCAGAACCGTTTCTATAGGCTCGGCGCGATGCTTCTCGATAAGGATGATCCTAAGAAGATACTGTACAGGTCTGAGGATCATTTCATCGAGCCATGTGAGTACTATGAGTGTAACGGCCTTGTCCCCAACGTCATCTTTAGCTGCGGGTCGTTGATGAGAGGAAACGAGGTCTATGTTGCCTATGGTGCATCTGACACGTGTATCGCTATGTCGAGGTTCTCGTTAAACGAGATTTTATCCTAAGGGCAGTACATGTAGGGAATATAACAACTTAATGAATACAGTAGTAAGTCTAACATTCTCTATGCGGAGAATAATAATTCTGCCTCTTTATAGTAGCCGTCGCCTCGTTGGTAGTAGAGAGTCGTCAAATAATTGTTACGCTGGTTTATAAGTAACTGCACGCATATATATAGTAGGGATTCTTTTCGTCTCGAGTATACGAGATTGATCGAGTTCAAGGCCCGGAGATGCCTTAACAACACATTTTCACGGGTAGATAGGAGAGGGAATAAACATGATAGGGACAGGACTAGTAGGGGCCGCGGCGCAAGTAGGCTCATCAACTGGGATGGCGCTCTTTTTCGGTGGGTTATTTGCGATTGCGGTAGTGTTATACTACTTTAACAGGCATGTTGAGTAGACCAAAGCCTTCTTTTTTCTAATTTTACGCATGTTTCATAGACGCAGGGTTTATGATAAGGATAGGCACATAAAATCGGCAATTATGGGTTTTAATAAAGACTAATAATTTATGTCGAACATTAATGTAATTCTCTCTATTACTGGAATTTATATTCCTAATAATTATTGAACATATTTACGCCATTCACCTACCTTTTTTATCAAATAAGAGAAACGGTATTATCGCGGTCTATCAACTATGTAAGATTGAGCTGTACAAGATTTGAGCACGCACAAACATTCTTTCACAAAGGTCGCCAAAACCTCTGATATCCCCGCCGGGAAGATGAAGAAGGTGAAAATTGGGGACGTAGAGATTCTGGTTGCGAACGTGGATGGAGTTTTTTACGCTATCGCAAACCGTTGCACCCATAACGGTGGTGATCTTTCCACGGGTACCTTGGAGGGCAGTGTTGTTACCTGTCCGCTTCACGGTTCGAAGTTTGATGTTAAGACAGCTAAGGGCGTCTCTGGGCCCAAGTTTCTTTTTTTTAGGTCCAAGGTGGAGGACACGCTGTCGTTCGAGGTGAAGGTTGAGGGTGAAGACGTTCTCGTGTTTCAGCGTAGTATCTGGGGCATGTAGATCTTAGTGTCCACTCGCCGAGAAAGTGCGTCTGTATGCGGGGTGGAGTTCGACCCCTCTTACTCGTTGTATCACCCGTGAATCCCCTCTTATCCATAATTTTGTCCCTTCCTATTCAGGGGCTTGATCGCCGCTTTACCACATAAACACTTATACCAATACGCTTATAAGCCGATAAGTGCATAAGGTATAATGCGGATAAGCAAGGTGAAACAAAGATAATGACAAGAGCAACAACCAGCGAAGGCACACGCCACTTTGCTTACTGGAAAAACATCTAGCGCTTGGCACGCAAAAAAAATTGTAGGTGATTGAAGTGGGTAGAATCAGCGCGATACTATCAGATGAACTGGAGAAGAAGCTAAGGCTCAAAGCCCTCGAGACATTCGGAGGAAAAAAGGGCGACCTATCTAGAGCAGTCGAAGAAGCCGTAAAAACATGGGTTGCCCCAGAAAAATAGGCAGGGCAAAATAAACTCCAAGAGTGCATCGCCAAACAGATAATGGGTCTACCCCCCTCCGCGCGCGGTACAAGATAAGTGTACTACGATTAGACGCGTGCGGAACAAAGCTGATTACCGTATTTTAATAAACGGGCTAAAGATAACGTAAAAGGAGAACAGAAACATGACAATTAATATTCAGGAGCAAGAGACGCGCCGTCTAGACATTCTCGATGGAATAAACGGAGGCTATGCAAACTCGGAGATCGCAGTAAAACTAGGAGTTCCTCTATGGGTCGTAAGAAGAGACCTGAAGAGAATGCGGCACAACAGGGACCCAGAGCTTAAGCAGGCGTACAGGAAGGCTGAGGAACAGGTCCAGGCGGAGAAACAATCAATCGCTAGCTTACCCGATGAGAGGTTCCAACGTATGACGGGGATGACCTTCAAGGAGAAGACGTTCAACAACATGATGAGCTTCTATAGACCTGAGCTCAGGAAGATACTGGAAGCTGAAAACGAGTGCGCCGCGATCAGAGACCTGTCTGATAGCGTTAGAAAAACTTTGAAGCGTAATGGAATCATCGCTCAGGGATGGAAAACCCCCGAAATCACCGCACACGCCCGTGCATACTTAACAGGTGTACCAGCCGATAACAGCTAAACATGCACAAGCGTGAAAACCTCCATCTCTCTTCGAACGATGCGGGTGTAACCACGATGAATCAAATAACAGCTAAAGAAAGCCGAGGCATGCACAGCTCAAGTTTTGCATGTGCAGAGGTGCGAAAACACCTACCCCAAGACCTTTTACCCCAAGTCACGGTGCTGCTCCAGGACTCCGGTTACGTCACCATAAGCCCAAGGGTGTTGACTAGGCCTGATTGGCATAGAGTCGATGAGAAAGTCAGACAGATGGGCGGTCTCTGGGTTTCGAAGGAAAGATACAATCATTGGAGCATCCCCTTCTCCCGAACACGTTAACAACATCATCTCAAAATGACGTATCTGTTCGCGCGCACTTCTCTAAGCAGTAAAAACACCTGAAAAAAACACATACAATGATGCTAACCAGATGAAGAGAACAAGAAGACCGCGAGCCTTTGATATTATTACTCATTATTATCGAGTTTCTTGATGAGGACATTTAACATATCTATATCTTCTATGCTGACTTTGAAATCGTGGCCGTATGGACAAAAGTCATGAATAAAGCCTTTCCCATCGTCTTCATTATATACAAGTGGATAAAGCCGGCATCCTTCAGGTCTGAAAGAGTATATTGTACAACCGTTGTCTCCGAGAAAAACGCATCTTCCATTACGGTTTTTCAATTGACGCTCTCTTTTTCGTTTCACGACAAAGTCTTTGGACTTGTACCCCTGCCCTGAGATTCTCGCTATATCTAAACGCGTTAGAGGCATACGGGTATCTATGCAACATTTGACACAGCCGTGAATCTTGCATGGAATGCCGCTGCCCAGAAGATATTTCTTAGTTTCATCATTATTTTTAGAATCGAATTCTTTGCTTTTCAAGGGAAACGTCTCCTCAAGTGTCCATCATTTTTATCCTTTAACATTGCATCAGGGATTCTTGGTCGCGGACCCCTGCTTAATTAAAAGCCCTCTAATTAGGCGCACCCGTATGCACATTATATTATATGCGATCATGCAGTTATCAGTATTAATGGCTGAATACGTGAAAAGGGTTCACAGTGAACAACCTGATCAAGAGGAATGCTATCACTGGCACAAAGAGTGCCCCGACTATCCTCGAAGAGGAAAAGAGACCATAATGGTATTCAAAAACAAGCCTCCCCATATTCCACCATGCCCAAAATGCGTACAGCTAGACAAATAGGAGAGCGGGCGCCGTCGCCTACCAGAAAACGCTTATCGTAAGTGACCAACTATAAGAGAAAAGCAAAGTCGCCCGAGAAACAGCTATCCCCCAACAGAGTTCACCGGAAAACCGTTCTAACCAGATCACACCTCATGCACCATACCGTACTTCACATACGGCTCGTTCCTGACATAGATAAACTGAGGAAACATACGCCGAGTATGTCTGCAGAGCGTTGACCCCTTGCTAGGAGACCCAGTTCAACTACTACAGCAAGAACTATAAAGGCGGCTGCACGGACATCGAGCTCGTCCTCAACAGGGTCGTCAGGGGGCAGTCTACAATATACCATCGGAAAAACAACATCATTCGAGTAGAGTAAACCTTGGCTCTCATGTTAAATTCATACGCCGAAATATATTGTGAAGAGGTTATCTCGTTGTCTCGACTTGACTCGATCACCATCGCTCAACCCCGAATCGACATCGGGGACCCACATATCTGCAGCGACTCTAAAAACCGGCTTAGTGTGCTCTTCACGTTATATGAGGCACTAGTGCGCCGAAACCCGGAAGGCGGCTTCATCCCCTCTCTGGCGAAGAGCTGGATGTCGGATGACGACGCCCAAACCTGGAGTTTCAAGCTCCGTGATGACGTATTGTTCCATAACGGTGAGAGGATGCGCTCCAGCGACGTGGTAGCCTCCCTCAACAGGATCAGAGACCCATCGCTGGGAGGCGAACTCGGAACCGAGGGCGTCTACGCAAGTTACATCGGCGACGCGGTCATCGAGGCCCCTGATGACGAGACGGTGCGCATCGTCACTTCCGAGCCTATGGCCGATCTACTGGATCTTGTAGTGGATTTCGCCGTCGCGCCGGAGAGCGCCCTCGACGGGCTGCCGGAGAACCACGTAGGGACAGGCCCATACAGACTGGAGGAGTCAGATAAATCAGAGGTTGTAGTCGAGTCCTTCCGCGACTACTGGGGGGAGATCCCCAAGGTGAAGCAGGTCAAATGGGTGCGTGAACACGGCTCGAATGAGAGGGTTGAGATGCTGCTCTCAGGCGAGGCCGACATCGCCCCCGGGCTGTCAAAGAGTGAAGCAACCCTTATCGAGGCGTCGGGTAAGGCGGCCTCCGCTTTCAGCGATGGAAGCATGTGCATGATCTTCATGTTCAACTGTATGAAAGGCGCCTGCGTCGACACAAGGGTCCGCCAGGCCCTCAACTACGCACTGGATAAGCCGGAGATAATAGAGAGGCTTCTCCCGGAGGAGGCAGAGCCCCTGAGCGGGGTGCTCACACCTCGGCACTACGGCTATGACTCATCCGTGCCGGGGTACCCTTACGATCCGGAGAAGGCGATGAGGTTGCTTGCTGATGCCGGATATAAAGGTGGTATGAGCATCCTAGTGAACAAGCCGGGGGGCAACGCCTACAACACGCAGGGGCTCGTCGACGTCGTGGGTGAGATGTACTCCAAGGTGGGTGTCACCGTTGAGGTTGACTCATACGCCGGCTTTGAACCGGGGGGCTACTCGGACAAGGTGCGGTCGAAGGATATAGGCGACATGTGCTGGTTCGACTCCAGCCCGCTTAGCACGTATCGCGTGATGCGTGAGAAGCTCCACTCAGGGCTAAGGGGCCCATGGTGGGAGGGGTACGCTAACCCCGGAGTCGACAGGCTGATAGAGGAGGCGGCCGCCACACCCAATCATCAGGACAGGGAGGGAATATACAGGAGAATACATCGGATGACGAGCCTAGACCCCCCGTGGGTCTTCCTGTACAGGCCTCTATACTTCTGGGGCGTGAGTCTCCGCCTCAGAGGGTGGGAACCAGGAGTCGATGGGCTTGTGCTCCCAGCCAGCATGTGAGTGCGTGAGACAAGCTGGATAGGTTCAGGGTAAGCGGGATACCTACCCGTTAATAAAATAAATTATGAAAAAAGCTCCGATAACTGAACTATCCTTTCTAGACTTTCCAACCTATCAACGATTTGGATTATTGTTTCCACGTTTTTCATAGGTAACTGGGAAGACGCCAATGCGGCGAATTTTTCTTTGATGAAGCTGACGGGAATCGGCGGTTTATCTTCCTCAAACATTGAGTATCTGTTATCCTCGGTTATGATTTCCAGCTTCGTGCCGATCTTCGTTGGGAACACCTCGTTGATCTCCTGGTCGCTGTAGACCTCACATCTCTGGCCGAGCTCAACTACCCTAGGGTCGTCGTAACACTCGAAGAACTCCTTCATGAACACACTACCTGGGACGAGGGCGATGGCGACCGCCACCGCCGCGTGGTTCTGGGCGTGGAGCGGCGTCTCCGCGACCTTCAACTGGTTCTCGGCCGTGATGTGGTTCAGCCCGATCCGTATCTTCTCGATACCCTCAGGCCTTATCCCGTGCTCTCTCTGAAGCTGGAGTGCCATACGGATGGGTGGACACAGTTCGTGGCAGCACGCGTAAGGCTTGAACTTGCAGCCAAGCATCTTGTACTCCGTCCCAAGCCCTTCCGTCAACCGCGAAAGATCATAGCTGTCCGCGTGAGTAGCGAACAGACCGTATTTACCCTCGAAGACCGTGGAAGGCCCCGTGTATCCCTCCCGCGCCAACAGCGCGGAGAGGACGCCGTTCATGGCCGCCTTCCCCGCGTGCAGTCTCTTACTCATGTCGCCCGTGGATAGCCACTCGTCGAGGCCGGACGCCTGGGTGCCGGCGAGGCCGAAGGCGTTCACCATCTGCTCCTCGTCTAAACCAAGTATCTTCCCGGCAGCGGCGACGGCGCCGATTGCACCGACCACACCCGTCGCGTGGAACCCCCGGTCCCTGAGGCCGGGGTACATAGAGGAGTCAACGCGGCAGTTGACCTCGTACCCAGCCAGTATCGCGGCGATCAGCTCCTTCCCTGTGATCTGCTCAGCCTCTGCGGCGGCGTAGGCCGCCGGTACTATGCATGACCCGGGGTGCGCCCAGCTCGGCCTAGCCCCGGAGTCGTCCGCGTCTATGCCGTGAGCCATCGTGCCATTTGCTAGGGCAGCCATAATCATGGGGTACTTCCCTTTGACGCCCATCACTGTGGACTGAGGCGCTCCTCCCGTCTGCCTCACTACCTCGACTACCATTCGTGACCAAGGCATCTCGCTGGCTCCAAGAATGTTGCCAAGAGTGTCGAGGAAATGCATCTTCGTTTTCTCGATTACATTGGGTTTCAGGTCTTCATACTGTAGGTTGACCACAAATTTTGTGAGGACCCGAGAATATTCATCCATGGCGAATACCTGTGGCATCAAGTATCTGCAGTGAATTAATAATTAGTTGCCGCGTACACGTTACTTTGGTTAAGGACCTAGGAGTCTGTTACTGGTTAAAACGAAGCTAGGGATACTCTATCTCTACCCCAACCTCGTTCCTCCGAAGGAACCCGGGGACGAAGGGCGGATTATACTGCATCAAGAAAGGTTCGCCTCTAATCTTGATCCCTTCCGACTCAAGTTTGCTGAGAAGTCTCTCAGTCTGTTTCCTCACACTTTCCTTCCAGGCAAGGCCTCTGAACCTGAACGTGGCGATAAACCGCTCAGGCACCGCGTTTATGGTGATCCTCTCATCGACGGGCTCGGGCACGGTCTCAGCGTCGTACTCGGATGGCACCATGAATGACATCGACTCGGCGTCGCTGATCACCGGGGAGGTCATAGATATCTCCTTGGACGTGATGACTGGGCTCGTCATGGCTATCTTGGACTTCGAACGGTTCGCGCCTGAGATGTATTTGAAGAGGACGCTGAACCGGGAAGGAGCCTCCTTTACTGTTGCGACCATCATCGCCTCGTATCTCCTAATCTCGAACGCTCCGTCGCTTCGAATCACCTCGTATTCCGCAGTCTCCACCATCACTTGATCCTCTCCTTGAACTCCTTCTCCACCTTCCTGAGCTTGGGCTCGATCACGACCCTGCTATACCCCTGCCGCCGGTTCCTGTTGTAGTAGTCTTTGTGGTTATCTTCTGCCTCGTAGAACTCTGTGAAGGGCTCGACCTGGGTCACGATGGGCAGGCCTAATACGTTGCTCTCGTTCATCTCGGCTATGAACTCCTCGGCGGTCTTTCTTTGAGCCTCGCTATGGTAGAAGACGACCGACCTATACTGGGTCCCCACATCGGCGCCCTGCTTGTTCAGCGAGGTCGGGTCATGCATGGTGAAGAAGATCTCCAGAATCTCTCTGAAAGATATCACCTCCGGGTCGAAGGTGACCTGCACGACCTCGGCGTGGCCGGTCGACCCCGTCACAACCCGCTGATACGTGGGGTTCTTCACGTGTCCACCTGAGTAACCGCTGACAACCTTGAGGACGCCTTCTATCTCCAGGAAGACTGCTTCGGTGCACCAGAAACAGCCGCCGCCGAGGGTCGCCAACTCTTCCATAGATATTCTCGGTGAACCGCCTTCTATAACGGTTACCAAATCATCTATTATTTACGCGCGGAACCGAACGCCTGGAAGCATGTGCCATATTCTAACTTATCGTTTTTCGAGTAAATGATTAGCTAGAATCTGGCTGGATATCAACACCAGTGGCAGCCCTATGCCTGGATGCGTGTAATGCCCAGTGTAGTATAGACCTCGAAGCTTCCTGCTTCTATGGCTCGGCCTGAAAACTGCGCTCTGAGTCAGCGTATGCACAAGCCCGAGGCTCGTCCCCCTATAGGCATTATAGTCCTCTACGAAATCTTTTGGACCGAAAATCTTCTTAACAACCTCGTAGCCGATTATCTTCTCGCCCGTTATCAGCTCGATGTGTTTCACCATCTTATGGTAAAGTTCGTCACGCGCCTCAGCTGTGTCTTGGAAGTTATCAGACACCGGGATGAGTATGAAGACTGTCTCGCCTTTCGCTGGGGTGACTGACGGGTCTGTTCTACTCGTTGCGTTGACGTAGTAAGAGGTGTTGGCGGGCAACTCAGGGTCATCGAAATCGTAAAGCTTGTCGAAGCTCAGGCTCCAGTCACCAGCGAGGTACAGATTATGATGTTCTAGGCTATCCAGCTTCTTTGATAACCCGATGAAGATTACTATAGCTGAGGGAGAGTAGAGTTTTGAGTCCCAGTAATTCTCATCGTAGGTTCTGTCTTCCCCGTCGAGCAGGTTCATCTCAGCGTATGGATAATCTGCGTTAATGACTACCATGTCGGCGTGGTACACGCCTCTTGAAGTCTCAACCCCCGTAGCCTTACCTTTCTCGGAGAGAACCTTTGTTACCTCTTCATCGAAGAGGAACGTGACTCCTCTCTCAAGGCAGAGCTCGTGGAGCTTCTCCACTACCTTCCCTATTCCCCCCAGGGGGTACCATACACCCAGGTTCAGGTCGACGTGATTCATGATATAGTAAATCGATGGAGTGTTCCTAGGGCTCCCGCCGATGAACCCGATGCTGTACTCAAGTATCCTCTTCGCCTTTTCGCTTGAGAAGATACTGGAAATGTAGTCGTCGATGTTTCCGAATAAGGGAAGCTTGAGCCCCTCCCTGATGAGTCTACCGTCGAGGAGGTTCACCAATCGATCATAGTCCCTCATCAGCAACTCGTCCACGGCTACCCTGTAGTCCCGCGCCGCTTTTTCCAGGTACCTCCTTAGTTTATCTCCGCCACTTTCCTCTAACCTGTCGAACAGCTCGACGTTCTCTTCAAAGTCTGAGGAGACGTCTATCTTTTCCCGGTTCTTGAAGAATATCCGGTAGCTCGGGTCAAGTCTGACTAGTTCGTAGCAATCCTCTATCTCTAAACCCAGGTCCTTGAAATATTTCTCATAGATGTCTGGCATCAGGTACCAGCTTGGACCCATGTCGAAAACGTACCCACTCTCTCTGTAAACCCTCGCCCGTCCCCCCGGCGTGGAGTTCTTCTCTACAACGGTAACCTCTTTCCCTGAATCCGCTAGCAGGGCGGCGATGCTTAAGCCTCCGACGCCGGCACCCACGATCAGAACAGACATCGTTAAAGATATGTCCCGAAAAGTTATAGTTTTATCCTGTCATCCGAATAATCATCAAGTCTGGTTTGAATTACGACGCTGTGGTCATCAGTGCCGGGATAAGCGGCTCGGTCTCCGCAAAGATACTCGCCGAGAACGGATGCAAGGTCCTGCTCGTAGACAGGGCGACTCCTCCCAGAGATAAGGCGTGCAGCGGAGTCCAGCTTAGGTATATGGAGAAGCTAATAGGTGAAAAGATACCGGGGGATGTTCTCTGCAGCAACACGTTGGATAGGATACGTCTAACGACTCCGTCTGGCAGGCATGTTGAAGGCAGGATACATTTGATGAATTTTTGGAGAAGAGATTTCGATCACTGGCTTAACCATCTGGCTGCTGACGCGGGTTCAGATACGCTTTGGGGTGCAGAAGTTTCAGACCTTATTGTTAGGGGTGATTCAGTCAGTGTCACCATAAACGCGGAGTCGATCGACGCCAAGTACATAGTTGGGGCTGACGGCTTATCTCCAAGCTCATTCACACGTAGACAGCTTATGCCCGACACTTTAAGCGACAAGGTGACGGGGGCTTCTATTAACCTGTTCTACGAGGGGTCGTCTTCGGTGAGACCGGATACCCTCTACCTCTATTACAGGAGAAGCTTATCCGATCTGATGTATAGCTGGCTTTACTACAAAGACGATATGCTTGTAATCGGGACGAGCAGCACCGAGAGGCTTGGCCACTACGCGGAGGCTTTCCTTGAAACAGTCGAAACGAGATTCGATATAAAGGGAAGGGAAGCGGGAAGAGAAGGGTACTCTACCCACTGTAAAGGCGGGGTGTTCCTCGGGAGAGACCGTGTTCTGCTTGCGGGTGACGCCGCCGGGCTCCTAGACCTATATAGAGGAGTCGGGATGGACTCTGCAGCCCTCAGCGGTCGTTTAACAGCCTTATCAATAATAGAGGCGCTCAAGGGTAAAGGGGCTGCCTTAGCTAACTACACACATAGGTCGAGAAGGCTTGTATCGATGATCAAGGATAACGCTAGGAAGCAAGAGGCGCGCTACGCATCCGACAAGGCTATTGAGGACGCTTTTTCCTTGGGGAATATCGTCAAAGGTCAGCTTGCTATTGCCTGGGCGGGTATATGGAACCGGTTCTGTGAACCAGAGGATATGAAGCTGCTACCTCCATGATTCCTCGAAGGCACGTATTCAAACGGAGTATTGTATTTGTAGAAGTATTCGAATGCACATGCGCTTGGCCTAGGTTATCAGAGCACGTAAGTTCATGCTTTACTCTAACCGTTCTTTAGTTAACCATCTAATAAATCTCACTTGTTCCATGTAACATGACGCAAACACCGTACCCGGATTGCTTTACTGAATAAGTTGCCGAAATTATTACTAGGTTATCATATGAATCGTTATATGTACATAAACACTAAAAATCAGAAGAACCAAAATAAGAGAAAAATAGCTAAAAACAACTTATAGGGCCCGCGGAAAACACTTATAATAAGTAACCTATTACAAGGGAAATGCCGAGTCGGCATTCTAAGACCACAGCCCCCCGGAAAAACGCTTATCGTAAGTAACCAACTATAAGGGAAAAGCAAAGTCGTCGAAGAAACAGGTAAACCCCCAACAGAGTTCACCGGAAAATCTATCTAACCAAATTGCACCACTTGCACCATGC
The DNA here is from genome assembly GCA_016934355.1 of Candidatus Bathyarchaeota archaeon. The sequence goes on along the minus strand of JAFGTA010000076.1, from coordinate 31,909 downwards.
TGTACTTCACATACGGTTCGTTCATGGACATCGACAACCTGAGAAAACACACGCCCTCGGCTGAGTTCATCTGCAAGGCGCTGATCCCCAACTGGGAGGTATAGAACGCCAGATAACGCCTTAACCACCCATAGTATTTACCAGTAATTATACCTAATTAGGTATAAATATTGTTAAATATTCTCTCTTAGATAATTTAGTTAGAAGTGAAAGAAACATGCCTACAGTGTACATAGAACTCACTGAGAAGGAGTACAGGGACTACCTCAGCAAGAAGGGAGATAAGACTCACAGGGACATTCTCCTCGATGCTGTTGGGGTTGACTCTAAGCCTCGAAGAGTGGGTCGTCCACCAAGGACGAGTCTTGACATGCTCGGTAGACCCGGGAGCATCCCCACCACGGATGGATCTGAGGGAAGGAAATTGTTCCAAGAGGTCTACGGGACATGGAAGAAGGAGAAGTGATGTGATGGGCAGTCAATGGTTAGGACCGCTACGGTTGAACAGTACCCCGATCCGAGACTATGTTCTATCGAGGATCAGGGAGCTCAAGGCTGAGAGGGATGGCCTTTCCCCAGAGGAGAGGAAGCAGAGACGTGAAGAGGCGATTCAGCAGCTTGACCGGGACAACGAGATCGGGAGAGCCGTGAGACGGGCAGAGGCTGACCGCATCATCCGAGACCATCTCAGGACGAAGGAGCTGGACGAGGCGAAGCAGCTGGTGGACAACATCAGGCGTAACATCGTGACCTGTCTCAAACTTGAAGACTGGACAGCCGAGGACATAGAGACTCTGATGAGGAACTCCAAGTACGCGCGGGTCTACCCCGAGACCGTCACCCACGACACTGAGCCCTTGGTGGTGGATATGCCGAGGCTCAGCGATGTCTACATCGAGAACATCAGCATGGATGCCTTGGAGAGCCACTTCCACGGCTTACCGGTCCCCGAGCCTGAGCCCGAACCTGAACCCGAGCCCAAGCGTCAAGAGATCGAGTTGAGCCTCAGCGATGTTTACGGCTCTTGGAAGAAGTAGGTGCCCACAGTGGAAGAGAAGGAACGAGCCGAGCTTGAAAACCGTCTCCTCAAGCTGGAGAAAACCGTACAGGAGCTACTGTTAGCCCACTTGCAGGATAGGCTCGGTGAGGCCACCTTGAGTCTCGTAGACCTTGGACTCGTGGACGTGGAAGCCGAGACCAGCACAAATCAACCGGGGTTGGTGTGATGTACTCGGCGTCCAATCATAAGAGGGATTTAGCCCACATAACCATGAACCTTCGGCACCGAGAGGAACTACAAGCGATATGTAAGGTACTCGACGAGATACACGAGCCACACCTTCAGAAAATCGTGGATACCCACCGTAGAAGAGCCCTGTCCATGCTATCTCAGATTGAAGAAGAATTGGACCAACTGTTTTCCCGGATATCAGCTCACGAGCATCATTAGGAGATCGAGATGAGAGACGAGACCAGTCAAGCCCAGAATCTAATCACGGTCCCCAAGTCAGCCAAGACCAGTGAGACGGAAAAATATTCACTTGCTGAATTTTTTTCCCTACATACAAATACACTGATCAAGGAATTATATTCACTATATAGTGATGAAAAAAAGTCTGGTTTCGTCGATGCACGGTGTTTCAGGAAATTTATTCGCCTGCTGAATTTAATTGACCGACCCCAGAGCAGAGACATCATAGGCTTTCTCATCAAAAACGGAGCCACGACGAGCCTTGAACTTGAGGTCGAGACAGGTCTACCACAGGGAACCATCAGCCGAAACCTGAAGGCTTTAACGAGCTTGGGCTTCGTGAAGAGACCAAAAAGGGCGAGAGTCGGGTCTCCGTTCAAGCCGGAAAGTGACAGAGGGCCAAAGGTGAAGATCTACGCTTTATCCGATGCGAGCCCACAGGCAGCGATAGAGGCTCAGATGAGATACGCGACTCTCACGAACAAACAGGTAGAGGACGTTGGGCGTCAATCCGATCTCGAAGAGTGGGGAGACCCAGCGGTTAGAGCAGCCCTATACTCCAAGGCGAAGGAAGCAGGTATCACAGTTGAACGGTTCTCAGATATCTACACCTTTGTAGACAGTACGGGTATCCCGGACGATGAGAAACTGGACGCCAAACACTGGCTACGAGACAAGCTCATAGATGAAGCCGTGGACCGTAAAAAGAAGGAAACATAGCACAATCGACCCGGCGCGACCCATACCCTCAGGACATCAGGACATATTTCCTCTGGGTCCGCCGGGACCAACTCAAGATATGCTCGGTTTTTCCTGTCTTAAAGCGTATCGGGGAGCATTAGACTATGAGACAATCCCCACTTTCACCGACCTGTCTCACATAAAAGTGACAATGTTTAATTAACCCAAAATTTACAGTAAATCACGAGTAAAATGTCAGCAGGCTTCGAGGAGTCAAGGCGAGAGTTCCATGAGAGCGTGAAGGAGATTATCGAGACCCACAGGGGACCGATGAAGGTAAAGCAGCTGATAGGAATACTCAAAGCCAGAGGCTACCACACGGACATGATCCTTGAGACCATCACCCGGGCCGGGTTCTACATAGACCCATCGACCAACACCGTGAGCATCGAGGCGAGACCCCAGCAGCAAACCCTCGACCCATTGTTCACCGAATCAATTAGATGAGTTCCCATCATATTAAACCTAAAAGTTTACAATTTGCTTAAAATCAAGACATACCTGATTTTATATAATTGACCGGAACCCGTAGGACAAAACCTGTCCTATTTCGCGGTTCACATGAAGGAGTCTCACATGAGAAAAGAGTTGATTGAGCGTCGCCGGGACATGCTCCGAGCAGACAGCCTCGACATCAAGGCATCGACGTTTATCCCCGAGCTCTCGAAGAAGCATGGAGTGAGCGAGCAAGCCCTCTGGAGAGATTGGGGTCGTAGAACCGGGGTAAACGGGTGGATAGTGAAGCTCGCGGCTATCGGTGAGATGTACGAGGTCATAGGTCGTCAACTCTACCTGAACAGGGAGAAGCAGAGGGAGCTTGAAAGGGAGAGCTTCAAATCAAAGAGCCTTCACTTGAGGACCGTGGTTAGCAGTGAACTCCGGCATCTCAGGGAAGAGGAGCGCAAGATACTCGGGATCGAGCCAGTAGATCGCCCTGAGGAGCCTATACCCAAGGAAGTAGAGGTACACAAGGTAAGGATGGAGGCGAGCCGCTTCTACGAGATGTTGAAGACTGTAGCCCCAAACAGCGCAAAAAAGGTCTTAGAGGAGATGAGCCGATCCGAAGCGTTCGCCGAGGCTCAGAGATACCTCAACGAACACAGGTGAAAGCCTTGAAGGGCTGGACCAATCAAACCGAGGAGAAAGTCCAGCGTCTCATAGAGTACATCGAGGAGAACGACTTCTGGGTCACGTCTCAACAATGTGCCGAGGTCTATGGCTGCGAGACCTCTGGATACGCGACTCTATTGATTAGAGAACTCAAACGGGCGAAGAGGCTTCCCCGATCCTTCAAACTAATTCAATTAACAAGTAAGGGTGTCCTATCAAGAAACATTAGGCTGGTCCCGAGACTGATAGCCCTTGAGCGTAAAGCTTTGGACCTCTCAGAGATGGCGGAGAAGCTCAAACTCAAAGTCGATGAGCTCCGTTCAATGCGGGTGAGCCTAAAGAAAGCTAAACACCCAAAGTACCTTGAAGCTCTCGATGAACGGAAAAAGAGAACCGCTCAGATGAAGCTTGAACAAAAAGACATTCTCCTCAAATCTGAGCGAGACTTCAATCGAATGGATGATTGTCTCAGGGAAGAGATCGGGATGGGTGTAGAGGAGCTCAACATCTACAACGCCGTCAACCACTACTCTGAGAGCCTCCTCACACTACTGGGAAACTCCGAGAAAAACGCCAAGACATTGAACTTGGACAAACGGGACACCGGATATCTGAGACGATACGGTCTCGTGAAGAGCGGTAGAAACCCACTTGGAGGGACAAGGCTATCAGTCACATTGAAAGCGATGAGCTACCTTTTCATACAGGGTCACGTCCACCCGAGCCCAAGGCTCCCCGAGAAGGTGTTTGAAGACGAAGATATCCCAGACGAGGAAATGAACCCGCCACCAGTCACGTGGAGTGTGGACCATTAAAGCCCCGGGGAGTCCATCGCTGGAACTCGTAGACGACTACCCGGGTCTCGTCTCGCCAAGGCTGCCCCGTGTACGCCTGCCACTGCTTTTTGAAGTCTCGTAGGCTCTGGAATCCCTCGGCTCGTGCATCTCCCTCTGTGCAGCATCCAAGCTCCTCGACCCGTACGCCCGTTATCTCGATAAGCGTCTCGGGATGCCAGTAATCGGTGTAGGTCCTCTTGAGGCGTAGGACCTCCCCGGGGCGGAATGGGCGTTTGTGCTGTCTCCGGGTCTGGGTCTTCTCCCCGACCCTTATCTGGTCCCTGTGTCTTTCCTTAACTATTAAGCCCCGCATCTCGATCTAACCTCTAAACTCGCCCTTTTAGAGTAATTGGGTAGAAAAAATGGGGGAGAGAGGTAACAGAACATGGCTTCAAGCCTCTACGAGTTTTCCCTCTGGATCATAGCTTCTCTCGGCTAAAAGAGCCCAATCGTAGCTGTTCCAAGGGCTGCTGCTCTCAACCGAGGCAAGTGCCTCTGTGCTGTACTCTCGTTCGTAGCAGACGAAACAATTAGGTATTGAGGGGTGCCTTCCCCCGAGACAGGCGAAGCCGAACCGCTCCCTGATCCCGGTCTCTATCATATCGATGAGACTCGGGCCATCGGTCCACCTTATCTTTATCCCGGTGTCTCGTTTGTTTCTCCACTCCCGGACCACTATGCTGTGCCCCGGGAATCTCTTCTCAAGCTCGGAGCGGATGAGCTCAACCTTCTTCTCAAGGGGTAGCTCAACGCTCCGATCCGTAGCTCTCGCTAACATCGGTGTCTAACCGAGACCCTTTACGGTAATCTTAGGGATAATAACAGTGTTACCGAATAGGGTAATAAGAGGTATAAAACGGGATTATTTTTTCACCCGAACAAGAATCCTGCTCGGTAACCTGAACCCTCGGGGCAGTCCAGCCTTAATGCGGATATAGCAGTCCGGGCAGTATCCGGGTCTTTTCCCTTTCCCATCCTCTCTCTCGCTGATAACGTAGACAAACCCACACTCTGGACACCTCTTAAACACATTCATGCTCTTTCAAACCTTCGAGGACTCACAAAAAAAGGAGAAGAGAATACATCGTTACGTCTCGACGCTGCTGATCAGATCTATCTTAAAGTTCCCCGTGCCCTTCTCAGGGTTATCGACGGATTCAAGGTAGAACCGAATCTGGAGACCATTGTAAGCATCGTACTCGATGGGGAGCATGATCCCGTAAGGCCACAGTGTCCAGGTTACTTGGTCGTCCGCTGGGAAGCTCCTGTACTCCGCTCCGACTACCATCTTGGGGTCGATGTTGGCGTAGTCCCATGACAATAGGACCCTTTCACCGGGTTGGAGCCTATCGAACTTCACCCAGTAGACCTCGGATGGTGTTTTGTAGATGTTGCCTCCCGTGTCTTTCTCAAGTATAGTGGTCCATTCGATCCTGTCAGCCGGGTCGTCGCAGGTCTGGTCTGTATAGACCCCGAACACATAGTCGTTGTTGCTGATCTGGTAGTATGCCGTGTATCTGTTCGAGAAGACCACCACGTAGCCTGTCACCGCGAATGCCCCGCCTATTAGAAGGCTGGCCACTATTATGACGCTGAGGGGTAGCCTTGAGACCTTCCCTTTTAGCATCTTCAATGGTTTTGGGATAAGTCTCGCGTCTATCCAAGGCTCGTCTTTGTCCTTGCCAAACCAGTACCTTAGCCCTCTCACAGCGTATCATCCTCAAGTCCATCGAGGTAGACGGTAAATCCATGGGTCCCTGTCGCGATGCCGTTGGTAGGTGTCAGGGTAAACCTGATCTTCACGATGTTCCGATACGTTGCATCGGTTAGGCTCAGCTGAGAGGCGTCTGCTTGGGTCCAGCTCTGCCAAGCGTTCCATTCTCCCGAGACCGTGTTCTTCAAGGCTCTCTGCGCTGAGATCGCCATGTTTACCGGTGGCTGGGCGCACGTCCATTTAATGAAGACCGTCTCACCAACAGGCTTGTTGGGAGCCTTCACGTAGACCTCGGGCGTCGTGGAGACTTGGTTAGGGTCTCCCTCTGCCATTGCGGGGAATGTTAGCGTTGAGACTGGTTGTGTACAAGCCTCATCCCAGAAAAGGCTCAGCTTAAACCCGTTGGAGCCCACTGTAACACTTGCTCCCTGTTCGAGCCTGTAGTGCATGATGTAGGCACCCAAGGCTCCAACCATGAGGAGCGATACGGCGAGGATCGCGATTAAGGGGACTTTGCGAATCGCTTTATTTTCCATATTCTTTTTCCTCTGTGTCGAGGAAAAGATCTCGGGTAGACCACCTGCCCACCCGAGAGTGCCCATGTGTGGCTGGGCACAAGATGTTCGATGTGCTAACCCGGACCTTTCTCGACGGTTTACAGTAATCTTAGGTTTAATTTAACAATTACTGTTAGGTGAGCGCAAAAGTTAAACCCGTGATTGGTGTCTGATGTTACGGGTAGGTGGTCTGCACCTTTCTCGACAATTGGTGTCTAACCAAGGCCACCTGCCCACCCGAGGGTTTTATAGTTCAAAAATCGAGGTCTCTGCTTACCTATGAGGGTAAATCCGAGACCCTTTCATTGTATGTTTGAGTAAAATTGGATTGTCTCAAATAGATGAAATTGTCCAATAAAACCGTTTGATGCAAAAACAGTGAGCCGAGACCATCAAAATTAACACGTTTGTTCAGACGCCTACCCGTAGTGGTGTGCTCTGACGAGGCATATTTTACACATTTAGGTATGGGTAAATGAAAAGAATAATTGGACCTGTCCCCGGCTATTTCCTGTCTCGTCCGTCTCGAAGCATCTTAAGAAGCTCTTCTAAGTTATCTTTCAAGGATTCCTCGACCTGGCTCGCTTGCTCCTCGTCTCCCCGGCTTCTAAGGAGGTTATACTCAAGAAGATTATCGGCTATGTCTATCTTCAGCTGTCTTCTCACTTCGACGGGATCGCCCGGGTGGACAGGCACGCCAGCAGCGTCGAGTCTCCCAAGGGCGTAGTCCATCATCTGTATCTGTCCCGCAAGCTGCCCTTCGAGTTCCTCTATCCGCTTCGTTAGGTTAAACCGTAGCTTCGATAGCTGTGGGGAATCCGCCTTGAAGACCCGGAGCTCGTCGTATCCCCGCATGTAGGCTTCCATGAGGTCACGGTCTGGTGGTACGCTGTACTCATCCGGTGCCTTACCCTGCATGATTAGTATCCAGTCCTCGTCTACCCCGGCTGCTTCGAGACGAGTCTTATGAAATTTTCTCAAACTATGAGCGGACCGCTTATAGGCGTCAGGACCCATAGCCAGCCTTATCATCCGCTTAACCACGAGACCCGCAGCCCCACCCGAGATCGGACCATTTGGTTCTATCCCTCTCCCCATTAACCTCTTATCGCTCTGCATGAAGAGTGGCGACTCGGGCGACGGGTCTGGGTGTTCTACCCGTAGGTATCGGTCTATGGCTTCTATGCTCTCGGGTCCTTGGTGTATCCGGGCTGTTATCCCCATCTTAACTGTCCGCAGGTCTCGCCACGCCTTGAAAGGCTCCCCGTCCTCGTTCTCGGATACCCTTGCCTCCTTGTAGTCTCCAACCGTTAGCTGCGGCAGGTCTCCGCGTCTTATCCCGATATCCTTGAGGAAGAGCAGGATGGCTGTGTTCCTCTGGGGGTTCTCTCTTCCCCCATGTCTCGTTGCCTCAGCCAAGTCGTCTACGCTAATGTACTTCTGCCCCGCCGAGTCTCCCCGGGGCTTGTCCTTGGGCTTAATTCGGATCTCGTATGCCTCCCCAAAGGTATCGAAGAAGTACGTCATAGCCTTAGACATCTGACGACAGGTCCCGGCTGCCCTCTTCTTCAGCGTAGACATCTGGTTACGGCTAATTAGAACAGCCTTCGCATCCTCGGGCCACAGGGCAAAGTCCCCATCGTTCAGCTCCCTCATGATCTCCACTACCATGTCTCGAACTCTGCCCATCTTCAACGGGTCTCTGCTGGAGACCTCCTCGTGTCTCGCCTCGAAGACCTGTCTCGGGGTCATATCGAATCGGAGGCAGAACGTGTACAGGGCTTTGAGGTATAGGTACTGCGTGCCCGATGCTTTTCCTTTCAGCTTTCCGTAGAATCTGCCAAGTGCCTCGTCGTCGAGATTCGAGACGAGCCACTCCCCGGTAGGACCATAGATTCCGTTAGGTATCTCTCGGCTCTCCATTTTCGGTCATGTTATTAAACCTTTAAAGGGATATTAAACTTACGGTTAGGTGTTATCCCGAGAACTCGTCTGGGAGGTCCAGTTCAACTACTACTCTAAGAACTACAGGGGCGGCTGCACGGGCATCGAGCCAGCCCTCAACAGGCTGGTCAGGGGAGCCGTCTACGAGATACCGCCGGACGAGATGGAGCACCTCGACACCGTCGAGGGCGTCCCAAACGGCACCTACTACAGGCACCCCATAATGGTGGTATCCGAGGCGGGTGAGCCCATGCTCGCCCACGTCTACCGCACCACCAACCCACGCGGCCCCTACAAGCCCACGAAGCTCTACCTCAAGTACATGATAGACGGCGCCAAGGCTCTGGGGCTGCCAGCCGAGTACGTCGCCATGTTCGAGGCCGTCGAGACGGTGGACTAGCGCCGTTTATATCCCACACCACATATTTCTCCCTGAGTTGAAGCCCAAGGACATCCTCACCACGGCCTTCAACGGCCTCAACGAACGCAAGTTCAGGCTCGGCCTCAACGTCCTAGGCATCCTCATAGGCGTCGCCGCCGTCACCGGCCTCGTCAGCATCACCCAGGGACTGACCCAGGAGGTGAGCGGCCAGCTAGAGATGTTCGGCCCAAGCAACGTGATGGTGGTGCCGTTCACGGTACAGCCGGGCCGCGGCCTCGTCGGCGAGAGCTTCAACTGGAGGGACATCCAGGTAATCGAGAAGACTCCACACGTCAGGTACTTGAGCCCCATAGTAGGCAGCAAGCTCGCCAGCTTCACCTCCCGCGGCGAGACATACGTATGCAGCGTCTACGGCGCCGAGCCCGTCTACTTCGAGATATTCAAGTACTACGAGATGGCGGACGGCAGGGCCCTAGTGCAGAGCGACAAAGCCTCCGTGGTCCTCGGCCACCTAGTATCCCAGCCCCGCGGCCTCGACAAGCCGATATACGAGGTCGGTGACAGGATCACTCTCAAGTTCATGATAAAGAGCCAGGAGAAGCAGGTCACCCTGCGCGTCGTCGGCGTCATGGAGGAGGTAGGCGGCACATTCGGCAGCGAGGACGACAACAGCGTCATCATCCCCTTCAGGGAGGCCCAGCAGATATTCGAGTCAGGAAGCAAGGTCGACTTCGTGGCGTTGACGGTTGACTCCATCGACAACGTGGACGCCGTGGTGGAGCACATCGAGGACAAGTTCGGCGACGGCGTCATGGTGATGAGCTTCGACATGATCCAGCAACAGGTGGGCCAGATACTGGGCACCATCGAGGCTGTGCTCGGGGGCATCGCGGCCATCAGCCTCCTCGTTGCGGGGGTCAGCATCATAAACACCATGACCATAAGCGTCATGGAGCGGACCCGCGAGATCGGCATCCTGAAGGCCATCGGCGGCAAGAGCACAGACGTCCTCTACCTGTTCCTAAGCGAGGCCACGATTACCGGGCTCCTGGGCGGAGTCGTCGGCGCCGTCTTCGGGTTCATCCTCGGCGGCTTCGTCGGCGACTACATAGGGCTCCCGGTGTCCACGTCGCCCATTTTGGGGCTCGGTGTCGTCGGGTTCGCCGTGTTCACATCTGTCCTCGCGGGGCTCTACCCGGCGTGGAGGGCGTCCAACCTGAACCCGGTTGAAGCCCTCAGGTACGAGTAGAGTAAAAAAAAGATTATTTCTGCTTGTGCCAGTCCAAGGCGTACCTGTGCAGCTGGTCCTCGTCCCAGCTCCACGCCTTTTCCCTGTCCTCGTCTACGAACACCATGCGGTCTGTGCAGCTGAAACACGGGTCGATGCCCGCCAGCACGATGGGTATGTCGGCGATGTAGCCGCCCTTGAGGCGCTCAACGAGGGACGGGATGTTCCCCAGCGTCGGCGCCCTGATCTTGTGCCTGTACGGCATGTTGCCGCCGCTGCTTACGGTGTAGTGGATGAGCTCGCCTCTCTGAGCCTCCACGAGGTAAACCGCCTCGCCCGCCTGGACCTTCGACATGGGGCTGAACTTGACCGCTATCTCGCCGTCTGGTATGTTGTCGATAACCCACTTGCATATCTTCACAGACTCCAGCGTCTCGAGGACCCTCACGAGCACCTGCCCCAGCACGTCGCCGTTGTCCACGGTGATATGCTCGAACGGTATCTCGTCGTAGATGAGGTACGGTGAACACTTCCTGATGTCGCACGGTACGCCGCTTGATCTGGCGTTGGGGCCGCAGCCGCTGAGCCGCACCATGTCCTCCTTGCTCAGGTAGCCGACTCCTACCGCCCTATCTAGGATGGTCTTCTCGGTTGAAGCCACCTTGATGTAGTAGTTGGTGCGCTCCGCCAGTGTGTCCAGCATCTTGTGCCACTTCGGGTACTTGTCCCGGGGCAGGTCCCTGCGGACTCCGCCTATCGTCGGCATACCGTAGTTCACCCTGTTGCCGCTGACCTCCTCCAGCAGGTCCATCACGATCTCGCGGTCGCGCCAGATATAGTAGAAGAGGGTGTCGAAACCTATCTCATGGGCGGCGACCCCCAGCCAGAGGAGGTGGCTGTGGATGCGCTCAAGCTCGTGCATGAAGACGCGGATGTACTTGGCTCGCTCCGGTATCTCGATGCCTCCCACCTCCTCGACGGCGCCTGTATAGGCGGTCTGGTGGGCGTTGCTGCAGATGCCGCAGACCCTCTCCGTGATGTACAGGTTCTGGATGTAGGTGCGGCTCTCCATGGCCTTCTCGATGCCCCTGTGGTTGTACCCTACGCGGGGCTCGACGTCGACGACAACCTCGCCGTCGACAGTGAAGAGGAAGCTGCTCGGCTCCTTGAGGGCCGGGTGCTGAGGCCCGATGGGTATAACGAACTCCCTGTCGATCATTTTCATCACTCTTGCTCGGCGCTGTTGCTTCTAGTGCCGAGAACTCTTGGAGGTGGTGATGAAAGGCGGCTTTTAAACCGCGCACAAGGTGTGCACCGGAGGCGGGCAACACTTGAAGAATTCTTCTACTCTGTGGATTCGTAGAGGTCCACAAGCGCCTCCACGAGATCGTCCTCAGACGCGAGCCCAGACACCGCCAGCGGTATCCCCTCGTGGGAGGCGAGCTGAATAGCCAGAGGGTCAAGAGGGCCGTCGAGCCCGTGTAGCACTATGACCCGTGGCTTGAACGGGCTGATCTTGACGGCGATCATCGGCGACCTGCCGCGGCTGACGCCGCTGAATATGAGCGCCCGCTCGCTGGTGGTGCCGAATATCCTGTAGAAGTCCAGTCCGCTGAGCATCTGTATCGCCTTGATGCTGTCCACCACGGTGTAGCCGAAGACGTCCTGCTTCAGCTTCTCCTCCCCAGAGTAGATGGTGCCATCCACGGCCTCTATGATCTCCTCGGCGCTCACCGGAGCCATGAACTCACGGATGTCTATGAACACGTCGCTGGGGTCCAAAGTGATGCGGCTGAGCTGCCTGATGTAGTTTCCGCCCTTCTCCTCGTCGATGTCAAGCAACGCCCCCACGTACCGCTTTATGAACCCGCTGCCGGGGCTGCGGCGGCGACCCGTCTCGTAGTCGCTTATGACCGACGGCGAAAGCTCCAGCCCGCTCGCCATCTCGATCTGGGTGACGCTGAGGAGCCCCCTCCACTTACGCATGGTCTTGCCCGGGATGTTGGACAGAACTATCTCGCCGGCTATGCGCTTCGCGAGGGTGTCCCGTGTGGGGCTGTAGTTGGACATCTCATTAAAGAGCAGTCTTCGGCGTAATAAATCCGACTTACCCTCCGCAATATTTTTTCAGTCATCGATGAAACGACTGCGCCACCTTTAGGTATTTTTTTTATTGAAATAATGATGGAAAGCTTATGTCTGAATCCGTGTTCTATTCTTAGAGTGAAGGAAATGCTTCCTGATAAAATTAGAAAACTCGTATCCCTCAAGAAGGGGGAAGAGGTTCTCGGGTGCTATGGGTGCCACCTAGACAACGTGAAGGGGTACGCTGTGCTGACAAGTAACGACCTTGTCTTCGTCCAAGGTGGAGGAGGTTTCGACAATGTATATACGATGGAACTTACCGTGCCATACAAGAAGATAGATGAGGTCACAAAGGCCCCCGGAAACACGGTGTTTCTGAAGGTCAGCGGCCGCCCCTACACAATCAGACTGGACACGATCGATGTGCCAATAAAAGGGTTACAGGAGACTCTAACCCAGAGGATTGAGGCTCGCAGCTAGCGTATCACTCATCATTTAAGACGTGTGCGCCGAGATTCATAGCTCTCTCAGCCGAGCAGTTATTCGGTATATTCCCTCGACCATTTAATGTTCAGCTCCGATTTATCGTCTCCGTGTAAGAAGGGTTCATAACAGCTGCGTTAAAACAGCATCTAAATAATCCGGCGAAAGTGTAATCTTTAATACGCCATGAGGATTTGGTCGATCCACCCTCGTTACCTTGACTGGAAGGGCCTCGGAGCCCAGTGGCGCGAGGCGCTTCTCGCACAGAAGGTGCTTCAGGGAGAGACCAAGGGCTGGAGAAACCATCCCCAGCTAGACCGCTTCAAGGAGCACAGAGCCCCGTTAACCGCCATCGGCTACTACCTCGCGGAGGTGCATAGGGAGAGCCAGAGAAGGGGCTACAGATATAATTTCTCAAAGGTGCTGCGCCCCGTAGACATGGTCGAGAAGATCGGTTTGAACATTGGGCAGCTGGAGTACGAGTTCAGGATACTACAAGAGAGACTCGTCAAACGAGAGCCGAAGCAGTATCGTGAGAACCTCGGTGTAACCACAGTAGAGCCCCACCCATTGTTCGTGGCGAGGCCCGGACCGCCTGAGACGTGGGAGAAGTCCTACTGGAGAGAAAAAAACAAAAAATGATGGGTGAGGGGGCTACTCTTCCTTGAGTTCCTCGACCTCGTCGAAGCCTTCCTTGTAGAAGCCTTCCTCGTCGGGGGCCAGCTCGTAGAGCAGCTTAAGGAACTCTCCCGCGTGGACCCGCTCCTCGTCCGCGATGTCCACGAGCACCTTCTTAGCCAGCTCGTTGTCCGTGGACTCGGCGAGCTGCATGTACAGCTGTATGGCCTCGTACTCGGCAGAGACCATGAACCTTATCGCCCTCACGAGCTCCTCGTGAGTCAGCTTCCTGTCAGCGGCCATGCCGCTGAATGGGTTTCCAAACTCAGGCATTTTAACCTAGTCTAAATTATCTAATCCATTATTAACGGTTAGCCTTCCCCAACTGAATGAGAACACAGGTAAAAGAGAAAACATGAAGAATATTGGAGGGCTAGGAGAATTTCTCCTGAAGAAGCTACCAAGAGCGGTCGACGACGTCCTGGATGGCCCTCAGCTGCTCCACCGCCCACCGACTCTAGCCCCAAGGCGTTACTATTGCTTTGGAAATGAAGAGGAGGCCGCCAAAAACCACGTTGATGTACGGGTAGAACCAGTACACCGAGTCAACGGCCTTGTCCAAGATAAGTAGAGCGGCTGTGATCAGTGGATAAGTAATTGGTAGGAGGCTCAGTGGGTTCCCTGAACCTAGTTGAAGAGTCAACGCGGCCAGTCCAGACCACAAGATAAAACAGAGCGTCAGTGAAACCCGTCTACCTAGTATTACGGCCGTCGTCGTTACCCCTGTCTCCGTGTCGTAGACTATATCGGGTATGGCCGAGAAGAGGTGCATACTGAAGGTGTGCATGAAGGTGGCGGCCAACACGGGGATGGGCGGCTGTGTCCCCGATACCATGTAGTAGGAGAAGACGCCTGGCAACGCGTACAATATGTTGGACGCTGAGTCAAATAGCGGTATCTGCTTGAACCTTATGGGCTCGGCGCTGTAGAAGTAGCTCAGGAAGAGAAAGACGAGGAAGATAAGCCGCTCTACGACGCCACTCTGAAAAACCGTCAACAGCAGACCCAGGCCGACTGCTGCCCAGACTATCCTCCTCAAGGTCTCCCGTTCCTCTGGTTTCACGCGATGCTCTTTCCCCTCCTTCTTCGGGTTCAGCTCATCGGTTTTATAATCCCAGAGGTCGTTGACGCCGTATAGAAGCACGTTCGCCGGAAACATGAAGAAAAAGAAGTATATGAAGAACCACGGTTTGAGTAGGTCGAGGTACCTGTCGGCGCCCCATATGCAGCCCACCGTGTAGGGCCCCAAGAGGTAGAACCAGAACCGAGGCCTGCTCACCCTGTAGGCGAGCCCCGCGTGGTCTCGGAGAGTCATGTTGTCACGCGAACAGTGTGTTGTAGCCTATGGTGCCGACGATCCTGGTGATACTGGGCTTGACCTTCATCTCGTATACTATGAAGGGGTTCCTGTGTATCACACGCGCCGTCCACTTGTACATCTCGCTCGCGGTTTTAATGGGGATCAGGTGCCGCTTGGGTATGGAGCTGAACCCTTCTTCGGCTATCTCCTGCCAACTGAAGTAGCGGGATAGCTGAGTCCGGATGAAGCTCGTGAACCCCTCCGGGTTCTGATAAGCGTGGCTTGGCTCCAGACTCGTCAACCCGTTGTTGGTGTACTCGCGCCTCGGGAAGTAGTTGCGACCCAGCCAGAGGTCCTCTTTGATGTCACGTATGAAGTTGACGTACTGCATGGCGCTACCAAGGTACCTAGCAGAGATATGCGACTCTGGGTCTAGCCCTAGAATCTTGCCCATCATGAGTCCTACAACCTCCGCAGAGCCGTAAAGATAGGTCTTGAGCTTCTCGATGGTCTCGTAGCTCTTGATGTAGAGGTCAGCCTCCATGCTGTCGAGGAACGCCTCGACCCAACTCGGCTCGAACTCCCTCTTCACCATAAGCTCTCTGAAGCCGTCTATGACAGCGTTGCCTGTCTTCTCGTCCTTGAGCGCTCTTCGGTAATTGTCCTTGAACGAGTAGAACACGTCTTTTTGCGGAGGCACACAGTCCACGTAGTCGTCAGCCTTACGTACGAAGCTGTAGAGCTTAAAAACGTCCTCCTTTACGTCTGGCGGGAAGAATATGCTCGCGTAGAAGTAGGTTTTGCTTCCTTGCTTGAATATCCTCTTAAATAGCGGGTTCAATCGTTTTCTCTATCCTCTTTTCATAGTTTTCTCTATAGTATTAGCTAAAACCTGACTGCTGATAAGGCACATGGGCATCCCTATACCGGGATGGGTGTAATGGCCCGTGTAGTAGAGGTTGTCCACCTTTTTACTCTTATGACTGGGCCTGAAAAGCGCGGTCTGCATAAGCGTGTGCGTGAGCCCCAAGGCAGTGCCCTTGTACGCGTTGTAGTCCTCACGGAAGTCGTCGACCGCGTAGACGCGTTTCACGACCTCATGGCCCTTGATAGGCTCCTCAGCAAGCACCTCTAGGTGGGTGATCATCTTGTTGTAGTACCTTTCCCGAATCTCAGGCGTATCTTCAAGATCCGGAGCAAGCGGCACCAGTATGAAGAGAGCCTCGCCCCCCTCGGGCGCCGTCGTGGGGTCGCTCTTCGAGGTGACGTTTATATAGTAGCTCGGCGTCTCGGGCCACCTTGCCTTCTTGGGGTCGAAGATACTTTCGAAACCTTGGTCCCAGTCCTTGGTGAGGAACAGGTTGTGGTGCTCCAGCTTGGGTAGCTTCGTGTCGATACCCACGTAGAGCACCAGCGCCGAAGGTGCCATGACGCGTGTGTCCCAGTACTTCTCGTCGTAGCTCCTGTACCGGGGCTCTAGGAGCTCCAGCTCGCTATGAGCATAGTCGGCGTTCACCACGACCAGTTCGGCCTCGATGGACTCGTCGTTTGTGACGACACGGCTGACCTTGCCGTCCTCGACCTCGATCTTCTTGACCTCCGAGTCGTACCTGATCTCGACGCCGTACTCCTCGCATAGCTGGACCAGTGCGTCCACGACCCTGCCTATCCCGCCTTCGGCGGGGTACCAGACCCCCAGCTTGAAGTCGACGTGGTTCATGATGTAGTAGAGTGCGGGCGTGTTGTGGGGGCTGCCCCCGATGAATCCTATGCTGTACTCAAGTATCTTCTTGGATTTGCTGCTCTTGAACGTCTTGCTGATGTAGCTGTCTATGTCGCTGAACAGTGGCAGCTTGAAGCCCTCCAGAGCCAGCCTGCCGCTGAACATGTCCCAGATCCTGTCGTACTCTCTGTAGAGCATCTCATCCATCGCGAGCCTATAGTGGCGCCCCGCCTGCTCCAGGTACTTCCGTAGCTTCTCGCCGCCGTCCTCCTCGAAACCGTTGAAGAGCTCGTAGCTCTCCTCAAGAGACGCCGAGACGTCTGTAACAGTCTCGCCGTCGAAGAATATCCTGTAAGACGGGTCGATACGGATCAGGTCGTAATAATCGCTGGGCTTCCTGTCGAACTCCTCGAAGAACTTCTCGAAGACGTCAGGCATCAGGTACCAGCTTGGACCCATGTCGAAGCTGTACCCCTTCTCTTTTAGTACACGCGCCCTTCCACCAGGACCACTCAGCTTCTCAAGGAGAGTGACGTCGAATCCCTGTTTGGCGAGGAGCGCGGCGGCTGATAAGCCACCGAAACCAGCTCCGATGACTGTTACACGCATATGAGCGTTCCATCTACGGCAATTAATATACCTTCACAATTTTTCATACGACCCGTAGGAAATGGTTTTTCTAGAAAGGTTCGACATGTACCTCACATGGAGAAGAAACTGGTGGCCGTTATTGGCACGGTTTTCTTCGTTTCAAGTTTCTTTATGGTACGATTCGAGTCGGTGGGTCACTTCGGCTCGTTATCGGCTGTCTTCATCGTAATCTTTGCACTGCCTTCGTACGTTAGCCTCGTGAGGTATATGGGTGTGAGGCGGGGGCTCATCATCCTTCTCGTCTTTAGCGTCTTGCCTTTGCTCGTCGAGGCTCTAGCGATCTGGACGGGGTTCCCGTATGGCGAGTTCCATTACTCTGAGCTACTGGGTTACACCGTCCTTGGGCTTGTCCCTATATCAGTTAGCTTCGCCTATACCCCTATCCTACTCGGGGCTATGTCCGTAGCCAGCAGGTTCAGTGGCCGAAGCCTGGCGAAGTATGCTTTGTTTTCATCTTTGGTGAACGTATCGATAGACCTAGTTATCGACCCCGCGGCAGTCTCCGCCG
Organism: Candidatus Bathyarchaeota archaeon; assembly: GCA_016934355.1. Next base: position 14,498 of record JAFGTA010000076.1, on the reverse strand, counting down.
GGTTCTGGGGGTGGACACAACCGGGAGCCTACTATGGCGTACCCTTAATCAACTTCCTAGGCTGGATCATGACGGGCTCCATATACGCGGCTCTGTTCTACCTTATGACCGGAGTAGAGACCAATCTTCCTCTACCGTCCAGCGTGTCAACTAGCCTCATCTGGATTCTATGCTTCTGGACCGGGTACAACCTACTGAAACTACTCTTTCTACCGGGCATACTAGGCGTGGCAGAGGTTTTTTTTCTTCTTAGAACCTATGAATAGAAAAGGGGTAGAAGGTAGGGGCTAGGAGCACTTCCCCTTGAGAAGCTCCCAGCGGTGGTCGACGCCGTCCTGGATGGCCTTCAGAAGCTCCACGTTGGGCTTCGGCCTGAACAGATGGCGGAACCTACCCTGAGTCTTCAGGTACTCCTCAACCGGCTTCTTGCTCTCCGGCCTCCGGGCGATAGCCGCGCTAGGGCCGCTCAGCTTCCACACGGGCCCGCCGTCAGTGTTCTCGACCTCGTAGAGGGGGAACACGCAGGTCTGGGTGGCGAGCCTTGAGACGGCTATTGTGTCAGAGGTGGGGTACCTCCAGCCCCTGGTGCACGCGATGAACGCGTGGAGGAACTTGGGTCCATGGATGCTGAAGTTCTTCCTGCACTTGTCCAGAACGTCCTGAGGCCACGCCGGGTTCAGCGTCGCCGCGTAAGGTATGTCGTGGGCGACGACGATGTCCATGATGGGCTTCTTCCACTGGGTCTTCCCCGGGATCACCTTTCCCGCCGGGCTGGTGGTGGTGCTCGCCGCGAGCGGCGTGCCGCCGCTCCGCTGAATGCCTGTGTTCATGTACGCCTCGTTGTCCATGAGCACGTATGTGAAGTGGTGGCCCCGCTCAAGTGCGCCGCTTAGGGCCTGGATGCCGATGTCGTAGGTGCCTCCGTCGCCTGCGAAGGCTATGACGTTGATGTCCTCGTACTTGGCGAGGGGCCCCTTGCCTCTGCGTCTCTGGGCCCTCCACGTTGCCTCGATGCCGCTGGCATTGGCCGCCGCGTTCTCGAAGGCGTTGTGGAGCCACGGCACCTTCCAGCTTGTGAACGGGAATATGGTGGTGGCCACCTCAAGACAGCCCGTGGCGTTGGTCACGAAGGTAGGCTTGTCCGAGGCGGCCTTCATTATCATTCTGCCTATGATGGGGTGGGCGCATCCCGCGCACAGCCTGTGGCCGCTTGTTAGAGTGTCCTCTATCTGCGCTGCTTCCTTCAGTGTTAGCTTGCTCATGTTACTCGCCTCTCACTCCTATGAAGGTGGATAGCTTGTCCACCTTGCCCTTCTTCTTGATCTTTGCCATGCTCTTGTAGGCTTCCCTGATCATGTCTGGGCTCACGTCCCTGCCTCCCAGCCCGACGACGTAGTTGGCCATCAGGGGCTTCTCCCCGTCGTGGTAATACGAGGTCATGATCTCCTCCATCAATGGGCTCGCTGGGGCGCCGAAGCTGATGCACTTCTCTATGACGCCAAGCACCGGGACCTTGCCGACGGCCTTCTTGATGGCCTCGACGGGAAACGGCCTGAAAAGCCTGAGCTTGATCATGCCTGCCTTGACGCCCTCGCCTCGTAGCTCGTCAACCATGTGGCGGACGGTTCCCATCATGGAGCCCATGCCTATGAGGGCGAACTCGGCGTCCTCCATAAGGTACGGCTCGACGTACTTGTAGCTGCGTCCGCTTACCTTGTCCCACTCCTTGTCGACGTCTTTAATGTACTTCAGCGCCTGCTTCATGGCGTCGACCTGGTGTATCTTGTGCTCATAGTAGAAGTCCTGGAGGTCCAGGGGCCCCATGGTCAGCGGCATGTCGGGGTTGAGCCTGAGCTCTCCCTTGCCTAGGTGTCCCTCGACCTCGATGAAAGGCCGCTCCCCGACGAACTTATGCACCGCCTCGTCGGGCAGAGTCATGACGTTCTCCATTGTGTGGCTGAGGGTGAAGCCGTCGAGGCACACCATCACGGGGAGCTGCACCTTCAGGTGCTCGCCGATCCTCCACGCCATGATGGACGCGTCGTAGACCTCCTGCGCGTTCTCGCAGTAGATCTGTATCCACCCGCTGTCACGGGCGCCCATGGAGTCGCTGTGGTCGTTGTGGATGTTGATGGGGCCGCTGAGAGCCCTGTTGGCTAGCGCCATCACGATGGGCAGCCGTAGGCTGGACGCGATGTACACGATCTCCCACATGAGGGCGAGGCCGTTGGCGGCGGTGGCGGTGAACGCCCTGGCGCCTGCCGCGGAGGCTCCTACGCTGCAGCTCATGGCGCTGTGCTCGCTCTCCACGGGGACGAACTCGGTATCCACCTCTCCGTCCGCGACGTACTCGCTGAAACGCTCCACGATGATCGTCTGGGGCGTGATGGGGTAGGCGGCAACCACGTCTGGGTTGACCTGTTTGGTTGCGTAGGCGACGGCCTCGTCGCCGTTGAGTCCCATAAGTTTCTGGTCTACCATTACTTCCTCACCATCTCTATCGCCTTTACCGGGCACTCCTTGGCGCATACGCCGCAGCCCTTACAGTAGTCAAGGTCCGGCTCAGGCGTGCCCTCCGCGTCGACGTGGATGCAGCCCTCGGGGCAGTAGAAGTGACACAGGTTGCACTTGACGCACTTGTCGTGGTCGATCTTGGGGGCGTCCACGCCCCAGTCGCCTGTCTTGTAGTCCATGCTGCTCCGGTAGCTGACGGCTCCCTTGGGGAGCTCCTCCCATGTGCGTTCCTTGGTCATCCCATCTTCGCCTCCTCGTATGCCCTCTTGACTAGCTGCGCGTTGAGCTCGCTGATCTTACCCTCGAACCGGGCCTTCACGACGTCCACGATGCTGTCGAGCTTGACGACGCCCGTGGCCTTGACCACGGTGCCCAGCATCGCCGTGTTCGTGATGGGCCTGCCCAGCACGTCTATGGCGAGGGTGGTGGCGTCTATCGTCCAAGTCTCGACGCCTTTGAGCCCGAGCTTCTTCATGACGGCGTCGGCCGACTCCGCGGTGTTGACGATGAGCTTCGTGGCCTTACCAATGCCGTCGGCGACGGCGGGGCCGAGGAGCGTCGGGTCCAGCACCACTACGACGTCAGGCTCGTAGATGCTGCTGTGGATCTGTATCTTGTCGTCGCTGATCCGTGTGAACGCCGTTATAGGGGCGCCTGCGCGCTCCGGTCCGAAGGCTGGGAAGCTCTGAATGTTCTTCTCCTCCTTGAGCCCGGCCTGGGCTAGGAGGAGCGAGGCCGTCCAGGCTCCCTGGCCGCCTCGGCCGTGGAACCTGACCTCGAAAATCTTACTGGTCAACCGTTTGAACCTCTCATATTGTTAGATGGTCTGGATATTAATGTATCCGTGTTCACCTAACGAGACGTCTACGGATGTCGTTGAGCTCGTCCCTCTTCTCCTCGGCGAACTTCGCAGCCGCCTCGGGGTACCTCCGCCTGTCCCAGCCCAGCGACTCGTAGGCGAAGTCGATGGAACGGGTAGACGAGACGATGAGCCGCTCACCATCCTTGTTGGCGCCGAGCCTCAGAGCCGTGACGGGGTCACCGCCCTGCGTCCCGAGGCCGGGAGCCAGTATCAGGCACTCCTCACCGATGATCGACCTTACCTCGCCGAGCTCCTCGGAGGCCGTGCAGCCGACCACGTAGCCGTTGCTGCCACGATTATAAGCGTCCCGCGCGAGGCGCCTGTAGAAGGGCTCTCCGTCCATCAGCCTCGACTGGTAGTCGTGGGTGCCCGGGTTGCTCATCCTGCAGAGGGCAAAAATGCCTTTGTCCCGTTCGCCCGCCCACCTGTAGACGGCGTCTACGCCGTTCTCGTAGCCTGGGAACGGGCTGAACGTGGCGGCGTCGAAGCCTAGGCGGTCGATCCAGTAGAGCCCCGCGTCCATGGTGGAGCCGATGTCGCTCAGCTTGATGTCCAGCAGGGCGAGGCAGCCCCCCGCGTGTATGGCGTCCACGATCTCCTTCATGTCGCCGTACCCCATGAGGTAGAGGAGGAACTGGGCGTTGGGTTTGATCACAGGCGTGTAGGGGGCCACGGCTTCGATCAGGTGGAGGCAGAACTCCTTCACTCCCTCCTTTAGCCCCTTCTCCCTGATCAACGCGGGGGGCACGACGTTCTTGCTACGCATGTCAGATGTGGCGGGGTCCACGCCTACGCAGAGGAAGCTGTCCTTCTCCCTGCTCAGCCGGACGTATCTGTCGACGAATCCCTTCCCGAGCATGGTCTTCAACACTGATTGTGCGCGTTACCTCTTTAAATCACTTGATAGAGAGTTGATACTAGAGGCAGGAGGAGGCGTTATGAGCGGAGAGAAGGACACCAAGAAGCTGCTGGAGTTCAGGGAATCTATGGAGCAGAGAATCGGCGAGTTGGAGACCGAGCTAGGGGACCTCCGCGCCGCCATCGCCGTTATCGACAAGAACATCGTTTCAGGAGGCTTCAGGACGCCGACGCCGCCGAAGCCCGCGCCAGCCAAGCCGCAGCAGCCCGCGCAGGCGGCCCCCCAGCCTGCTCAGGAGGCACCGGCGGAGCCTGAGCCAGACGACGTCGAGGATGGGATGTCCATCACCTCCAAGGACGGGACGGTGCTGGGCAGGATGCGCGTCGAGGGCAAGAGCCTCACATTCACCCCGCAGCCAGAGTACGGCTTCACCACGGACATGCCGCCCTTCCAGAGCTTCCTCATCGAGCGCGTCCTCGGCAACATGAACGCCAACGACCAGGAGAGGGCCGCCAACGGCGAGATAGAGCTGGGCGAAGTGCTCGAATACGAGGTAGAGGAAGATGGAGGCAAGCTCCTCGGCATAGAGGTGCGGAACTACGGCGGCGAGAGGCGGCTACGCGAGATAAACAGCAGCCTCCGCTGGACCCTCGACAAGATGTACGATAAACTCAGGCAGGGCTGACCCCTTTGGAGGACGCTAAGAGCAACCCACTCTGGCACATCCTCGTAGAGACCGCGCAGAGGCTCCCCCTATACAACTCGCACCTAGCCTACGTACGCGACGAGATACTACCCGAGAACCCGGACGTGACAGCCGAGGAGATATCTCACAGGCTGGACACGCCGCTCGGCGCGGCTATAGTGATACTGAGCGAACTGAGAAACGGCGGCGGAGACTAGACCACGTACCTGTACGTGTCGTAGCTGCCCGCGGTCTCGCTCTTCTGGTTGATCTTGACCACGTCACCCGGCTTCGCCCCGAGGATGATGGATATCGGGTCCGAGCTCTTGATCCACGGGAACTGGTACGGCTCAGCGTGGTACTTCTCAGCCAGCTGCCTGCGCTCCTCCACGGAGACGATCTCGTGCACAGGCACCAGGCTGTGCTCGAATATGTCGAAGGTCGGCAGACTCGGCGGGATGAGCTCGATGCTCATCTCTGGCGCAGAGCTTCTAGCAGAGTACGTGTACTTGCCGTCGCCGATGATTATCCCTCCGGTCACCTCCTCGGCGTCCACCTGCTCCTTCAGGTCCCGTATGTAGCTGATGCCGATGGTCGACTTCCCCAGCAGTATGTGCATTATGTACTTCTCGTCGCCCCTTGTGAGGCGGTACACGAGCTTTTCCTCGTCCTTCTCGACGGCGTCGACGTTGAACTTCCTGTACTTGATGATGAGGGCGGCACGCTTCTCCTCCAGAGTCTTGGCCTTCTCAAGGTCAGCCATGCTACCTCGCCTTCACCCGCTTTACTATGGGAGCCCTGACCTTCCTGAAAATCCTGTAGCCGCAGTAGGGGCACCTGAAGCTGATGTACTTCTGCAGATCGCTGTGGGGAACACGCCTCCCGCAGCGCACGCACTCGTACACCGGCCCCTCAGCGGTCACGCCTTCGCCTCTGTTAGAATCGCTGGACATTTCCTTATGACCCTAAGATTACTCTAAACCCTCTCTTTAAAACTCATCGTTTTCTTTGGGTAGATTCTGAAAACAGGGGCTGCCAAGGGATCAGATCCTGAGAAGAACATCGTCCACATAGTCTTTCATGATCTCCGCGAACTCTTTGATCTTATCCTCTGGGTGAGGCTTCACCTCGTTATACGAAGGATCAAGGGTTTTCTCTGGGCGGAACTGCTGAAACACGAACCGTTTCGCCCCCCGCACCATCTCACCCATCGCCGCAACGGTCTCTTCCTCCACGAACCCGGGGACCGCGGTGCACCTGAACTCGTAGTCGACGCCTGAACCCATTATCGTTCTGATGCACTCAGCAACCGGGGTCACATCCTCCGCGCCGAGGGAGGCATAGAGACCGGGTGATGTCTTGACATCCATCGCCACGTAGTCGATGAGTGGCAAGCAGCTCCGCACCGCTTCGGGTTTGAGCCCGTTGGTGTCGAGCTTCACCGCGAACCCCTGTTTATTAAGTTCCTTCAGAAAAACAGGTAGATCAGGGTTCATGGTCGGCTCGCCGCCGGTGACCACCACGGCGTCGACGTACCGTCTGCGTTCGACCAGCTGGGCGAGCACATCTTCAGCTTCGAGGAAAGGCCCCCTGTAGCCGTGCACAAGGTCCCCGTTATGGCAGTATGGGCACCTGAGGTTGCAGCCGGCGGTGAAGAGAACCGAGGCTACCCTGTCAGGGTAGTCTATGAGGCTGGTCTTCTGGAAGCCTGCGAACCTCAATCATCGTACCCTTCAATGAGCGGAGCAGCGGCGTCGAAGGTCTTCCTGACCATGTACTCTGCCTGTTTGCCGTCGTTCCACTGCTTCACAGGGCGCATGTAGCCCACGACCCTGCTGTAGACCTCGCACTCCTCGCCGCAGGTGGGGCACGTGTAAGCCTCGCCTGAGATGTATCCGTGGGTGGGGCACACGCTGAACGTCGGGGTCAACGTGAAGTAGGGTATCCGTGTGTTCTCAGCCATCTTCCGTATGAGGCTCGCGGCGGCCCTCCAAGAGTGCAGACGCTCACCGAGGAAGGTGTGGAACACGGTCCCCCCGGTGTACAGGGGCTGCAGGTGGTCCTGGTGCTCCAGCACCTCGAACAGGTCCGACGACGAGTCCACCGGCATCTGGCTGCTGTTGGTGTAGAACGGCTCCACGCCCGGCCTCAGCTCGGTCTCGTTGGCGACCCTGATCTTTGGGAATCTCTGCTTATCCATCCGAGCCAGCCTGTAAGTGGTGCCCTCCGCCGGTGTCGCCTCCAGGTTGTAGATGTTACCCGTCTCCTCCTGGTAGTCGCTGAGCCTGTCACGCATGTATCGGAGGATTCTCTCTGCGAGTCCGAGTCCCTCAGGGGACGCGATGCCGGTGCCCACGAGGTTCTGTAAAGCCTCGTTCATCCCTATCAGTCCGATGGTGCTGAAGTGGTTCTTCCAGAACGACCCGTACGCCTCCTTTACGTGCCTAAGGTAGAAAGCGCTGTACGGGTACAGGCCGCTATCGCTCAGCTTCTCAACGGTCTTGCGTTTGATCTCGAGGCTGTCCCGCGCCAAGTCCATGAGCGCCCCCACGCGGTCAAGGAACCGGTCCTCGGTCTTCGCGGTGTACCCGATCCTTGGCAGGTTCAGCGTAACGACGCCTATGCTTCCCGTCAACGGATTGGCGCCGAACAGTCCGCCGCCGCGTTTCCGCAGCTCACGGTTATCGATCCTGAGACGGCAGCACATGCTCCTTACGTCCTCAGGGCTCATGTCGCTGTTGATGAAGTTGCTGAAATAGGGGGTGCCGTACTTGGCGGTCATCTCGAAAATCTTACGGGAGACGGAGCTCTCCCAGTCAAAGTCCCGGGTGAGGCTGTACGTGACGATGGGGAAGGTGAACACCCTGCCCACGGCGTCGCCGTCGCTCATGGCGTCCGCGAACCCCACGTTAAACATGTCCATCTCTTCCTGGAAGTCCCCGTAAGTGTCTGAACGTATCTTCCCCCCAAGAACCACAGGCTCGTCCCTGAGGAAACCCGGGACGGTCATATCCATCGTGACGTTGGTGAACGGTGTCTGGAACCCTACCCTGGTGGGTACGTTGATGTTGAAAAGGAACTCCTGGAACGCCTGAGTAACCTCTCTCTGCGTCAGCCCATCGTATCTGATGAAAGGCGCCAGGTAGGAGTCGAAGTTGCTGAACGCCTGGGCGCCGGCTGCCTCTCCCTGAAGCGTGTAGAAGAAGTTCACTATTTGCCCCAGCGCGGTGCGCAGATGTTTAGCGGGCCTGCTGGATATCTTCCCCGCCACGCCTTTGAACCCGGATAATAATAGATCTGGGAGGTCCCAGCCGACACAGTAGGGGCCTAGCACGGCTAGGTCGTGGAGGTGGATGTCGCCGCTGCTGTGGGCTTTTCTGATGTTGGACGGATAGATGCGGTTGATCCAGTACCGGCCGATTACGTTGCTTGAGATATAGTTGTTGAGTCCCTGGAGGCTGTAGCTCATGTTGCTGTTCTCCCTGATCCTCCAGTCGTCCACCATGAGGTACTTCTCAACCATATCGTCGGAGCTGAGCTCGGCGGCAAGCTCCCTCAGCTCCTGCTGCTTCCTCCTGTACAGAATGTACGCCTTGGCGGTCCGGGCGAACCCGCTCTTGATAATCGTCTCCTCGACGATGTCCTGTATCTCTTCGACGGTGGGGCATCCGTCGTCGCCGAACCTTTCCTTGAGCTCACTCATAACCAGGTGGCTAAGCCCAGCGGCCATCTCCTGGTCACCCTCACCCACGGCTCTCGCCGCCTTACCGATAGCATTCTCAATTCTAGTCGTATCAAATTCTGCTAGTTTTCCGTCCCGTTTTCTAACGTAATACACTCTCTCACTTCCAATATTTTGGCCACGTATGGAAATCAAGGCGTCCGCGTGAGATGCGGACTATCGGCTAGTTTAATCATATATGATGACTCCCCCTTCCTTCAGTTTCCACTACAGGTAGTGGCTACCTGTCTTCCACCCACTATGGGTAGTGGTGAGTAATATAAATCATTACATTTTCAATGAACAATCCAGTTTCTCCATCATTTCACAGGATAAACCGTAAACACGGTAAACAAAGCTAAAAAACTTGAATGATTCGATTAATCTAAGAGTTGTTTTCTCACAATTAATTACAGTGGACTGAACGGGCGAGGAGAAGCGTGACCAGTAATATTTTGATAATCACCAATGGGTTAAAGTAATGAAAAGTTTATAGCGGAAATTTAAAAGAAAATTGAAAACATACAATGATTCTCGCTTACAGTCCACCGCTTCATAAGATCAACGATAATATTGAAAAAAGAACATTTTTAAAAAAGTAAACAGTGGCTACGCCGCCGCAGTAACCATCCTGTCAGACGCTACACCTGTGATCCTCACGTCCAGCACATCTCCCACATCTCCCCTGAACCCCTCCAGAAGAACGACGGGGCCATGCCTCAACGGATACGCCACATAGAGCCGGTGGTCACGGTCATATCTCTCAGCCACGACAACCCGCACGACGTGCCCCACCTGAGCCTCCTTGCTTGACTTATTGGCCTCCTGAGCAGCCGCGTATATCCTGTGGCTGAGAGAGTCTTTCGCCGCCGGGGGCCCTGAGGGGCACCCAGCGAAAGCTGATCGTGGGAGAGACTGGAACCTGTAGAGTATCACCCTCTCGGAGCCTGATCTCATGCTCCTCTTTATCATATCCACAGTAGCGTCCACTGTCTCCTCGGTTTGACCGGGCAACCCGTGTATGAAGTAGACGTAAGGTTTGAGACCCGACCTCTTCAGCCGTCTCAGGGCGACCAGTGTCTCCGACGGCGTGTCGGGGCGCCCCAGCATCAGGCTGTGCTCGTCGGAGCCGGTCTCGAAGCCCACGTTAATTGGCGTACCGCCGAGGTATGCGCCCAGTAGCTCTGCGGCCCTCTCGGTCACGAGCGCGGCCTTGATGTTCTCAAGCATTATCGACGCGTCGCCGTCTGCGACCTGCGGCAGCGCCGTCAAGCCGTGGAGCAGCTCCTCCACCGCCTCGTAGTTGGGCTCCGGGCTCCGCGGGTCTGTGAGGGGCTCAGGCTCGACGAGCATGTCCCTCCCGTAGTCTAGGAACCCGGGGGCGCTGAGCACCACCCTGTGGACTCCCAGGTCCAGCAGCTCCCTCACCTCCTCACGTATCAGCTTCGCCGGTCTGGACTTCGGGGGGCCGTACAGGCTCGGCACCGAGCAGTAGCCGCACCCCGGCGGAATCCCCGCGGGGCAGTCGTACCTCTCGGTGAGCCCCGTCTCGGTGCAACGCTCACAGTAGGTGCATGTCTCGCCGAGGGGGCCGAGCCGCGCCCGGTGGTAGTTGCTGCAGCCCCTTACGGCCTCGACGTAGACGCGTGCCGCGTAGTAGAGGGGGTAGTCCGTGACGCGGCGGGTCGAGGGCCTGTACATCGTGAATATCTCCCTGCCCTGGACGGGCCTCAGCGGGTTAACCCTGACGCCGCCACGGGTCCTGTACGCGACGCTCTTGACCGACGCAAGCTCATCCTCTCCGGCGTCCTGGATGCCAAGCTCAAGGAGCTGGGACAGGGATTCCTCGCCCGCCCCAATGACGGCGATATCTGCGCCTGTCTTCCGGAGGGCTCTCTCGGGCTCCCCCGCAGCGGGGCCGCCTAGGACGACGGGGCCGCCGCCCTGTCTCCTCCATGTCTTGACCGTCTTCTGGAGCGCCTGCATGTCGCTGGTCATCCCGCTGACGAGCAGCACGTCGTAGCCTGTCCCTGGCTTTGAGAGGTACCGCTCTACGGGGGTAATCAGTGTCTCGACGCCGTGCGCCTCTAGGACGCCCGCTACAGTCCTGGGCCCCGCCCCTATGACGTCTCTGGTGGTCTTCCGTGTTCCTTTCCCCGAGGCGAGGGCGTCTACGATGAGGGCGTTCAATGCTAGGGTCTCCGCTGGGGGCTGTTTCAGGGTAAGTATGATAAAATAGCTTGGCAATATGGGTTTGGGTAACCCTTGAACACAGTCGCTGTAAGCATCGTGGGAGCAGTCTCGTTCAGCTTCGCCATAAGCTACGTGCTAATCCCGTACTTCAACAGGTACATGCATAAGGCGGGCATCGTGGGCAGGGACATAATGAAGGCCGAGAAGACAGAGGTGGCGGACATGGGCGGCCCCGGCGTCATAGTGGGGTTCCTCATGGGAGTCTTCTTCTTCATAGGCGTCGAGATATTCATGCCTCCTAGGCTCAGCGGCATAATCTACATACTGGCGAGTCTGAACACCATCCTTATAATCACCCTCATGGGCATCTTCGACACCCTCACCGCCCTCATGAAGAAGCGGGAGGGGGAGGGCTTCTTCGAGCAGTACAAGAAGATAGGCATCCCGCGGTGGCTCTACTTCTTCCTGCCGCTGCCGGCGGCGGTGCCCCTCGCGGCGGTTAACGCAGGCGTGAGCAGGATGACGCTGCCGTTCATAGGCCGCGTCGAGATGGGGCTCTGGTACCCCCTCGTGCTGGTGCCCGTCGCCGTGCTGTGCTGCAGCAACGCCACCAACTTCCTCGCGGGGTTCAACGGCTTGGAGGCGGGGATGGGCGTCGTCCTGCATCTCTCGCTGGGGCTCTACGCGTATCACAGGGGGCACTACAACGCCGCGATGATCGCTCTCTGCTTCGCGGCGGCTCTCCTCGCGTTCCTCAGGTACAACTGGTACCCCGCCAAGGTGTTCCCGGGCGACCTGAACTACACTATCGGCGCCGTCTGTGCGTGCGTCGCCGTCATAGGTAACATGGAGAAGTTTGCAGTCCTCTGCTTCGCCCCGTACGCGGTGGAGGCTGTGCTCAAGGCTGCTTCGGGCTTCGAGGCCGAGAGCTACGGGATACTCCAGCCGGACGGCACAGTCAAGCCCAGGGACGGAAAGATTGGAGGTCTGACCCACGTAGTCATGAGGATAGGCGACTTCAGCGAGTGGCAGGTGACGCTAATCCTCGTCGCGCTGGAGGCGGCTGTCTGCGTGGCGGCGGCGCTGCTTGTGCCGTATGTTTAGGTATAGGGAACTTTATTTACGGGGGCAGGGGCAATGATGTTGATATGAATCTCGGCGAGATGGACGGAAGGGAGCGGGCGGCTCTGCTGGGGGCGCTGCTCCTAGTGGCCGCCGTGTTCCTCGTGGCGTCCTACAACTACCTAAACCCGCCGAAGCAGGTGTGGGAGGCAAAGGTGTTCGAGACCTTCGTGAGCGGTGACAACGAGACCACCATCGTGTTCAGCTACGGCGTGGGCAAGCTCAAGTTCAAGGGTCTCTACGACTTCGAGCTGGACGAGACCTACAGGGTCACCTACCGGAGCAGGAACAGGAACTGGGCCGAGTTCGACATCAGCATAGAGAAGATAAGCTGACCCTTGGAGCGGGTTTCTTGAGACGCGTCATAGACTCACACGTCCACCTCGAAGGCTACGACGAGGCCGTCATAGACAGGGCGAAGGAGTCCGGCGTCGACGCCATAGTGGCCGTGGGCGGCAACATCGAGTCTTCGATCCAGACGCTGGGCATCGCGGAGAGGCATCCCGGCGTCGTTTATCCGGGGATAGGAGTGCACCCGGCTGATGCTCTGAAGGTGGACGTCGATGAGGCGCTGCGGTTCGTCGCTGAGAACGCCTGTAGAACCAGGTTGATCGGGGAGATTGGTCTCGACTACGCTTACCCCTTCGCGAAGCCGCCTGAGGTGAGGGAGCGGCAGAGGCGGCTCTACGCGGGGCTTCTGGACGCCGCGGCGGAGAACGGTCTCCCTGTGTCGGTTCACAGCCGCTCGGCATACAGGGACTCGCTGGAGTTATTGAGGAGTAGGGACGTCGCTGGGGCCGTGTTCCACTGGTACGACGGGCCGCTGAAGACGCTGAGGGGAATACTGGACTCGGGTTACTATATCTCTGCGACGCCGGCCGCCGAGTACAGCAAGGGGCACAGGGCGGTGCTCGCCGAGGCGCCGATGGAGCGGATACTGGTGGAGACGGATTCGCCGGTCTACCTGAGGAGGCTGGACAGGAGGTCTGAGCCGGCGGATGTCTGGTTGACGGTTCACGCGTTGGCTGAGCTTAAGGGTATGGAGCCGGGGGAGGTAGCGCGGGTCGCTACCCGTAACACCGAAACCTTATTCCGGGTCGCTCCGTAGGTTCAGGCTCGGAGCGTGAGTCTTTGGCTTCTGGGCCCCGCCGATACGTGTTCAGGCCTTTCAGCTACCTCTACCTTGGGGTGCTGCTGGTGCTGTCCATCGCGGTGGTGCCTGGGCTAACGGTGTTCTTCAGGAACCTGCTGGTGGAGCATATTGGGCTGCCTCCTGAGCTGTTCGGCGCAGTGATGTTCCTGAGCCTAGTGGGCAGCTACGTCAACGTGCCTCTGACGTCGGTGGAGGCGCGTGTCCCCATCCAAACGTACAGGGAGGTTCGTTTCTGGATGGTGACCTGGAGGGTGCCCCGGATGGAGATAGGGATCAGGCGCACCGTCATTACGGTGAACCTCGGCGGCGCCGTTGTGCCCCTGCTGATCTCCGTGTACCTGGTGCTCTGGAGCATCCCCGCGTGCTCTGCTGACCCGCTGACGTCATACATGCAACTCCTCGCCGTGCTCATCGCAGTGACTTTCATCACCCACAGTAAAGCCAAGGTCATCAAGGGGCTGGGCATCGCGACGCCCATGTTCCTGCCTCCGGCGGCGACGGCGTTGTTCACGCTGCTCGTGGACTTGGTGAGCCCCATGAGCTGCCCCACCCAGATAGCGTACGTCGGCGGCACCGTGGGGGCGTTGATCGGCGCCGACCTGCTGAACCTGAGTAAGCTGCCTGAGATCGGTGCGCCCGTGGCGAGCATCGGCGGCGCCGGCACCTTCGACGGCATCTACCTGACGGGGCTCATCAGCGTGTTGCTTGTATTGCTGCTCTACTAGGACAAGCCTCTTTAGAGGTCCACAGTCTAAGTGTGGGTATGCAGCGCATAAGCTTCGAGGTAGAGGGTGACCCTGTGCCCAAGGCGAGGCCCCGTACTGTGAGGAAGGGCGGGAGGACGTGGAGCTACACGCCGAAGAAGGTGATGGCTTGGGAGAAGCTTGTGCGTGAGGAGGCGGGGAAGCACTTCGATGAGCCCTTGGACTGCCCCGTGGCTTTGACTCTGGGGTTCTACCTGCGGAGGCCGAAGAGCCGCCGCGTGGACAACTACGTTGTGACTACACCTGACTTGGATAACCTTGAGAAGGCGCTGCTGGATGGCTTGAACGAGGTGGCGTACACGGATGATAAGCTTGTGGTGGTGAAGAGCAGCGCCAAGCTGTATATTCGTCCGGGGGAGGTGCCGAGGGTGAGTGTGGTGGTTACTCCGTTGCTTAACCAGCTGCGTATCGAGGAGTTTCTGGGCGACTAGTTTTATCTGTGGGCAGCGTATCTTGGTGGGTGGGCAGGGGTAGCCAAGCGGACTACGGCGCCAGTCTTGAAAACTGGTTCCCTAACGGGACCGTGGGTTCGAATCCCACTCCCTGCGCTTTCCTATTTTACCCAATGGGTCATTATTATGGCTTCTTAATTCTTTTCAGTAGTTTTTATCAAGAATTGAGTTAT
>JAFGTA010000008.1 GCA_016934355.1 Candidatus Bathyarchaeota archaeon | reverse complement strand
TCAAGGAGATCTGCCCCGAGGCTAACATACTTAAACTGGGAACCATGGGGGAGTACGGCACACCGCTAACCGGGCGCCCCATCTTCGAGGGGCTGTTCCCCACGGACGCGGTGCTCACGTGGAGGGGCCAGGAGTGGAGCATGGGCGGAGAGCTTACGCCTCGGGACCCGGCGAGCTTCTACCACGTCAGCAAGGTCCAGGACACGTTCAACGTCTACGAGGCGTGCAAGTACTGGTGGCTCAGGAGCTACGATGTGATGCAAGGCGTCATCTTCGGCGTCCACACCGACGAGGTCTCAGAGCACCCGGACCTACGTACGAGGCTGGACGTGGACGAGTGGTTCGGCACCGTGATCAACAGGTTCGTCGCTCAGGCAGTCCTAGGCATACCGTTGACTGTCTACGGCTCGGGGGAGCAGATACGGGGCTACCTGGCGCTGGAGGACGCCATGGAGTGTATGGTGCGGCTGCTGTCGTCGCCGCCAGAGCCGGGTCAGTACGACGTCGTGAACCAGCTCAGTCAGCTATACAAGGTCAAGGAGCTCGCGGAGATCGTCGCCACTGTGGGGAGCCAGGGGCACGGGCTCACTGTCCAGATTCAGCGGGTTGAGAACCCGCGTGTCGAGGCGGACGAGCACCCGTTCCTGGTGGTCGCGAAGAAGCTCAGGGAGAACCTGGGGTACCAGCCGCGGACGCCGCTTGAGGTGGAGATCGACAGGATGTTCACCCTGCTGATGCAGCCCGAGGTCCGTAAACGGCTGGAGATGGTCAGGGAGACGGTGTTCCCGAAGACGTGGTGGAGCGGCGAGCATAAGGAGACCATGACGCTGGAGCTCTACGAGCCTGGGACCCACGTGTCGGCGGGTTATAACCCGGACCTAGTGGTATCAGATGGCGAAGGTGAGGGCTAGATGGAGATAAGCGACAGGGAGTTCGAGGAGAAGGTGCTCTCGTCGGAGGAGCCGGTACTGCTGGAGTACTGGGCTTCGTGGTGCCCGCCATGCCACACCATCAAGAAGGTGCTGAAGAAGCTGGAGGGCGAGGACACTGGGTGCAGGATCGTCACCATCAACGCGGACAGGAACATGGGTAACGCCTCTAAATACAACGTGAAAGGGCTGCCCTGCTTCATGATCTTTAAGCGAGGTGAGCTCATCCACCGCGAGGTGGGCGCGAAGTCTGAGAAACAGATACGCACCATGCTCACCGAGCACGTTTAACTAAGATAACACCGATAAGAAAATGGGGTGGGCTCAGCCCCTCCATACCTTCCTGAATAGGCGGTAGAAGTTCTCGCCTATTACGCCCTTCACCTCGGCGTCGCTGTACCCTCGGGAGACCAGCCCCCTGGTGAGATTGGGCATGTGCCGGAGCCACCCGTAGCCCCAGTCTTTGTCCAGCGCCGGATAGTAGGTGACGTCCACGTTCTCGGGGTGCTGCCCTATGTACGCCATCCTGTCGAGGGTGCTGTTGAAGTCGACGTCGCTGCCGAAGCCCACGTGATCCGCGCCGACGAGGTCCGCTGTGTAGTCGATCTGGTCTAGGATGTCGTCTGTGAGGGTGCTCTTCCCGGGCTTCTTGGCGAAGAACGGTGTGATGCCTATGACTCCATCCTTCTCGGCGCACGCCTTGATGGCTTCGTCTGTCTTGGCTCGCTGCAGAGCGTACTCGGTCCAGCCGCCGTAGAACATGTACTTGTTGTTCCACTTGGCGAAGTCGCTGATCTCCCTCGGCGTCGAGGCTCGGGGCAAGGTGTGGGTGAAGCTCACAGGGTCTCTGCTGATCTCTATGGCGTCCATGCTGCTTCTGTCGCCTGTGTGGCTGAGGTCCACTAGGACGCCGAGCCTGTTCATCTCCTCGACGAGGGCTACGCCGAAGTTGCTGAGCCCCGCGTCGCCGCGCTCCCGGCAGCCGTCCCCCGCCGCGCACCTGTTGTTGTAGGTGAGCTGTATGACCCTGACGCCGTAGTCGTACGCTATCTTGAGGAAGTGTAGTGTGCCTTCTAGGAAGCTGCTGTCCTGTGGTCCGAATACGACGCCGTGCCTGCCCTCCTTCTTGGCTTTCGCTATGTCCGCGGCGGACTCGACGATGAGCGCCTTCTCCTTGCTGCGTTCAGCCCACGAGTGGTAGCTCTTAAGCTCCCTGAGGGCTTCGCCGATGCTGTGCTGCATACAGACGGTGGCGTTGCACGCGGTCACGCCGCCTGCGAGCATGTCGTCGACCCAGATGTCCTCTCCGACGTAGTCGGTGTAGCCTACGAGGCTGGCGTCGATGACCACCGCCTCCCGGTGGAGGGCGAGGGCGTGAGCCTCCTCATCCCTGGTCAGGTCCTTGAAGCTTCGAGTCAAGGTGTTTCAGGTATTGATGCAGATGACACCTTATGAAGCGGATCGTTACAGGGTTAACCACCCGAGTTATGCTACTGTTCATGTAGCTATAGCTGGTCTACGCCATTTAGAACTGGAGGAACATAATGGGCGTGTAGGCAACCGCCAGAGCCCAGTCTTTGAACTCGATATAAGAACCTCGATAATCGTGGATAAAAACTAAAAAAAATAATCGATGATTTATACACGTTTATCGGCTTCAGGTTTTACATGTTTTTGCATAATTTTGTGCACATATTTTTACTTCTCCGTGTAAATAAACCCTTAAAAATAAGCGATTTAGCCTAGACTAAAATGTTTTATGCATACGTGTTAATACTAGTCATTTGCAGGTGTCAGAATGTCCATAGTTAACTTTTCTCGGGCAAAGTCCCTCTGGGTCGTCAACTACTTCAACTCCTGTGGCTTCATGGAGCTTCTTCCCTGGGTCAGCTCCGGCTACGACATGGAGCGGTTCGGCATACTCGCCACCGCCAGCGCCAGACACGCGGATGTCCTCGTGGTCGCAGGCTATATCACCACGAAGGGCGCGAAGCGGGTGAAACGGATCTACGATCAGATGCCGTCGCCCAAGTATGTGCTGGCGCTGGGCAGCTGCCCCATGACGGGGGGTATGTACTGGGACAGCTACAACACGGTGAAGCACATCGACGAGGTGGTTCCCGTGGACGTCTGGGTCCTCGGGTGCCCGCCGAAGCCCGAGAACATCGGGCACGGGATCGTTATGGCGATGAAGGCGATAGAGGGAGGGTTCAAGGGGCACTAGGAGGGGATGACGGGACGAGTGTAAACATCAGACAGTTCATGGAGGAGCGGTTCAACGAGTCGGTCACGTATGTAGAAGACGCGGAGACTACGACCCTGCTCATGGACAGGGACATCGCCGTGGAGGTGGCGTCGGCTCTGAAGGAGATAGGGTTCAACCACTTCTCGGACGTGACCGTGGTCGACTACCTCGAAGAAGAGGAGTTCGAGCTCATCTACCACCTGTGGTCCCACGGCTCACACGCGAGGCTAATGATGAAGACGCGGGTACCGCGGGGCGACGCAGCCGTCAAGTCCTTCACGCCGATATGGAGATCGGCTCACATGCACGAACGGGAGTGCCACGAGATGTTCGGCGTAGACTTCATAGGGCACACGGAGCTCACACCCCTCCTCCTCGAGGACTGGGAGGGGGTGCCCCCGCTGAGGAAGGACTTCGACTCACGGAAGTACGTGCTGGAGCAGTTCTACGGGGGTGAACGCGAGTGACCACCGACATACCGTTCTTCACCATACCTTTCGGTCCGTGCCACCCCTCGTCGGGCCACTTCCACGCCTCGGTAACTGTGGACGGGGAGCGGGTGGTCAACCTTGTGCCGGACCCCGGGTACCTCCACCGCGGCTTCGAGAAGCTCATGGAGTACAGGACCTACCTTCAGAACTCGCCGCTTGTCGACAGGATATGCATCCTCGACCCCTTCGCAGCCGAGCTGGGGTACGTCAACGCCGCCGAGAAGGTTCTAGAGATTGAGGCCCCCGAGAGGGGGAGGTTCATCAGGACGATCATGGCGGAGTTCGGCAGGATACTGAGCCACATCACGTGGATAGGCGTCACATGCATGGTGGTGGGGCTGGACAGCGGCTGCAAGATCGCGTGGGGGGACAGGGAGCCCATCATAAGGATCAACGAGAAGGTGACCGGCGGCAGGATATACCCCTGCTACTTCCTGCCAGGCGGCGTCCGCAGGGACGCGCCGGAGGGCTTCACCGGGATGGTGGAGGAGGCATTAAGCGGCCTGGAGAAGAACCTTGAGCAATACGATTTCCTTGTCTTCAACAACGAGACCTTCAGAGTCCGCATGGAGGACGTCGGATTCCTCGACGCGGAGGAAGCCATAACGCTGGGCGCCACCGGGCCTAACCTGCGGGCCGCGGGGGTTGACGCCGACCTGAGGAAGGATCAACCCTACGAGGTGTACGACCAGCTCGACTTCAACGTGGTGACC
Source organism: Candidatus Bathyarchaeota archaeon (assembly GCA_016934355.1). The sequence goes on along the minus strand of JAFGTA010000008.1, from coordinate 4,030 downwards.
CAGGAGAAGGGGGACGCGTTCGCTAGGGGCATGTGCAGGAGGATGGAGATAGAGGAGAGCATGAACATAATCAGGGACGCGGTGCACAAGATGCCAGAAGGAGACTTCAAGAACAAGTCCTTCAGGCCGTTCTCGAAGGCTAAGAAGAAGGAGACCTACTTCTGCTGCGAGTCAGCAAGAGGCGAGCAATGCTACCACATGGTGGGCGACGGCACCGACAAGCCTTACAGGGTGAAGGTGCGGGGGCCCAGCTTCTCCCATACGCTGGACGAGTTCCCGTACCTTGCGAAGAAGGCGTACATCGCGGACATCCCGGCCATCTACTGGAGCCTAGATCCTTGTCCGGCGGACGTGGATAGGTGAATGAGATGAGTTTGCGTAGACTGCTGGAGCCGTTCAAGCTGTTCAGGAACCTCGCCAAGAAGCCTATGACGCTCGTGTTCCCCCAGGAGGCGCTGCCTCCGGTGGATAATTACCGTGGGAGGCAGTTCCTCGACCCGGGGAAGTGCGTAGGCTGCGGCATGTGTTCGAGGGTGTGCCCGAACGACGCGGTAAAGATGGTGGAGTACGGGGACAAGAAGTGCCCCGAGATAAACCTGGGTAAATGCTGTTTCTGCGCATTGTGCGCGGAGAACTGCCCCACGGGGGCGCTGTACATGACCGCCGAGGTCTTCATCGCGGGTTACGATAAATCCTTCGCGGTATACAGCCCCGAGAAGCTCGCTAAAAAAGAAGGCGCGTAACCACCGTTTCGGGTAAGGTTTAACCCTACCTCTGCATCGGTTCTTCCCGTGGATAGGATGGTGGGGCTACAACAGATATTCGCCAGAAGAAGCATCAGGAAATACACCTCCGAGCATGTGAAAGACGAAGACATCAAGGCGCTGCTGGAGGCGGCGATGGCGGCGCCCTCAGGAGGCAACCGGAAGCCTTGGCACTTCATCGTCGTCATGGACAGGATGACCCTTGACAGGCTGGCGGACGACCACCCCTACGGCAAGATGCTCTACGAGGCGCCTCTGTGCATCGCCGTCTGCGGCGACCCTGCGATCTCGCCTCCGCCCAGACAGTTCATAGCGCAGGACTGCTCGGCGGCGACCATGAACATTCTTCACGCCGTCGTCGCGTTGGGGCTGGGTGCTGTATGGATCGGGTTGGCTCACCCGGACAGGGTCGCCGCAGCCCGGGAGATACTATGCATTCCTGATGACATCGTTCCTCAGAACCTTGTAGCGGTTGGATACCCGGCTGAGGCGAAGGAGCCTAGGACGCAGTTCGATGAGACGCGGGTCCATCACGAGAGATGGTAGACCGGATCAGTTGAACTGCGCTGTTACTCGACTGGAGCCGAGGTCTTATAGCCCCAGTTGGCTTCGTCCATCTGTGCGGTTCTAGTCATCCTTGCCAGAGCTAATAGGTTAAACGGCAGCAGGATGAAAAGCGCGACGACTGGGTTCACGTAGTTCCAAAGGAAATGCAGCGGGATCGCCACGGCAAGCCCCGGTACGATGTCCATACGCTTCGAGTAGCCCCTGAGCACCTCGGCTAACCCTACGCTTCTCCCAGCGACGGCGCTCCACACGATGTGGTTCAGGGAGGCTGCGGAGCGAAAAGCAACTGCGGACCATGTGGAGACCCCCTGGTTCATGATCATGGTGTAGATGTAGGCGAAGTTCTCCAGCCCCGCGAAACCCGCGCCGACAGCGGCACCGTAGATCATACCGTCAAGGTGGTCGTTCAGCTCGGCCTCGTAGACCCTGTGCATGGCGAGCCAGTACACGCCGATGATCTTTAGGGGCTCCTCGACGAACGCGGCGCCCGATACCCCGAGGTAAGGAATGATCGCCTTGTTGAGTATGGAGGCGAAGATGGCGCAGAAAGCCCCCCACCCGAAGGTGTAGGCTACGAGGGACAGGGGCTCCGCCTCGTACCTGTCGTTCTTGATCATCCAGATCAGGCATAGTACGGGGGCGGCAAAGCCCGCGACGCTGATGCCGAGGTACTGAATCCATACGTCGCCGAAGCTCAGCAACATGCCGGTCAACAGGAGTACAGCCGCCATGACGGCGTATCACCGCAGCGAAGACGGCGTACGCTTCTCGTAGACCGCGCCGGACGGGGCGTGCTCGACGGGCGAAGCGAACAGTAGGTTGTTGAAAGCCTCGATGACCAGATATTTTAGGGGTACGTCCCGGGTGCCTTCAGCCTCAGGCAAAGGTGATACACACTCGTGTTATTCTAAGGCATCATTACCACTGGAGGCTCAGGTAGCATCCAGAGCAACACCCTGAATCTGGGCCAGTTATAATTAATGTTTTCAGATAAACGGGAAACCCTTATTGTATTCACTCCGTTTGTACGCCAGAAAATGCCATCGTGGCGCTCCAAAAAACGCAGGCTATCGGCGGCATCATAGAATGGTATGTAGTATACGTCTCCACCAATGGCAATCTGATGGGTATCATATTCATTTGCCTTGTACCCGCCGACTAAGTATACGAACAGGTTCGTGGTTCCCAGATTGTGGTTCAAATTAACGTATGAGTCTGGTTCTATCTCTATCCAGCCGCTGTCATAGTCAGGAGTGTTAAAACCTATGACAGGCTCTGCGGCGCTGGCTTCGAGCTGTGAGAGCTGCTCCTCCAGACTGGACATCGCGTCGCTGAGGGTGGCTATCTCGGTGTCCTTGGTGTCCAACTGAGCCGTGAAGGCGTTCGACAGGCTCTCGATCTGTGAGCTTCTGGTGGTGGCACCTGACAGATAGCCGCCCATGACTCCCCCTATCAATGCTATCAGTACCAGGCTCAACGTTCGACTGTCGATCTTGTTAGTAAAACTCATGGCTTAACGTTAATTTCATAGCTATAAAAAATGTCGCTGCAGAGTCGTAACAGGAAATCGATCAGAAAATGGTGACTGGACCAAGCTGTAGGAGAGGAATTAATTAAATCTGAGCATTCCACCAACGAAGACCCAAAAAAAACTAGCTCAAACCTATGAGTTCACGCTAGTGTTTTATAATTAATTATTAAATACACATTCACGTAGTTGGAGATGAAAATATTTTGACATATAGTAACGGGTGTAATAGAACTGTAGTTGTCAAAGCAATATCACTTACCGACCCCAATTTTACCTCGGAAAGTGTCGCTAGTTGGTTATCCGAGTTACTGTCTACTTATTTCCTAACAGTAAAGGCATTTGGAGAAGTACATCACCCAGAATATGTACTGGTGGCAAGATTCGAAAAAAATGAGGAAGGAAAATTTAAGACTTTTTCATCCAAGTCTGATTATTGGAAGAAATCCGATTTTTCTGGTTTATTAGAATTGAGACGGGAAGGCGATGAGTCTTTCCTTGAGGATATGACAGGCTCAACTGCCCAAATACCGGACGGCACTAAGTCCATAATGGAACTCCAACTTCAATTCTGTTATGGTGATTTAACTCAAAACGGTTATTTTCCATCCTCCGGGTTTAATCTTGAGTGTTGGGGAAGATATCCGGATTATTCATGGAGAACTACAGACACAAGTATGTCACTGGCTGTTCACAAGGAATTAATGGCCGACATGTTAAGGGAGGTTATTCCATTTGATGAAAAAGTTTTGTGGGATTATGAACAAATCCCCGTTAAATGTCAAATTGACCCCGAGGAGATCGAAGTCAAGCCAGATGAAGTAATAGAAATAAAATTATCTAACTGGGAAGATAGAAAAGGCCGCTCTATCAAGGAGACTAATATATCCAATCGTGTTGTGGTTGAAGTAGAAAAAGGTGAGATACTTGATGATGATTATACGCCAACCATCAGGTATAAGGCGCCGTCAGCACCGATTTTAGAGGATATAATACATGTCTATAACTCCTGCGATATTTTAGGTTCAAAATCAATCCATCCCATGGACGAGACAGAAGAGAAGGATGAAATAGCTAAGAAAACGATTAGAATAAAATATGAACTTTCGGCTGAAATGGATGTTAATGTGAGCTGGGACGAAGATAATGATAATAATACCGAAAACGGCTT
>JAFGTA010000007.1 GCA_016934355.1 Candidatus Bathyarchaeota archaeon | reverse complement strand
GTCCTCGTCGTCGAGGGGGCATCGCCTCTCCTTGACGCAGGTGCCGCACCCCACGCAGGGGAGCACCTTCAGCTCGGCGAGGTTTATGATCTCGGTTTCGGCGCCGACCTCCTCGGCAGCCTTGAGGGCGTGTCCTAGGAGCGCCTCGGTGTTGCGGTTCTTTCGGGGTGAGCCCTGCACTCCAACTATCCTGACCATCTTGTATCACCTAGAGTATAGCCCCGAGTTTTTCAAGGAGCCGATCCACCTCGTCCGCGGTGTTGTAGAAGCCGGTTGAGACCCGTACCCCAGCCGGCCTGAGGCTGACTAGGAAGCCGGCGTCCATGAGCCGATTATAGTGTTCCTCGGTGTTGGGCGTCCTGAAGCTGACTATCCCTGAGCGGAGTCCTTTCTCACTCGGCGATATTATCTCCACGCCTAGCCCTGTGAGGCCGTCGTAGAGGCGCTGGCTTAGCGCCAGAACCTGTCTCTCTATTCTCTCTGAGCCGAGCCTCAGGATGAGGCCTATGCCTGCCTTGGTGCCGACGAAGCTGAGGTAGCTGGGCTCCCCGAACTCCATCTTCTGTGCGGTCTCCTTCAGCTTTGGCCCGTCGACGCCATGCTCCTTGATAGCCCTGTAGCCGTACTCGACTGGATTCACCTCGGGGAGCAACTCCTCCTTAACGTAGAGGAACCCGGCGCCAGATGGTCCGAGCAGCCACTTGTAGCTGCCGCAGGCGTAGAAGTCAACGTCATCCTTCTTCACGTTCACCCTTAGGGCGCCTGCTGCCTGAATCCCGTCTATTATGAGGTGTGCACCGTGATCATGGGCAAGCTCCGAGAGAGGCTTTAGGCTGTGACGCGCTCCCGTAAGCCACTGGACGTGGCTGATGCTTACACCTCTTGTGTCGTCGTTGATCTGCTTCTTCACGTCCTCCAGGCGGACGGCGCCGCCTCGACTCTTCACCGTCCTGACCTCGACGCCCTTTGCCCTGAGCGATGTCCACGGGTAGACGTTGGCCCAGTTCTCCAGATCGTTGATGATGACGTTGTCTCCATGCTTGAAGCCGATGCTTGCGGCGACCACCGCCAAGCCCCGTGAGGTGTTGGGCTGGCACGCGATCTCCCTGGGCTTGGCGCCCACTAGCTTAGCGAAGCTCGCGTTGGCTTGCTCCACCTTCTCGTCTCCGCGGCGGCTGAGGCCGTCCCAGTCGGCGAGGAAGCCCGTGACGGCTTTCTTGACTGGAGTAGAGGGGGGAGCGTGGTTGGCGATGTTCAGGTAGACGACCTCGTCTGTAACGGGGAATGGCTCTCTGAGCTCGTTCATGAGTGTATTGATGGCGCTCAACGATATGAAGCTGAGGGCGGCGGGGAACCCTTAAACGCCGACAGATGTAACAAATCCTGCAGCTCAGAGTGTATATCGTATGGAAGACAGCAGCGAGCCGCTGACCAAGATCAGCGATTTGAACACCTTCTCGAAGAGAGTCTTCACGGTGGCGAAGGTCATCAGCGTAGGCGAGCCCAGGGAAGTCACCTTCAGAGCCGACGACTCCCAGCACCGGGTCGCCGACGCCCTCATAGCGGACGACACTGGCAGCGTCTACCTCACCTTGTTCGACGAAGCCATCGATGAGATGAAGGAAGACTCGGTTATCAACATCAACAACGGCTACATAAGGGTCTACAGGGGCAGCATGCGCCTAAACATCGGGCGATACGGCAGCTACGAGGTCGCCGAGGAGGACCCCTTCGACGAGCTTAACCTCGAGAACAACGTCTCCGCTGAAGAGGTTCAAGACCACCGCAGAACCCGCGACCAGAGGAACTGGGACCAGAGGAGAAGGTACCGCTAAAACATTTTTTATCTACAATCCGCGTCAATCAAAGTGATTCTATGAATAAGATCAAGGTAGGGATACCCAAGCTTCTTCACAACGGCCATCTAGGCTCCACCGAGATAGACACCAGCCCGAACGTGGTTGAGGAAGGCGGCCTCCTTAGCAGCCTAGAGAAGTGGGGCTGCGACGTAGTGGAGCGTAGGGCGGCTGAGTTGACGCCGGACGAGGAGAAGGTCTACGGAGCCAGGTACAGGATGGCCCTAGCGAGCAATCATCTAGCCGACATCGTCGCAGGCCAGATCAGGGCGGGCGTCCTCCCCATCGGGCTCCTCAGCAACTGCAACGGCCTCATGGGGATGCTCGCCGGCCACCAGAGGGCGGGTGGTGGTTGGAAGCCTCTCCGCGTCGGCCTCGTCTGGGTGGATTCCCACGGAGACTTTAACACGCCCGAGACCAGCCTCAGCGGCATGCTGGGGGGGATGCCCGTGGCGGTGAGCACAGGACTCTGCCTGCACCACATCAGGAGAGCCTGCGGCCTGGACCCACCGCTGCCCATGAAGTACGTCACAATGATGGGAGTAAGGGACACCGACCCGTGGGAGCAGTACCTCATAGACAAGCACGACATCAGTCAGATCACCGTGGACGACGTGAGGCGGCTGAGCCCCGCGATTGACATGGAGATAGACAGGCTCAGCACCCTGGCAGACCTCATCTACGTCCACGTCGACCTCGACGTACTCGACCCCGAGGACATACCGGGCGCCGGGCTGCCCGTCGAGGATGGCCCCACAGCTGACGAGTTGGCGGAGGCTCTTGAGATCATGTTCGAGAACCCTAAGACTGCGGGCTTTGGTATGGCCTCATACCCGGCTAAACGTGACCCCGAGAGGAGGGGGCTGAAGTCGGTGTACAGGCTCGTCGAGGGCGTGGTTCAGGGCGTCAAGAACAGGGACTGAGCCCCTACCCTTTATTACTTGATGGGCAGCCGAACTGTGATCTTGGTCCCCTCGTTCTCCTTCGAGGCGACGTGGATGCTGCCGCCGTGGGCTTCGGCGACCTCTTTGCAGTAGGTTAGCCCAAGCCCCATCCCCGTCGTCTTGGTCGAGAAGAAGGGGCGGAACACCATGTACATCGACTCGTCGGGGATTCCCTGCCCCTCGTCGCTTATCTCTATGATGATCTCGTCTCCGTCTACATGGGCGTCTATGGTTAGGATACCCCCGTTCGGCATCGCCTCGATGGCGTTGTTGATCAGGTTATCGATTACTCTCGTCATCTTCGTCTTATCGATGGGGGTTGTAGCCCCTGAGCCAAGGCTCATCTTGGCGTCGATGTTCCTTGGGAGAATCCTGCTCTCAAGGGACCTTCGTAAGAGTTCATCGATTTCTACAGGCTCTTTGACGATGGACTTAGGCGCGGACAGTGTTCGGAGGTCGTCCAGTATCTCCACGGCGTACTGGACGTTGTTCCCAATGATGGTGATCATCTCCTGCGCGGAGTCCGGCTCAAGCTCTATCATCTGGGCGGCGTTGCTTATGCTCTGTAGGGGGCTCCTCAGGTCGTGCCTCATCATTCTGGTCACCCGCTCCAAGCCTTCCATCGTGTTGGAGAGGTTCTCGTCAGAGACTCGCCTGAGCTCCTGCTCCTGCCTCTGTCTGAATAGTGATGTGCCTACGTGCATCGCAAGTATCTCAAGTAGCCTCACGTCCTCCTCAGAGAAGGCGTCAATGGAGGGGCTCTCCATGTTCAGGACCGCCAACACCTCGTCTTTATGGATCACGGGGACGGCGAGCTCAGTCTGCGAGCCGGAGAAAACCTGTATGAAGTCGGAGTCGTCCCTGGTGTTCGATACGTACACGGCTCTGGCTTCCCGTGCAGCCCTCGTGGTTACACCCTTACCGTCAAGAGGCAGGGGCACTCCAATCGAGGGAGCGCCTCTCGCGTCAATCGTGTGCAAGTGCCCATCCTTCAATAGCTGGAACGATAGGAAGCCTTCACCGAAGACCTGGCTCATTATGTCGAGGGTTACTTTGGCTACCATGTCGACGTTGTCGGCCTGGTTCAGGGAGAGCACGTGCCTGTTCAGGGCATGAAGCTGTTCATGGTGTCTCTTGTTCTCTTGGAGTTCTCTGAGACGCCTGATTGATGAGGCTATGTGAGACGCAAGCGTGTCGAGGAGCTTCTGGTCCTCTTCATCGAAGGCGCTGGTCTCCGGGTCTTCTACGTTGAATACTGCCACAGGCACACCGTCGAGGAGGACGGGCACTGCGATCTCGGAGAGATTCGAGTCTATATCGTATCCTGACACTTCCACGTCCAGGTAATCGGGGTCAAGACGCGTATCCTCGACTATCTGGGTCTTCCTCTCCCTTACTGCCCTAGCGACTACGCTTCGTGCGCTCAAGGGTATCTTGAATTTATCCGGAAAATCGAACTCGATGGACCTGTGAAAGACTGCCTCATCACCTGTGATGAACCCGATGCTCCCTATCTTGTATTCTAGAACGTCTCTCAGGATGCCGATGGAGATATCAGATATCTTGAGTATACCCTCTGCCTCGCCGAGCCGGGTGGCACTCTGGTACAGGGCGTTGAGTCGAGTCTCGAACGTCCTGAGCCTAGTCAGATCAGTCGTGATAAACCCTAGACCTTCGCCAACCTTGAAGGCTTTGACCAGGAGGTAGCGCTGAGAGTAGCTCCTGTCGATTATCTCGGCTGAGTATGCTTCTCCGGTCTCCAGGACATGTATATAGTTTTGGAGGCGGCCGGATTCACGTACGTCGGGGAACAGGTCGACTAGGTTCTTCCCGATGAAGTCCTCTCTCCTCAGCCCTATTCGTTGGAGGACAGTCCGGTTTACATCGATGTAGTTGAAGTCAGAGTCGAGGATGGAGAACCCCTCGGTGGCGGAGTCCATGAAAACCGCCATCAGCTGCCGCGTGGTCCTCGCTTCTTTTTCATTACGATAAGTATCGGTTGCAGCCGTTATCCTGTTCGCAAGGACTTGGTAGTGGCTTGGGTCCGTCTCTTTCCTCATGTAGTCGCTGACGCCTGCGGCGAACGCTGCCTCGGCTACCTCCTCGCTGCCGTGACCCGTGTATAGTATGAAAGGCAGGTCGCTGAACTCCCTCATCTTGCCTGCGAGGTCTATCCCTGAGAGGCGGGGCATCTTGTAGTCACAGACTATGCAGTCAAACGAACCGTTTCTAAGCCGTTCAACTGCCATGGCTGGATCGGTCTCGCTTTCCACGTGTATTCTGTCGTTCACTCGCTCGAGGAACAGCTTCGTGAATTTAAGTTGGTCAAGGTCGTCGTCTATGTGAAGCACAAGAATTTTGGCAGTCATCGCTAACCTCTCACCCGTTAAGTTGTCATTAATAGAAATGGTGGGTTATATCTCGTTGTATGACGGTTTGACCGATCATCCGTTTACGCTAAATCACATTAATTAAGGTTTAAAAATCACATGAAATTTAGTGGCTTGGAGGAAGCCTGTCGCTAGATCACGAACTCCTCGTGCTCCACGTGGCGGTGCTTTACGCCGAGGTCGCTGACACGGAACCTCCTTCCGCCGTGAAGCTCAGCCTCCGCCTCGCCTGCGACCAGCGCGTCCAGTACCCTGCCGAGGCTGTCCGCCTTCATTATGCCGCTTCCGCTGCCTGCCCCGATGTAGCAGAGGCCCGGCGCCTCGTATAGGACAGGGGTTTCGTCGAGGCTGTTGACGGCGTACTGGCCAGCCCACATGTTCATGGGGCGGACGTCCTCGAAGCACGGGAAGTACTTGACGAGTACATGGTAGATGTTGTTGGTGTAGTAGTCTTCCTCGGGCTGCGGGTCCTCCTCCAGCCCGAACCCTCGGCCGAGCTCGTCCGCGCATGCCAGCCATATGCTTCCCTCGCTGAGCTCAGGCCTGAACAGTATGTTAGCCTTCGGCAGGATCGTGAGAGGCATAACGCCGTCGTCGTTGAGGCCCTTTACCTTGAAGAAGGGTTCGAGCTTCGGGTCCTTGAAAGCGAATATCTGGCGCTTCTTGGGCCGCTGGAAGCTGTCGAGGCCCACGGGGTCGAGCAGCTGGTGAGCCCACGCGCCGGCGGCGACCACGGTCTTCCCGGCGAGTATCTCGCCTTTCGAGGTCTCCGCCCCCACGATAGCCGTGTCCTGCCAGACGAACGGCTCCCCGGGCAGCCCCAGCTCCTCGACGGGCTTAAGAATGAGTCTCTCCGCCTCGGCGTTGTACATCACCTCGCCGCCGAGCTTCAGGAACTCCTCCTCGTAGGCTCTGACCAGTGCGTCGGCGTCCAAGCCACCGCACTTCTCCCCGAAGACCCCGACTGCTACGTCCTCGACTCCGAGAAGCTCTGCCTCCTCGTCGTCCCCGAACTCCGGTACCAGGCATGGGACCGTTTCCTTAAGCTCGTCGAGGCTCAGCACCCTGACGCTGTCGCCGCGCTTCAGTATGGCGTCGATCGCAGGCTTGACGTTGTCGTACTGTCGCTGGCTGAACAGCCAGAGGTAACCCATGAACTCGAGCTTAAGGTCGTGCCCCATCTCCTCGAGCTGCTTGAAGGCATCGATGCTGCTGTCTGCGAGCAGGTAGTTTGTGGAGCTTGTGAATATGTTTCGGAAGCCGCCCTCGCTCTTGGCGCTGTTGCCCTGGCCGGGGCCGCCGAACTTGTCGATGACCACTATCCGTTTCGACGGGTCTCTCTTCTTCATGTGGTAGGCCGAGCTTAGGCCGAGGACTCCCGCCCCGATGACTAGAATATCGCACTCCATGCTTGGCTTAGTGATTGCACCATTCTTTTAACGTTAATTGTCGGGTTTCTCCGTTTTTACTACGCTTAACGAATATTCTTTTCCCTCATCTTGAGTGCAGGTATCTGGTGGACAAGCCTGACAGGCGTCCTAGGCGCCAGCGGCTGATATAATGGAGATACACGGATCTGGCTTCGAGTATTTAGCCGCCTATTAGAGGGTCGTGGTATACGGAATTGTAGACGGCTTAAACGCGTTTTTGCGTTGATTCAGCCGTTACAGAGCACGTTTTTGCATTTATCCGTCATCGATCGGAGCCGTTTTCAGGCTTCTTTTCCTGAAGCCAGCCACAGAACGGTCTGGAGTGCCATACCCCCCCTCCCCCCTACCGCTGAAAACCTTATTTTCACGGCTTTCCCGGGACTCTCTAACTGTGAAAAGAAAGGGGTAAAAGGTGAGTGGGTACGGCCGGCTAGTCGCCTGGCCTTATCTCGCTTCGCAGGAACAGCATGTACGACGCTGCGAAGCAGATCACGAGGCCGACCGTGAGCACAGAGATGTTCGCCCAGTTGGCCGCCAGCGCCTCTGTCAGCGACATGGTTCTCTCGAAGCCGCGTCCACCCATGCCGCCGAAGCCGCGGACGCCCAGCACGTCGTTGATTATGTTTTCGTATATCTCGGTCGGCGATATCCTCATTATGGTGGACTGTATGGTGAACCTCTGCATCATCGATTCCCTGAACTCCTCGGTCATCTGGAACCTTTGTCCTCCCTCGGACCCCTCCGGCTC
>JAFGTA010000075.1 GCA_016934355.1 Candidatus Bathyarchaeota archaeon | reverse complement strand
CGAGTACATGGCGAAGCGGGCGGCTAAGTAGGGCGGGGAACCCCTAAAAACATGGGTAGCCCATCATCACCCATGAAGTCTTTCCCGGTATTACTTACGTTCGACCTCGACGGCGAGACCGCGTTCGAGGAGATGCACCCCGGCGTCCCCTACTGGGTCACCCAGGGCGGCTACGGCCCCCGCAGAGGAGTCTACAGGATAATGGACCTCCTCGACGAACACAGTATCAAAGGCACGTTCTGCGTCCCCGGCCTGACCGCCGAGCGGTACCCGGAGGCAGTCGAGGAGATCGTGTCCAGAGGCCACGAGCTGGCGTGCCACGGCTACACCCACAGAGGCTACAGCGAGCTTGAGCCAGAGCAGGAGAAGGCTTGGATCGTCAAGAGCAGAGACATACTCAGCGGGTTCACGGACCAGCCTATCCTCGGACACCGGACGCCGCGGTGGAGGCCTTCGGAGCACACCCACGGGTTCCTCGCCGAACTAGGGTTCAGGTGGAACAGCGACTACATGGGTGCCGAGGACTGTTTCTGGAACACGGTCGACGGAGATGAAACCAGGCTCCTCGAGATACCCGTCGCGTACAACCTTGACGACTGGACGTTCTACTACGACTGGGGGATGACGGCCGAGGACACGGTGGACGTGTGGCGCGTCGAGTTCGACGCCCGCTACAAAGATCGAAGCCTGTTCTGCCTCACCAACCATCCGCAGGTGACTGGGAGGCCGTCGCGGCTCCTCTGCCTTGAGGGCATCATCGAGCACGCGTTGAGCTACCCCGACGTAGAGTTCATGCGGGCTACTGACTATGTGGAGCGGTACTGGCGTTGAGCTTCGACAGGGCCTACACCTTCATCTACTACAAGGACATGGCGGAGGCATCCTCTTTCTACAGGGACCTCCTCGGGCTTGAGGAGGAGCCTGAGAGTGAATGGGTCATGCTGTACCGCGTCACCGGCGACTACACAATAGGAGTCGTGCAGGACGGCAGAGGCCACCTGAGGGCCGCCGAGGACAAGCCTGTGATCCTTTGTCTCGGAGTCCCGGACGACGGCGACATATGGATGGTCTACCACAGGCTCAAAGAAGCAGGCGTCAAGATGCACACCACCGAGGTAGAACTCAGGGAAACCGAGGGCCGAGTCTTCTTCTGCGAAGACCCAGAAGGATACACGGTAGAGATAGTACAGAGGCCCCGGTCAGGCTAGGTAGACCTCGGCGCGCTTCGCCGTAGACCTGAGGTACCTCTTCTTTATCGTCTCGGCGAACTCGCCGACGTATCCAGCCTCGACGAGGTTGACTGTGCAGCCGCCGAAGCCGGCCCCCGTCATCCTGGCGCCCACCACCTCGTCCATATCCATCGTGGCGCCGACGAGGGCGTCCAGCTCCCTGCAGCTCACCTCGTAGTCGTAGCGGAGGCTTTCGTGGCTGTCGTACATGAGGTCGCCGAAGCCCTCGGCGTCGCCCCTCGCAAGATACTCCGCGGCTTCTAGCACCCTCTGGTTCTCGGTTACAACGTGCCTCGCACGACTCTGGATGGTCTCAGGGAGCATGCCCCAGCTCTCAATGAGCATCTCGGGGGACACGTCCCTCAGCGCCTCCACCTCAGGGTGCCCAGCGGATATGATCCTCACAGCCTCCTCGCACTGGGCGCGCCTCTCGTTGTAAGCCGAGTCTGTGAGCTCCCTATTCTTCATGGTATTAACGATGACAACCCTGTATTCGTCCCTAAGGGGTATTAGCCGGTGCTCGTTTGTGCGGCAGTCTATAAACAGCGCCTTACCGTGCTCACCGAGGCCGGCCACGAACTGGTCCATCACGCCGCACTGGACGCCCACGAACTCGTTCTCCGCTTTTCTCCCGAGGTACGCAGCCTCCACAGGGTCTATCTCGATACTATTCAGACCCTGGAAAACCCTCATCGTGGACATGAGGAGGGCGGCGCTGCTGCTGAGGCCCGCGCCCAGGGGGACATCACCCTTCACCACCATATCGGTCCCGCCGAGGCTGTACCCCTCGTCCATCAGCGCCTTGGCGACCCCCTGAACATAGTTTACCCAGCCGTGGCGTGGGTCACGCCTGATGCCCCGGAGGCTGAACTCCGTGGACTCGTCGAAATCGGCGGCGTGCACCCTCACCTTCTCGTCCCGTCTCGGAGACGCCGCCACCCAGATGCGCCGGTCTATCGGGGTGGGCAGCACGTAGCCGTCGTTGTAGTCGGTGTGCTCTCCGATGAGGTTCACCCTGCCCGGTGCGCTGTAAACCTCGGCTTCGCCGCCGTAGATACCCCTGTGGAGCCCCAGCACCTCCTCCTTCACTTAACGCGCCTCCGATGGATGGTTAACCCATTCCCGCACCAGATTATTTAACACCATCCGGCGCCTGAAAATCTGTGTGAGGAAGCCTTTCATGGCCGGCGGAGCTTAAGAAGCTCCGTCAATCCTTAATGGAGTCGAGGAACCTTGAGACGGCTTCGAGGGCTTCATCCTCGTCGGTGAACCTGACCATCGTGAGCCCCTTGTTCCCGTGGAGCATGGCGGACGGGTCCCGCCCAGGCGTCTCCCGGTAGAGCAGCAGCGCGGGTTTCCCCCATGTCTCGGCCTTAGCGATCTCGTACCCGACGCCCAGGCTGGGCGCCGTAACCTCGGCCACTAACGCGTCGGCGTCCCTCAGCCAGCCCATATCAGTCTCGAATATCCACTTGTCGTCGATCTCGGCCTCCTCGTCGTCCGTGAAGCCGAAGCTGTGCTCCGTGAGCACCCTGCCGTGCCCCGAGATGTGGTCTATAAGGCGCTGGAACCACTCCTTGTCGGGTTGCTCGCCGCGGATGCTGCCGGCGAAGTATATCTCCATAGGTATTCGGGTGATGCGACGACGGATAAAATGAGTGGAAAAAAAGAAGGGGTGTGGCTCTACCACTCCTCCCTGTGAACCCTGTCCTCGCTATAGTTCTCCCTCGGCGGCTTGTTCTCAGCCGGGTATCCAACCGAGATTATGCCGAGGGGAGTAACATGGCCGGGTATGCCGAGGAGCTCCCTCACCTGGTTGGCCCGCGTCCCATCCGGGTGGACGCCCAGCCACACAGTCCCCAGCCCCAAGGCGTTCGCCGCTATGAGAAGGTTCTCGGTGGCTGCGCTGCAGTCCTGAGCCCAAAACTCCGTGGGCTGCACCTTGTTGTCGCCGCAGACCACGAACGCGAGGCTCGCCTCCCGCAGCATCTTGCTGTAGGGGTGGAACTCCGGTATCCTGTCGAGGGTCTCGCGGCTCCTGATGACCACGAAGTGCCACGGCTGATTGTTGTGGGCGCTGGGCGCCGCCATCGCCGCCTCCAGCAGCTTCCGCTCCAGCTCCGGGCTCACCTCCTCCGCGGTGTACTTCCTGATGCTTCTCCTCGTTAGGATGGCTTCCAATGCTTCCATTTCATGGAAACAAGAACGGTTGCACGGTTTAACGTTTCCGAGGAAAGCCAGGATGTTCAGAGAAGACCGTTTAGAGCGTCCTGAGTACTATGATGGTGTTGGTCTTCTCGACTCCCTGTATCTTACGTATGTCCTCGATGCACCTGTTGACGGCCTCGATGTTCACGCCGCTGCTCACCATGACGATATCATACTCACCGGTGACCTCGTAGATGCGCTCCACCCCGACGAGCTGGTTCACCTTCTTACTCACCTCGTAGGTGGGCACACCCGGATTGACCGAGATCATTGTGAGGGCCCTCACCCCGAACGAAGTGGACTTCTCGATGGTGA
The DNA here is from genome assembly GCA_016934355.1 of Candidatus Bathyarchaeota archaeon. Next base: position 3,260 of record JAFGTA010000075.1, on the reverse strand, counting down.
ACCGCCTGATGACACCCCCCGAGACCAGACTCTGCACCCGGTTCCTCACGGCCCCCTCGCTGAGCCCCACAGACCTGCCGATCTCGACGTACGTCATGCGGCTGTTGTCCTGAAGCAGCCTGAGGATACGCTCATCGACTTCGTCGACCATGGATCAAAAGAAAGATGATGGGCTTATAGAGGCTGCGATACGCTACCCGTCGGCGCCGCAGATGTCCAGCATCATCAGCCCGTATATCTTAGCGAAGTCGACCAGCATCTCTATGTCCGCCCACTCGTCCGGCGCGTGGGCGTTGCCTCCCCCTGGGCCAAACGCGATGGCGGGAACCCCAGCAATATTTGTGAGGTAGCTGGTGTCGTTGCTGCCGCTCGCTCCCAGAGGTGTAAGGGGGTACCCTGCTACGGCCTCCGTAGCCCTCGCGGCCGACCTGTACAGCGGGTGATCCACTGGTATCTCGCTGGGCGGCTTGGATAGGGGTGAGGTCACCGATGCGTGGAGGTCCGGGTCGCCCTCGGCTAGGCCGTCGACAACCGCCCTAATATCCCGTAATACCTGCTCGGGGTCCATCCCGGGGACTGTGCGGACGTCACACACAGCCTCACAATCCTCGGGAATGATGTTGTCCTTGGTCCCTCCCCTGATGGTGGTACCCGGAGCTATCGTAGGGTCAGGCAGCAATTCATGCTTAGGAAAACTGAACGGGGTCTCGTCGATGGCTGTGAGCACCTTACTCATCTTGAGCACCGCGTTCACCCCCATCTCAGGCCTGCTGCTGTGGGCGGACCTGCCCTTTACGTGGATGTTGACGAGGGTGCGCCCCCTCACGGCGGGCCGAGCCATTATGACGCCGTCCCGGGTGGAGGTCTCGCCTACCACCGCCATGTCCACCCCCTTGACGTAGCCGTTCTCGCAGAGGTACTTGGTGCCGTAGCGGCCGAAGAACTCCTCGTCAGCCACGGCGTGGAGGCTGAAGCCGCCTCTCAGCCGTGCACCTATGTTGCCAACCGCCTTCGCCGCGGTTATCGCCGACGCTATGGCCCCCTTCATGTCGCCGCTGCCCCTGCCGTAGACCCTGCCGTCCTTGACCTGCCCCCCGAGGGGCTCCACGGTCCAGTACTCGGGGTTGCCTATGGGCACTGTGTCGTAGTGGCCGTTCCACAGCAGGTTCTTGCCGCCTCCAGAGCCCTCCAGGGCGCCGAGGGTGTTAACCCTGCCCGGCTTGGGCTCGACCTGCTCGACGTCGAAGCCGAGGGCGGCGAGGAGCTCTGAGACGTAGTCGGCTATCGCTGCCTCGTCACCGGGCGGGTTCTCGCTGGGTATCCTGATCATGTCCCGGGCGGTCTCGACGAGGTCGCCGCTGAGCCTGTCGATCTCATCCAGTAGACGAGTCTGGAGGCTCATGGCTGGGTCTCCTTCAGGTTGTGCACTATGAAGGCGAGCTCGTCGCTGTACTCCTCGATGACCTTGGCGGTGGGTTTCCCCATGCCGTGCCCAGCCTTGGACTCGACCCTTATTATGGTGGGGGCGTCGCCCCTCTGGGCGTGCTGTAGCTCCGAGGCGAACTTGAAGCTGTGAGCTGGGAAGACGCGGTCGTCGTGGTCGGCGGTGGTCACCATGGTGGGCGGGTAGCTCCGCGGCTTCAGGTTGTGGAGGGGGCTGTAAGCCAAGAGAGCCTTGAACTCGTCCTCATTCTCCACTGAGCCGTAGTCGCTGGTCCAGCCCCAGCCCACGGTGAACTTCTCGAACCGCAGCATGTCCATGACGCCTACGACGGGGACTGTGACGCCGTACAGCTCGGGGCGCTGGGTGAGGCAGGCGCCTGTGAGCAGTCCGCCGTTGCTGCGCCCGCTTATGGCGAGCCTGGGCGTGGAGGTGTACCCTTCGGCTATGAGGTGCTCGGCGGCGGCGATGAAGTCGTCGAACACGTTCTGCTTCACAAGCTTGATGCCCTGCATGTGCCACGTCTTCCCGTACTCGGCTCCGCCGCGTAGGTTGGCGAGGCAGAACAGGCCCCCCATCTCCATCCAGACGAGGTTGCGTACGTTGAAGAACGGGGTGAGGCTGATGTTGAAGCCGCCGTAGCCGTAGAGGTAGCACGGGTTGTCCGGCTTCGCCTCGACGCTCCTCTTACGGCAGATGTACATGGGGACCCTCGTGCCGTCCTTGCTGCTGTAGAACACCTGCTCCGTCACATAGTCGCCTGGGTCGAACCCGAGCATGGGCTCCCTGTAGACCGTGTTCTCCCTCGCCTCAAGGTCCACCCGGTAGATCGTACCGGGGTGGGTGAAGCTTGTGTAGTGGTAAAAAGCGTCGGTGTCTGACCCTCGCCCCGTGAAGCCTGTCACGGTGCCCATCCCTGGCTGCTCCACGTCCCAGAGGCGTTCGCCGTCCTTCGAGTAGACGGTCACCCTGCTGTGGGCGTCATGCAGGTATATGGCGAGGAGCTGGTGGTTCACCATGCTCACAGTCTCCAGAGCGTCGCCGCTCTCGGGGATGACCTCCCTGAACTCCCCGGGGTTACCCAAATCCATTGATACCACCCTCCCCATAGGGGCGTCCAGGTCGGTGAGGAAGTAGAAGACAGTGCCGTCGTTTGCTATGAACCTGCACTTGTACTCGAAGCCTTTCACGAGTTCGACGACATCGCCGCCCTGGAGGTCCTTGTAGAAGACCTGGTTCTCGGGGTAGGTGCCCCGGGTCACGGTGATGACGAGGTAGCGTCCGTCCTCGGTGACCTCGCCGTGGAAACGCCACTCCTTCTCGTCGTCTCTCTTATAGACGAGAGAGTCACTCGTCTGCGGGTCGCCGACCCTGTGGTAGAACAGCTTCTGATAGTAGTTGGCCTCCTTCAGCGCCTCGCCGCTGGGCTCGTCGAACCTGCTGTAGTAGAAGCCGGCTCCGTCGCTGGTCCACGAAGCCTCCGTGAACTTGGTCCACCTGAGGACATCGTCCAGGTCTTTACCTGTCTCAACTTCTCTGATCCTCCACTCCTGCCAGTCCGAGCCCGCGCTGCTGACGCCGTAGGCTAGCAGCATACCGTCGTCGCTGACGCTGACACCTGTGAGCGCGACGGTTCCGTCCTCGCTTAGAGTGTTTGGGTCGAGGAGTTCCCTGGGCTCGCCTTCGATCCCCTCCATCCAGAGGAGCACCGGCTGGTTCCTCAGCCCGTCGTTGTAGGTGTAGAAGCACCGGCCTCCCCGCCTGAAGGGGATGCCGTACTTCTCAAAGTCCCAGAGCTCGGTCATCCGCTCCCGTATCT
>JAFGTA010000074.1 GCA_016934355.1 Candidatus Bathyarchaeota archaeon | reverse complement strand
GTGGTGTGCCCAAGAGGCATGAGTCGCTGGCGTCCACGAGGGCCTTGAGCTCTGCCTCCATCTCTTCGAGCTCCCTAACGCCTATGATGGCGCCGATGGGACGCCCGGCGCAGTAGACGAGGAAGGTGGGGGTGCTCCTCACGCCCTCCTTGATGGCGTGGACCCGGTTCTCCCTGCTCTCAAGCAGGTTCATCCGTGTGAACTTGGCGCCCTCCACGCGGCCCGGCATCGTCTCGTAGATAGGCTTCATCGTCTCACAGGCGGGGCACTTGTGGTGCCAGTACTCGACGACGGTGGGCTTCCCCGAGTTCAGCACCTCAGCCTCGAAGTCGGTGTGCTGGATGTCCACTAGCTTGGCCATAGAATCACTGTGAATACCGTTGGATTAACGGGATTTAATGGTTGCCGGCTACAGCTCTTTGAAGCCCAGCTGGCCGTCCGTGATGTTGAGCTCGTAGAGCTGGTTGGGGTAAGGCTTCATGTTGAAGCTCTCCAGCTCCTCACCGGTCAAAATAAGCGTCAGCTTCCGCTGCTCGTACGTGGTACTCTGGCTACCTGGCATGATGCCCTGGAAGCTCTTGGTGACCTGGACGACCATCTGGTTGATCTCCGCGGGGACCTCCGGGTTGCTCATCATCACCATGGGTGGCTTTGAGCGGACCTCGACGAAGTCGATCTGGAAAGCCTCACGGTTCTCAGGGTCCTTGACGGCCTTCACCGACTGCACCTTGAGCCTTATCCTGCTGCTTATCATGTCGCCGCATAACGTTCCTTGAAGCTAGGTGAAATAGGTATCGGTCAGAGGCATCGCAGATGGTCCGCGATGAGCCCGGCGACGGAAACCCTGCTGTAAGGGGTCTCCACCGTGTCCGCCGCCAGTATCAGGTCGGCGCCCGCCTCCCTGAGCCTCTCCTCGGCACCCGGCATGAACAGTGCGTGGGTGCAAGCCGCCGCGACCTTGACGGCGCCCTGAGCCTTCAGCCCCTTTATGGCGCGCGCCATGGTGCCGCCGCTGCTTATGATGTCGTCGAAGACCACGGCCTTCCGCCCCTTCACGTCGACGTCCTTCACCTTCATGGTGGTCTCGCCGGTGTGCCTGTCCCTCATCTTCTCGAAGAACGCGAAGCCGCCTCCCATCACCCTGCTGGCAGTCTCCACGATGTCCTTGCGCCCAACATCGGGGGAGAGGCTGTAGGCGCCGTCGTAGCCATGCTCCTTGAGGTACAGGGCTATGGCGGGTATCGCGGTGAGCGTGTGGACCCTGATACCGTGGCTTGACTGGATTCTAGCCAGGCTCTCCTCGCTGTGGAGGTCCACGACGACGAGGTCGTCGACGCCGACGCACTCCAGCAGGCTCAATACCACGTCGAAGGACAGCGCTTCCCCGTCGAGGAACTGCTTGTCCTGCCTCATGTACGCGAGGTAGGGTACGCACGCTACGACGCGTTCGGCGCCGAAGTCCTTCGCTGTTCGCGCCATTATGAGGAGCTGCATCATCTTGCTGTCACCGTCTGGAGCCGTGGACTGGACCAGCGCCACCGTCTCGCCTTTGACGTCAGCCGTGAGTCTCAGGTAGCTCTCGCCGTCGGGGAACAGCCTGTGCTCGACGGGGTGTGCCTCAAGGCTCAGCCTCTCGGCGACGGCCTCCCCGAGCTCCTTGGAGGCGGGCCCCGGTATGATTATCATGGCGTGTATGAATATGCATCGGGTAGATAAGAGACGCGGGTCTGGTCCGCGGAGGGCTAGAACGATGAGAGCACGAAGAGGATGCCCGCGGCTAGCACGGCTGCAGCCCACGCGGCGCGGTTCCACTTCATGACCTTGGCGCCGTCGAAGACGCCGATGGGTATGAGGTTGAATAGGGCGAGACTCGCGTTGATGTTCATCCCCACGTTCGCCAGAGCCGCCACCAGCGGGCTGCCCGTTACGAGGTATACTGCGAAGTAGAAGAGCCCCATCCCGATGTTGGTGGCTGGGCCAACGATGCTAACCTTGCCGTAGTCGTCCCAGTTCATTATGCCGCCGATCATGACGGCGCCGGGGGCGATGATCTTGATGGGTGAGATGAAGCTGAGGAGCGTCAGCATGAGCCCCTGCCGGTTGAGCCTGAACTCTGCCCAGTAGCCGAGGCGCTGCGCCATGAACTTGTGCGCCACCTCGTGGAGAATGAAAGCCAGTGCGAAGATCAGGAAGTATACTCCAAACACGAGAGGGCTAGAGAGAACCTGCCTCCAGTAGCTGAACAACGGTATGGCGAGTATGACGCCGAGGCCGATAGCCAGGTCACGGAGCTCAGTCTGGCTGAACCAGAACACGGTACGGCGGGTCTGCGGCGAGTAGCTGTAGCCGGTGGGGTTGAACCCGGTCTGCCCGGTGGTGCTGCGGTTGTAGTCGTAGTAGCCTGGGCAGTCGTGCATCTCGGGGAGCCTGTGCTCGGCGCAGAAGTAGCCTCCGCAGTACTTGCACCTGAATGGCATGTACTCGTCCTTGCCGCACTTGTCACACTTGACCATGTCTTCCCCGTTTTTTACGTGCGGTACCGTATATATGATGCGGAACAAGGGGCGCCCCGTTAAATGTCCGTAGACGCATTTTCAGCCGATGATCAGCCTACTGACTGAGCTCATCAGGAACAGGTGCGTTAACCCGCCCGGCGGCGAGATGAAGTCCATAGACACAATCCGCGGGTACCTCGACGCGCACGGCGTCGAGTCCACCGTCTACGAGTCGGCGCCCGGAAGAGGCAACCTCGTGGCGCGGATACAAGGTACGAGTAGTGGCCCCGGGCTCATGTTTGGACCAGGCCACGTCGACGTCGCGCCAGTGGAGAGGGAGGCTGAATGGGTCGTGGACCCGTTCTCGGCTGTTCAGAGGGATGAATACATCTGGGGACGCGGCTCCCACGACATGCTGTTCATGGTTGCAGCCCACATGCAGGCGTTCATAGACCTGTGCGTCGAGGGGTTCAAGCCGTCAGGGGACCTGACGCTACTGGTTGTCTGCGACGAGGAGGACGGCAAAGGACTCGGCACGGAGTGGATGCTTGATCAGCACCCTGAAGAGGTGGAGACTGACTACGCTGTCACGGAGGCGGGTGGCTGGCTCAGCGGACCAGGTAAAGTGGTCTTCACCTACGGGGAGAAAGGCGGCGGCTCCAGCCCGGTGGAGTCGGTCTTCGTGTCAGCCATGGAGATGGCTGTGAGGATGGAGATGCCCGGCACAACGCTTGCGCCCGAGATGATGCCGGGGAAGACCGACCTCAGGCACCTGCGTAGGCTGGGCGTGGAGTGCTACGGCTTCGCGTTGTACGACCCCGAGACCCCCGCGAAGGCGCTGACGGTCCACGGCCCCAACGAGAGAGTGAGCCTAAAGACCGTAGAACTCACGAGGAGGGCTTATTACAACCTCGCGAAAACATTCCTAGGGTAACTGGTGAACCAAGTCGCCGGGTGATAGTCTACCAAGCCAACCGAGTGCTTCAGAGGTTGAACTCCATCAGGTCTTCCCCGACGTGGATGACCCCGTCATAGTCCCGTTTTATGTCAGAGACCATGCCGTCCAGCAGCCTCCGAGGCTTCTCCCTGATGTGGGTGAGAACGAGACTCTTTACCCCAGCCTCGGACGCTATCTTACCCGCCTCCATGGAGGAGGCGAGGACGTGCCTGGAGATGAGCCTGAGGTCATGGTTGTCTATCTCTTCTCCGGCTAGGTAGCAGCACATGACAAGCAGGTCGGCGTCCCTTGAGAGCTCGACGAGGGATTTGGAATGGACCGCGTCGCCGCTTATAGCCACCGCCTTCCCCTCAGCCTCGACCCTGTAGCCGAGGCACTGCCACTCGTCGCGGGTCAAGCCGAGGCCGTGCCCATGGTCGACGTGTGCGGCGGTGACGCGCCATTCACCTGCATCGTAGACGGTGCCCGGTTGCATCTCAGTCACCTCGACCATGTCCCTTATGTCCATGAGCTTCTCCGTCGTCAACGCGGTCTCGGCGAGCCTGTACCATATGTCGGCGGAGTACGCTTCCAACAGGTGCGTCACCATGTGCCGCGTCCCCTTGGGGCCGTAGACGTTGATGACCCGGTTCCTCCCCTTGTTCCACGCCGCGAACAGCGTGTCCGCCAGCCCTCCCGTGTGGTCGAAGTGGAGGTGAGTGATGAAAATATGCCCCACCTCTGTTATGGGGACGCCCACCTGAGCCAGCCGGGCAGCTACACCCCTCCCCGCGTCAACAAGGATGTTATCATCTCCGACGGAAACAAGGGTGCTGGGCCCCATCCGAGTCGGGTCAGGTCTGGGCCCGCCTGTACCTAGAAGCACGACGCGCATCACGGTTCACCTTTATCGGACCTTTGGTTGGGGCTGATTTAGACTTATCTAACAGGATGTCCAGACCCAGATGATAGGACGTGCTTGAAGACGCATGAACTCACCAGAAGGGATCACTAAAGCCTAGGGAGGAAAAACCTCGAATGATGAGGATCGATCAGAAGATTTACTGCAAAATTTTTCACTTCAACGTACTATCATTGATTACATGGTCGATTCACAGACTGTCATCATTGCACTCGCGTCCTCGTTAGCGGCTGCGATCACCTTCACCTATTTGATCTTCACGCGGTACATGGGGCAGAGGAAGGAGGAGAACGAGACCCAGAAGGCCAGGCTACACTTGGAGCTAGTCAAGTGGATGACGGACGAGAAGTTCAGCCGAGCCATCACAGAGATACTCTGGGACTGGCAGTGGACAGACTTCGATGACTACTGGAGCAAGTACAGTCCAAGGAACAACCCGGAGGCTAACGTAACCCGGCGCCTAGCAAGGGACTACTACGTAGGGCTCGCCACTCTTGTGCGTCGGGGCGCCGTGGACATAGACCTCGTCTACGAGATGAACCCCTCAGGCGTCACACGGTACTGGGAGAAGATAGGCCCCATAGCACTTGAGTTCAGATCCCGCAACGACTACCCAGACTACCTTGAGCCCGTCGAGTACCTAGCAAACGAGATGGAGAAGATAAGGGAGCGGAGAGGGATTTCGCGCCCAAAGCAGGTTAAGGGGTAACCGTTAACAGGTTTTATTATCTCTTCACCCCTAGAATACTTCTGGTTCTATGAAAGAGGTTGACTTGTTCAAGGAAAATACAGGGCTCGGCCTCCACGAGCAGTACATGAAGTACCACCCCCAGGTGCACTCCCAGTTCGAGGAGGAGATGCCCAAGTACTGGGGCAAGAAATGGAAAGCCAACACCACCATAGGCAAGCTACGCACAGTGCTGCTCCACAGACCCGGCAAGGAGTTCCTCAGCGTCGGCAACCCGACGCCGTGGCCTCCCCACAGCAGCGACTTATCCGCTTGGAGGATGAGCTGGAAGCCCAAGGACCTGAACCGGCTCACAGAGGACCACGAGCGCCTCAGGAAGGCGTACAAAGACGAGGGAGTCGAGGTCGTCGAGCGGAAGCCCGACCCCTACGACCCGCCGTACCAGGTGAAGGCCATCTACACCGACGACGTCTGCCACCCAGCGGTCTACGGCCAGGTGATCCTCAGGATGTACGACTACATCCGGAAGGGCGAAGAGGTACCCACGTACCAGACCCTCGCAGAGGCGGGGTGCCCCGTCGTCGGCATGATCACGGGGGACGGCATGGCCGAGGGAGGAAACATCGGGTGGCACGACGAGAAACACGTACTCGTCACGGTGCACTACCCGAGGGCGAACACAAGCGACCCCGCCGTCTGGAGGGCAAACGACTGGGGACACACCCAGTTCAAGAACATCATCCACAGCCAGGACCCCGAGGTCGACGTCAGGATATTATCCGGCTGGGGCCCCAGGCCGCAGCTCACCCACTACTGCATGGTGGACAGGCACACATCGGTGGCGAACCCCAAGTGGCTCGACCCCTTCCTGCTGGACTGGCTGAAGGCCGAGATGGACTGGAAGTTCATCGTCCCGCCGGACAACATCTGCAGGATCGACCAGGGCACCCCTGTGGGCCCCGAGACGGGCGTCGTGCTAGAACCCATGAAGATAATCGTCCCCGCGGGGACTCCGAAGGCCACCAAGTGGCTTGAGAGCGTCGGCGTGGACGTCGTCGAGGTGGACATACCGACCCTCGTCTGGCCAATGAACAGCGGAAGCATCCACTGCGCCGCCGGCTCCCTGAGGCGTGACCCCGAGCCCAAAGACTGACCCTTTTTTCTTCTTTTTCTCTCGAAATCGTGAAAAGCGCGTGCAGCCAACATGTACCTGTGGTTGAACGTGAATGTCATCGTGTTAGGCTGCGGTAAGATCGGCGCAGTCATCGGAAAGGAGTTCAAACGAATCGTCCCAGGCTCCAAGGTAACCATGACGGACATAAACGAGGCACGGGCCAAGAAGGCCGCGTCATCCATCCCGGGGGCAGCGTGGGCGACAATCGACACCTCGAACTACCCCGGCCTGCTGAAGAAGATCGAGGGGCACGACATGGTGATCGGCGCCCTGCCCGGGGACTACGGTTACGCCGCCCTGAGGGCGGCTGTGGAGTCGGGCGTGGACATGGTGGACGTTTCCTTCACCCCGGAGAACCCCACCCAGCTCGACCAGGCCGTCAAAGAGAAGGGGGCAACCCTAATCCCGGACTGCGGCGTCGCACCGGGGCTCTCCAACCTGCTGGTGGGCTACGCCGCGTCCCGGCTCGACACGGTTGAGGCGGCCCACGTCATGGTGGGCGGCATCCCCGAGAAGCCGGTGCCGCCGCTGGGCTACACCATTACGTGGTCCGCCGACGGCCTCATAGACGAGTACGTCAGGGACGTCAGCATAATCGAGGACGGCGAAACGGTGAAGGTGCCCGCCCTCAGCGGGCTGGAGGAGATACAGTTCCCTGGGGTCGGCACCCTAGAGGCGTTCTACACGGATGGGCTCCGCACCCTGGCCGCGTCGCTGCCCGGGGTCTCAAGCATGTGGGAGAAGACCCTCAGATATCCTGGCCACGTGGAGAAGGTACAGCTGCTCAGGGAGCTGGGGTTCTTCTCGGAGGAGCCGGTGAAGGTCCGCGGCGGGGAGGTCCAGCCCAAGCAGGTGACGGCGCGGCTGTTCGAGAGGAGCCTCTGGATGCCCGAAGTGGGCGACCTGCTCGCCATGCAGATCAGTGTGACGGGCGAGTCCAAGGGTAAGGAGGCAGGATACGTTTTCCGCGTCCTCGACAGGTACGACCACAAGGGAAACGTATCGGCCATGGCGAGGACCACGGGGTACACAGCCGCCATAGTCGCAGGGATGCTGGCTGACGGAATGGTAGAGGGGCCCGGCGTCGTCACCCCCGAGTCCCTCGGGATGACCCCGGGCGTAGCCGGGAAGCTGCTGTCGGAGCTGAAGGCGAGGGGCATAATCGTCGAGGAGCAGAGCCTCCACAGTACGCCGAGGTAACTAATAGAGACAAGAAAAGAGGTAGGTGAGCGGCGCTCGACGCCGGCGCTACATGCCGGCGATCTTTCTTCCCACGATGATCAGTATTATGCCGCTCGGTATGTCGAGGATCGACCCCAGCACGTGAAATATCGAGGACAGAACCCCGTAGTATCCTGCGTAGGTGAGCCCGCCTAAGCCGCCGAGGATGAAGCTTAACCCCCAGAGCATCAGGAAGTACCCGATGAGCTTCTCATTGCCCAGTTTGTTAAGGGCGCCCAAAGAATCAGCCATTTTTTTTACACCTAAATATATCAGGTCTCACAACTTTTTATTTAAAATTAACCATAAAATCCTAGTTTTACACTCTTAGACTAAGACACTTCTTACGACCGTGAATACTCACGGCGGCCACTGCTCCATGGTCATCCATAATTTTATCCTTAGTAAACCCTAATTCATAGTGTGGTTCTGGATGGTAGCCAAGAACGATAAATCGCCTCACGAGGAGATCCTCATCGAGGATCTGAAGGACATGGACACGCTGCTACAGGCGTGCAGGCACGACATCGAGGGCTTTAAGAACAAGGCCAAGATAATCAGGAGCCTCCTCGTCATCGCGAGGGACAACATGGACGACGCGATACGCCGCCTCGATAAGCTCGTTGAGGAAGGCATGTAACCCATTCATTGTTTCCATTTCAGTTTTCATTCATCTACCGTAAATTGGATGAACCTAGACCGGCATATGTGGGTGGGCGTCACACACCCAGTCTTATTAGGTTGAGCGCCTACTGCATCTAGACATGCAGTGCCCCGAGTGCCAGACTGAGATGCGGGTGGACCGTAAGAAGTGGATGAGCATGATAGTCGGCATGGAGGAGAAGACCTTCGCGCTGTACTATTGCCCCAACCCGGCGTGCTCCATGTGGGAGCGCCCCGTCTGCAAGAACGCCGACACAGACGAGCCCTACACGGGGCCTATGACCGATGACCAGGTGCACCTCATAGAGACAGCCTACATCTAAGCATTCGAGCCTTATTACCTCATAGATGAAGCCTGATCGGACTTTGTGTCAAACTTCAAAAGTGGATGATACACTGTTCCATGGATGACCATAAAGGCAGTAATACTCGACTTCGGGGGGACGCTGGCTGAAGGAGGGCTTGAGTGGGACCCCTACCACGAGGCGATAAGGATCATACTCGCCGACCGACGACACCACATCGAGATGGATGAACTCAAACGCGCCCTACGAGGCGCACTGCAGGACCTTAACAAGGTACGAGCCCACGGCAAGGAGAGGACCTTCGAGGAGGTGTACACCAACTTCCTCGGGAAACTGGGGGTCCCGCCCGACGAAGAGACCATAGAGCTGCTGCACGACAACTTCAAGGAGCACTACAGGACCCAGTACTTCGGCTGCGTCGAAAGCGTCCTAAAGGAGCTGTCGGCCAAGTACAAGGTGGCTCTCCTCAGCAACACCATGAGCGACCAGCCCAGGCTGCTCCTACAAGATAACGGGTTCGACAAGTACTTCAGCTTCATAGTCTGCAGCAGGGACACCGGAGTCAGGAAGCCCAACCCCGAGATATTCAAGCTTGTGCTGGCAGAGCTCGGCGTCACGCCCGAGGAAACGGTTCACGTCGGCGACAGCGTCGAGGCCGACATGTACGGCGCCCAAGACAGCGGCATAACCGGGGTCTGGATTAGGACCCCGGACCAGCGGCCGTGGAGCGGGTACGCCCTTGACAGCATCTGCGAGCTGCCGAGGCTCCTCAGAGATATGGAAGCCGGGGAAACCTCTTAGCCCCGGTGCGCCCAGCTATACCTTATGTCGCCGCTGGACTGGCTTCTCGGGCTCAGCCTCAACTACAAGCTCGGCCTAGCGGTCTTCACCTTCACGGTCTCGGCGTACGCCGTCCTATTCATCCTCGGGCGAAAGTGGAGGCGGGAGTTCGAGGCCCAGGGCGTCTCCTACTGGAGGGCGCCCAAGGAGGAGCGGATGCGGGAGCTCATGAGCGACGTCTGGGAGCCGCGGAAGATCACGCTTCTATACGGGCTCAGCTACTTCGCAAACGGCTTCGTCCGCACAACGTTCAGCCTGTGGGTGCCCGTATTCCTGCTGGACAAGGTGGGCGTCGGCACACTGGAGGCGTCACTCTTCGTGGGCCTCATGTACGTCAGCTGGAGCTGGAAGATGTTCATCGGCCTCGTCGCCGACGTCTTCCCCATAAGGTTCGGCGGAAGGCTCTACAAGCGTAAGCCGTGGTTCGCCTTGACTGGGGTCCTCTACCTTCTGGGCATAGCGGTGATGCTGCTCAGCGACATCGAGAACGCCCCCGTCTGGACAGTGCTGTTCCCCGCGGTCGTCAGCATAATCACCGCAGGCGCCTTCTACGACATGGCGGCCGACAGCTTCGCCATCGACGTGACGCCCCCCGAGTATCACGCCAGGGTAATCGGCGGAGCCGCCACCACGGGGCAGAGCATAGGATCGGCGCTCGCCACCATACTGCCACTGTGGCTCCTCGGCGTCGGAGGCTACAAGTTGGTGTTCACCCTCGCAGGGTTCACGGGGCTCACAGCCTTCCTGTTCCTATCGGTGAAGGAGCCGCCTGTGATGGAGGAGCGGGCGTTCAGCAGGGAGGCCGTAGCATTCACCTTCACAGAGCTCACAGTGGTACTCGCTGTGCTCATCATGTTCAGCAGGAGCTTCACCCCACTGAAGATCACGGCGCCCCTCGGCGGCATGTTCAGCTTCACCATCAGGGAAGTGCTGGGCGCCGACGTGAGCCTCATCAGCACGCTGGGGCTCGCCGCCACCCTCGCTGGATTGCCCGGCTCGCTGCTTGGGGGCAGGCTCAGCGACAGGTACGGCCACAAGCGGACGTTCCTCGTGTCGACGACGGCGTTCGCCGCGTCGGGGCTCCTCTGGGCTACGTTGACCCCGGGGGCCATTATCTGGTTCGTCGTGGTCGCTATGATCAGCAGCTTCCTGGAGCGGTTCTGGACTGGCACAGTGTTCGCGATAATGGCTGACGCGACTCCCTTAGCGATGTCGAGCACCGTCTACCAGATGTACATGAGCTGGAGCTGGATAGGCAACATACCGGCGAGCATACTCATCGGGTATCTCCTCGGCTACAGCCTAAGGACCACCGCCCTCGTCATGAGCGGCCTCACAGTCGCGGTGCTTGTACTCGGCCTCTACATCAAACCCTACGAGGCGGGGAAAGCGAGCAAGGTCTAGGCTCAGCCAGTTATTCGAAGCTTCAAGCCGTATCCCAGTAACCGGCTGAAGTGTCCGTTGGCGGTCTCCAGCTCCAGGTTCCTTGAGATAGCGGTCGCCGCTATTATCATGTCAGCTTCGGGAATCAGTTCACCGCCAGAGCGTAGAGACTCGAATACTCGGCAGTACTCAAGGGTAATATCGTTGTCTATCCCAATAACAGAATAGTACTCCTCAAGGTGCGTCTTGAGCTTGGGTCTCTTTTCCTCAGAGACTCCTCTGAGAAGTTCTAGGAGCGTCACGATCGAGATTGCGCCTGTCTTCGGTATATCGTATTGAAGGCTGTCTATGGCGACGCTTGAGTCTATCAACGTCATCTTAGCTTGAACCTCTCACGGAACTCCTTCGATGAGCGGCGCATATTCTCGTAGTCCTCCTCCGTGAGCAGTTCACGTATCTTCTCTAAGGAGTGTCTCCTCCGCTCTTCCTCGGCTGTCTCGTAGAGTTCTAGGAGGTACTGCCCCCAGTCTTTTTTGCCCTTTCCTTTCTCCAAGGTCTCCTTGACCTCGGGAGGGACCGATATGGTTGAATACCTGCTCATTATATAATTATGTAATTATATAGTTATTTTAACGTTACGCCCAAACCGGATACACAGATTTTGGTACGAATATACACGATAAACAGATATTTTTATATTGATTACAGCTAAGCCTGACATGCCCACGGAATGAAAGACACAGACAAGGAGACAAAGGAGCTGCTGAAAAAGTCGCCGACTCAGATAGCCGAGTACTTCAAGGCGGTCGCCCACACTGGTAGGGTGACGTTGCTCACCGCGCTGTTGGACGGCGAGAAGGCGCTCGCCGAGCTCGTGGAAGCCTCGGGGCTTTCGAGGAACGCCTCAGTGAACCACCTAGACCAGCTGATGGCGTCCAGACTCGTGGAGAGGACGGAGAGGGGCAGGTACGTCATCACGGTGGACGGCAGGGACGTCATCACTTCGGCGGCGATGATCTACAGGGAGTCGACGGTTAGGGAGCGGAGGCAGCGCGAGGCAAGGAACAGGGCGTACACCGAGGGCTGGAGGAGAGTGAGAGAAGAAGTGAAGATCATAGATAATCCTGCGAAGTATGAGAAGAGCTGGTTCAGCTACCCGGGGGCCGTCACGGGGGTCCTCAAATCCGTCGGCGTCGACGTGGACCTCACCGACGTCATAGCGGTCTCTGGTTACGGCTGGGTCACCAACGCCATGAGGGGCAGTCTGTGCCCGTCGGCGCCGTCCGCGTTCCACTGTGACGTCTGGATGGAGATATACGAGGCGACCACGGACCTGGGGTACAGGGTCGAGCCGTTCAATATCATGGACGGCTTCACGTGGGAGGGGGAGAGGAAGCCCACGCCTGAGTCGGTTGTGAACGCGAGGAGGCAGTTCGATGTTGTTAAGAAGGAGATCGACGCGGGGAGGCCCGCGGTTGTGTGGGGTCTGGTGATCCCCGAGTACGGCATAGTGAACGGGTACAGCGGCGAGGACTACATAGTGAGCACCTACAGGAGCCTCATAGGCCAGCCGGACGACCCTGTGCACTACACGGGTCTCATGGCCCCCGGCGGGTTAATCGCGTTAAAGTTCACGGAGCCCGTCGAGAAGCACCCTGCGGCGGTGGCGGCTGATACCCTGAGGCGAGGCTACAGGCTGGCGATGGGCCACGTCCAGAAGGTCCCTGAGTACGCCATCGGCTTGGAGGGCTACGACGTGCTGGCGTCGAACCTCGTGGACGAGCGCCACGACGAGAACAGCTACCACGGCTTCGCGTACACAGTCGCGTGCCTCCAAGAGAGTAAACGAGCGGCGTCGGATTACCTGAGGCGCGTAGACATGCTGCTTGAGCCGGACCTGTCAGGCACGGCGGCGAACTACTCTAAGGTCCACGAGCTGATCAAGGAGTGCCACGAGATGTTCCCCTACAGCTTCAAGGGGGAGCTAGAGAAGCCTAAGTGTGTGAGGGCTGCAGAACTGCTGCGCGAGGCTAAGGAGACGGAGTCAGCTGCGCTGGAGAAGCTGGGTAAGGCGCTAGACAGGCTCTAACTCTTTTTCCATCATCTTATAAAGTCAATAAAACCGTGTGGATATGAGAAAAAAAGTAGGGCTATAACACGTATTTAGGCGGTTAGTCCCTACTCGTCTATTCTTCGATGCGCTCCAGCTTGAACACGACCGGGCGCAGCCCGTCGGTGCAGCAGCTTACCATGCTTCCGGGCTTGTTGATCCACCTGAAGTCGCCTCCCAAGGCGAGGTGGGCTACGTCGCGCTGGATGTCTGCCCACGCCCAGCTGCAGAAGCCCTCGGGCATCTTGAGGCTCTTGCTGATGTACTCGGCACCCAGCTTTACTGCGTCGCAGTCAGGGTTCACGTTGCCGGCTGCCAGCTCATCGAATATCTTTCCGGGCCGTAGCTTAGCGGCTACGGTTATCTTCACGTCTGCCATGAGAACCAAAATAAATGTGTGTAAGGATATGAAAAAATTTTGGTTATAACGGGTTGGAGATGATGTCGGTGGAGGTCAATCACGCTTCAGGGCCGCTACGAAGCCTTCGACCCTCTCATCGATACGCCCCAGTTTTATATCGGCTGACTTGAATGTCTGGGAGGCAATCGGCTTCTTTCCCGCAAGCTTCTCCATCCCTCCGAGGGTGCCAGCGGGCCAGAGAGAATACGTCGCGTATGTGGCGACCTCGGGCAGCTTGCCGTTGTTCTCCTTCAGGTACCCCTGGATGGGGGTTGACGCCCTGAATCCGTTCACCGGTGTACCGATGACGACGAGGTCGTAGGCGGACGGGTCTTTGGCAGTGACTGCTTTGCCCTGCTCGTTGATCTCCATGAGGTCGCCGCCGGTCTTCTCGGCGATGGCCTCGGCAACTGTCCTCGTGTTGCCTGTTTTCGAGTAGTATATGACGAGGGTTTTTCCTGTCACGTTTATTCACTCATTCCTTCTCTGAGGGCTCTCTATATCATCTTTTCGAGAAAAAACACAGTAAAATGGGAAAAGACTCGCTGGCAACCGTCCACACAGCTTCTCAACTGGAGGAGTGCGTTACAGTCTTCAGCGTACATGTCTGTGAAGTATTGTTGAAAACTGATACACACACAGCGATAAGTACGCATCCGCGGATGAGGAGCCATGGAAGCCCAGTTGGACACGGTGACGCAGAGCCAGCCCGCCGAGGAGACCTACTGCGGGGCCACCTTTGCCAACATAGACGAGGTGAAGAGGCTCGTATCCATGGATGTGAAGCTCACAGGCATGCTACTCAGGGGAACCGTCACGGTTGAACAGTACGACTCGGTGTACTCCAGCTACGAGTGCAGGTTCGGGAGCGCCCTAGAGCTCAAGGACATGCACCTGAAAAGGTTCACCGAGGACCTAGGCGAGTACCAGAGCAGGCTCAGGAAAGCTCAGGAGGAGAAGGATCTGCTGGAGGCGAGGAAGGAGATCGGTGACATCCAGGGGGACTCGTACGTGTTCAAGAGGAGGGCTGTGGACTGGGACATGGCCAAGCTCCAGGCGGGGGTGGACAGGAACCTAAGGTGCATCAGGGCCATAGAGACGCTTCCCGAGCAGATGGACCAAAGGGACGTCTCCGCTATAGAGGAGTTCATGAGCAACAAGATGGCGGCGGTGAAGAACGCCGACATAGACGCGGAGACCAAGAAGAAGCTTAGGGCTAATATCAAGCGGCTGGCCCAGCTCGTCGGCGTAGCCTAGCCGGCTTCCTAAGTTTCCTGTAGCAGCCGGCTTCACAGTTACTCGGGGTAACAGTGGTCATCCTTTTACTGTAGGCGAGGCATGGGAACTAGCTTATCCAAGTCTATGTAGATAGAAACCTTCCATTCAATGGGAAAAGAGCCTATGAGGCTCAGCCAGTCGTGTTCACTATGCTACGCTCTTTATGGCACGGACTATCTTGTCTTTGTCCGGCAGCACGTGAAGCTCAAGCCTCCTGTTGAACGGTATCGGGACGTTAGGGTTAGCCACCCGCGCCACCGCCGCCTTCAGGCTGTGGAAACCTTTCTCCGCCGCTATGGCGGCGACCTCTGCGGCGAAGCCGCAGCGCTCATAGTCCTCGTCCACCACGACCAGTCGGCCCGTCTTGGCCAGGCTGCGGAGGATGGCTTCCTCGTCCAGCGGAACAAGGGTCCGCGGGTCTATAACCTCGACGCTCACCTCGCCTTTAAGTGCGTCAGCCGCCTTAGCGGCCTCCTGAACCATCTTGCCCACCGCGACGACTGTGACGTCGGCTCCCTCCCTGACTAGGTTGGCCACCCCGAAGGGTACAGTGTAGGGTTCCTCGGGCACCTCTCCTTCCATGCGGCCGAGTAGCCTGTGCTCGAAGAAGACCACAGGGTTGGGGTCACGTATCGCGGTGATGAGGAGCCCCTTGGCGTCATACGGGTTGCTCGGTACGGCTACCTTCATTCCCGGCATGTGGGCGTATACGCCGTACAGTGACTCGCTGTGTGTGGCGGCGTTGCCTCCGCCGGCGCCGTAGACGGCGCGCAGCACCATGGGGACGTTGACCTCACCCCCCGTCATGTAGGTGGTCTTGGCCATCTGGTTCAGTATTTGGTCCATGGCGACGAGTCCGAAGTCCACAAGCATGAGCTCCACGACGGGCTTCAAGCCGGCGACGGCAGCTCCGACGCCCGCTCCTATGAACGCGGTCTCGGTGATGGGGGCGTCCCTGACGCGTTCCCTTCCGAACCTCTCCTTGAGCCCCTTGGTGGCGGGCCTCCAGTCGCTTGACACGTTCTCTCCGAACAGTATGACCTCGGGGTCGTGGCTCATCTCGGATTGCAGAGCCTCGTTGATAGCTTCTGAGTATGTTATTGTTCGTGTGGTCATCTAGTCATCCTCCACGAAGATTCCCTTGTAGGCGTCCAGTAGCTCCGGCTCAGGGCTTCCCACCGCGAAGTCTATTGCTTCCTTCACCTTCTTCGCCTCCTCGCCGCGTATCTCGGCGTCCAGCTTCTCCGTGAGGACGCCCTTCTCCATGAGCTTCTCCCTGAAGCACTTGACTGGGCAGTACTTGCTCTCCTCGTCCGCGCCCAGCCTGTATACCTTGAACTCTAGCAGGGATGGCCCTCCGCCGCCCCGGGCGAGTTTAACGGCTTCGCCTACCGTCGTGTAGACCTTCTCGACGTCCCAGCCGTCGTGGGTGCTGCCTGGCATCCCGTAGGTGGCGCCCCTGTCGCCGACGTTGTCGATGCTGAGCTGGGGGTAGTCGATCTCGTGGCCTAGCATCACCTGAACCTCGGGGCTGCTGTTCTCGCAGACGAAAACCATGGGGAGCTTCCAGCAGGCTGCGAGGTTCAGGGTCTCCTGTACTCCTCCCTGGTTGCTGGCGCCTTCCCCGAAGTAGCTCACGGCTACCCTGTCGTTGCCTCGGAGCTGGTTGGCGAGGGCGTAGCCTGCGCATATGGGTACGCTGCCGCCTACGACGCCGTTGGCGCCCAACGCCCCGACTGATTTATCGAAGATGTGGTAGGGGCCTCCCTTGCCCCTGTTGGTGCCTGTGGACTTGCCCATGATCTCCGCCATCATCCGTTTGAGGTCGCCGCCCTTGGCGACGAGGTGCCCCAGCGGCCTGTGGGTCGAGCCGATCTGGTCCTCCGCCGAAAGATGGGCGCTGACTCCCGCCGCCACAGCCTCGCCGCCGGTGCAGAAGCTGACGTGCCCTATCTTTCCATCGGTGATGAGTCGCCTGACGCCGTTCTCGAAGGTTCTGATCCTGACCATGACCCGGTATAGTTCCAGCGACTGATCATTATCTAGCTCTAAGGAATTCATATTGAGAAAGGCACAGGGACCGAATTTAGAGTTAACTACCATATAGAAAAGGGGGGACTAATTCTATAGAAATACGAGTCAAGTAAACCAGGTTATGTGATATATTGACCGAAGTAATCACCGTTTTAATTCAGCGGCGTTCTAATTGTTAGGTTTATATTATATTGATGATCAATCCGATTTGATGCATTTAGACCGTGTAGTCAAGCTAATAGCACTATTTTTGTTGGCGGTTTTAGGCTTCAGCTTCGTAGTCGGTGAATATTACCATGTGAGGAGGGTACGTGGCGGCTACCTGCTGATGAACGGCGCACACGTTTCTCTTACGGTTGAGCCTTCAGCGGTGACAAACGAAACATCGATCAGTCTCACAACCCATAACATTGGGACTAGCGAAATATTCCTTGGCTTAAGTTATCAGGTCGAGAAACATTTCAACGATTCTTGGGCCCCGGTTCCAGCCCAATACATGTGTATAGCCCTCGGGATCGCGATGAGACCCGGAGGCATGTACACTCATAACATGAGTATTGATGGCCTGAACTCGGGAAGTTACCGAGTCACAAAAAATATCTACGATGCCGAGAATGCACCCCTTGAACCGACGTTTGCAGAGTTCAGTGTGGAGAGGCCGCCCGAGGAAGACACCGGTGAACCCCCGAGATACGGGTTCAAGTACTACTACAACATCATCCCGTTCACGAAGAATAGCCCCGACGGCCCTACGCTCAGATTGATGAACTTCGGTGCGAGAAGCCTGTACTTTAACTCAAGCTACACCTTGGAGACGAAGACGAGAGGACAATGGCATGAGGTCTACGTCAACGAGGGAGACGCCAACGTCACGACTGTGAAGTGGGGTGACGAATACAGGCTGAGGATAGGGGAGCGGCCGTTTACCTCGGGGCGATATAGGCTGTCCATCGTGTTCGGTGTCGAAGGAACCTCATTCAGGGAAACCTTGATAGAGGATTTTACCAGCTAGAACAGGATGCTGAGGCAGGTCAGGGCGCCGTCGCATTTCTGTATCTCTGAGACATCGAGGCTAACTACGTCGAACCCGGCCTCACGGACCATCTGCTGGGTGGTGCTGTAACCCTCCGCCATGAGCACGGTGTCGCCGACGGAAAGCGTGTCGGCGGCGTACTCGTCCTCAGCCGGTGGCACCAGCATCTGGAAGCCCTCCAGCGCAGGGTGGCGGCAATACTTCTCCGTCGCGATCATGATGCCGTTACCGAGGTACGTGACGTAGCTCTTCAGGTGCATTATCGAGGGGTCGAACACCGTGGATACGGGGACGCCGAGCCACTCCTGCATCTGGGCGACGCCCTCAGGGTTCGTCCTGTCCGTGATGCCGCAGATGAGCTTACCCTCGGCGTGGACTACGTCGCCGCCCTCGATGGTCGCGGGCTCCTCCGCCCACTTCACCGGCATCAACGCCTCCAGCGCCGCAGCGACACCGGGCTGCTCGCCCCGCCTGCTTGGCTTAGCCATCCTGCATATCAACGCCTTCCCATTCTCGACGACGGCGTTATCCTCGACGAAGCAGCTGTCCGGGTGGACGTCGTCCCTAGGCACCACGATGACCTCAAGCCCCAGCTCTGCGAGGGTCTCGCGGTACTTGGCGTGCTGCTCCCTAGCCTTGCCGAGGCTCACTGTGTGATGCAGCGGGTGTGTGGATAGGCAACCTGTGTAGCTGTCACCGGGCTCCCTGACTAGGGCGTGTCTGTACTCCATGGATCAGGCTCCTCTCGCCGCTCTTTTAACGGTTGGCTCAGTTACCCTTAACTCTACGCGGTACACATTATTCTGATTCGAGTTGACAAAGGAGCTTTTCAGGGTCCTCAGAGGCTTCATGGCGGCCCCCGCCGTAACAGGCTTCGAGGAGCAGAGACGTAAACTCATCGTCGATGAGTTCAGCAAGCACTGCGACGTCGTCGAGGTCGACGTCATGGGCAACGTCATAGGCACCATCGGCGACGGCGACAAGTCCGTGATGCTGGCGGGCCACTACGACCAGCTGGGCTTCATGATCAAGTACGTGGACAGTGACGGCTTCGCGGCGTTCACCAACGTCGGCGGCTGGGACAAGCGCGTAGCCTACGGCACCCGCGTCAAGGTTTGGGTCGGAGACGGGCCGGACGACTACATCGTAGGCGCCGTCGCCGTCAAGGCTGCTCACCTCACAGACGCCAAGGAGAGGGACAGCAGCCCTGAGCTCAAGGACATGCTCATCGACTTGGGCGCCAAGAGCAAGGAGGAGGTCGAGGAGATGGGCGTCAAGCCCGGAGTCGTGTGCACCCCGTACCTGGACGTCACATATCTGGGCAAGGAGGGCAGCGACCTTGTCGTGGGGCCTGCCTTCGACGACGTCTGCTGCGTCGCCGGCCTCGTCGAGACCATGAAGATACTCAAGAAGAGCCCGCCCAAGAGCCTCAAGGTCCACTTCGTCGCCACCGTACAGGAGGAGGTGGGACTCAGGGGCGCCACCATCGCGGCTTACAACATCCACCCGTGGGCCGCCATCGCAACCGACGTCACCCACGCCGTCGCCCCCGGTGTTAAGGCCAACCAGGTCGGCGGGATTGAGCTGGGGAAAGGGCCCGTTGTGGCGCTGGGCGCCAACTTCACCCGTAAGCTCTGGGAGATGATGGAGAGGGAGGCCGAGAAGAACAACATCCCGTGCCAGAGGACCGGCGTCCCGGCGCGTAGTGGAACGGACGCCTGGGCTATTCAGGTGGAGCGAGGCGGCACCATCTGCGGGCTCATCAGTATGCCTAACAGGTACATGCACAGCCCCAACGAGGTCATCAGCCTAACCGACCTGCTGAACCTGGGTAAGCTCATGGCTGCGACGGTGAAGGCCCTCGACGCGAGCGACCTGCAGCACACCGTAGAGGTCTACCGCAGGTAGCCTCTTTATCTACCCAGTATCTGCTTGAGTCGCCAGAAATACCCTAGGAAGAACACTATCGTGTAGAAGGCAAAACCGGAGATGAAGCCCCCCATGAAGTACTTGTGCTCTGTTCTCAGCTTCTCCATGGTGAACGCGAGAAGACACCATGTATAGAGGCTTTATGGGGCGGTGATCAGGAACTAGCTGAAGTCCTGCAC
Organism: Candidatus Bathyarchaeota archaeon; assembly: GCA_016934355.1. Next base: position 523 of record JAFGTA010000074.1, on the reverse strand, counting down.
GAGGTAGATGCTGCCATCATTGTAGGCGACGCCCACGCTGACGCGGCTGTAGTCCTCGCTCAATATATTGTCGCGGTGCCCCCACTCGTACTCGGCGTCGTCGTACACCATCTCGTACATCATCCTGTCGAGGGCCTCCTCATCCGACAACTCACCCTTCTTAAGGTACTTGATGTTCTCTCCCATCGTTCCCGGCAGCTCCGGGTTATGCCTGAACTCCCCCGTCTCAAGCATCGACTCGGCGTGCCTCTGCGCGATGGGGTTCGTGTCGATCTCAAGCTCACCGAGCCCAGCCTTCACCCTCTCCTCGTTCACAAGCCCCAGCACATAGTCCTGAAGCTCGACGACTTCGGGCGTAGTAGGGAAGACGGGGCCCGCAGCCGGCGTCTCAGACACCTCGGCCCAGTTGTTGAGCATGAGTATGCTGGCGAGGCTGATGGCCAGAGTGAGTGCCACCACAATAATCTTTCTAGGTGTTACGCCAGCCCCGAGGCTGAGAGGTCCCTTGCGCTGCCTCGGCTGG
>JAFGTA010000073.1 GCA_016934355.1 Candidatus Bathyarchaeota archaeon | reverse complement strand
AGCATCAACATGGGGTGGAACTTCGGCTACGGCGCCGTCGCCGTCATGATAGGTTACAGCCTGTTCCACCGCGTCGGAGGAGGCAGCTCCCGGAGGGAGCTCACCTTCCTCCTGATAACGAGCGTGACCTCGATGGGCGTCTACCAGACCCTCGGCTTCATCCTCTACATGCTGGAGACCGAGCCCCTCGCCTCCTACCCCACATGGATCGCCCCGCCGATGGAGGTAATACAGGCCAAAGACCTCAGCCTACGGCACTGGATCGGCCCCATAACGTTCTTCGGCGCCGCCGCTGCCGTCAGCCTCGCAGCGGGCTTCATCTACTACACCGTCCTCCGGGACGAGCTCAACCGTAACCCCAAGATGGTTTGGCCCAACCAGGCCGCCACCACCAAGCTCGTTGACGCCTGCATGACAGGCGGAGGCTCGGCGCGCCTCGTAGCCCTGTCCGCGGCCATCGGCTTCACGATCACAATGCTGCAGAACCTTCCCATGCTCTGGGGCATCGACCTCACCACCCTCGACCTCTCCGGGCTCCTACCACCCGGCTGCATACTCGTCATAAGCCTCAGCCTGGGGTTCGCAGGCATCGGCTACCTCATCAGCCCCAAGACCTCCCTCAGCCTACTCGCCTCAGGCATGATAAGCTACCTCCTGGTCACCCCGGCTCTGGTGCGCAGGGGGCTGCTGGAGCCCACCGGCGACGCAATGGCGCTCTACCAGGACTACCTGATGAACTACGCCATGGGGCCAGCCATAGGCGTCCTGCTGCTCGGCGGCATACTGCTCTCGGTCGTAATGCTCGCCAAGAACAGGCTAACCAAGAACACTGAGAAAACGGACAACGGCGAGACCGGGTACCTCGAACTCTACAAGGTCCTCATACAGGGTATACTCGGCAACAGGAAGTACCTCGCAGCCATCACAGCCATCTTCACCCTCGTCGCCAGCCTCGCCTACACACTGAACCCGTTCGCGCCGCTGCCGCCGCTGTTCGCCGTCGGCTTCACCGCGTACTGCTTCTTCGTCGGCGGCTTCGTGGAGGCCGTGTTCATCAGCAAGATGCAGGCCCAGACCGGGATGGGCATGGGGATAGGCTCCGTGTTCTTCTACGACCTCCCCCTCTTCACAGCCGGGTACCGCGCCTTCACAGGCTACTTCATATACCCGTATCTCAGGCCCAACCCGTGGCTGGGCAACGGAACCCTCCCCTACTACAAGTACAGGGACGAGACCCGTGTAAGCTGGAGGGACATCATCACGGCCAAGGTGGTCGGCTACGTACCCACGTTCCTATTCAGCGTGTTCTTCACCCTCGTCCTCTGGAAGTACGTGGGCTTCGGCACACCCATGATGCCCGCCGCAGGCCTAATACAGTCCAAGGTATACGTCACCATGCTCGCCACAGGCGACATATCCACCGTGCTCAACCCCTGGACCTTCCTCGCCGGCGGCGTCGTCGGCTCCATCCTGGAGGTCTTCACGCCCGTCAGCATGATGGGCCTCGGCATGGGCCTCCTCTTCCCGCCCCACTACATAATACCCTTCGGCGTCGGCGGCTTGATGCGGCTCGCCACCGAGAGAAGATACGGCAAAGAGTTCTACGAGGAGAAGGGTCGCCTCATCGTCACAGGCCTCATGGCAAGCAGCCTCCTCGTACAGGTGCTTATGACAATACTCACCAACCTGCTGTAGGTCGGCCCATTCACGGGTGATGAGGCCCACACGCAGCCTCTAAGTCATTGCCTGACGCTGACGTGGCTGTAGAGGGTCTCCAACACGAGGTACGCGGCGGCGGTCGCCGTCTGCCCCGTGTCGTAATGGGGGTACACCTCGGTCACGTCGAAGCCCACGAGCTTCACGCTCATCAGCTGCTCCACGATGTCCATCACGTTGGTGACCGAAAGCCCCTCCGGGTGCGGGTTACCCACAGCGGGGGCCGCAGACGGGTCCAGCACATCCATATCGAGGCTCAGATAAACCTTCTCCGCGTCCTCCACGACGCCGTGCACCATGGAGGCAGGGTCCTGCCTCAACATGTCCAGGGCGGTGAGGTACCGTATGTCCCGCGTCGACTTGGCGAACTCCACCTCCTCGCCGGACAGCGCCCTCGCGCCGAGAACCACCGCCTTGAAGCCCAGCTCCTCGTAGCCCCGCCTCAGGTACGTTGCGTGGCAAAGCCGCTCGCCGAACAGTTCGTCCCGGAGGTCAAGGTGTGCGTCGAACACCACGACGAGGTCGGGCTCCAGTGCGCGGAGGGCGCCCAGGGTGACGGTGTGCTCGCCTCCCAGCATCACCGGGAGGCCGTTGAATGAGCCTATGGTCTCCTCTACGCTGCGCAGCGCCTCTTCGACGCTGGGGCACGCTATGTCGCCTACGTCGGCTAGGCTGAGGTCGCCGTAGTCGAGCCCAGTCCTGACGCTGTAGGTGTCGAGGAAGGTGCTCTCCCTGCGGATTGCTGCGGGCGCGAATCTGGTGCCCTTCCTGTTGGAGGTGGTCTTGTCCAAGGGTGCCCCGAAGAGGACGTAGTCGGCGCCCTCGGCGTCTGTCGGCTTGTCTAGGAACGGCTGAAGTGTGGGCTTGGTGGGCATGTCATTCGACTACTACTTGGTCTACGCTGTGGATGACGGCTCCCTGCTTCGCCATGTGGCTCCTGAGCTCCTCGTAGTCGACGTTCACCCCGTCGATGGTGATCTTGAGGCTCTCGGTCTTCTCGTCCATCTCGACGACGGAAACGTCTACTCTCGTTATCCCGCCTAGCTCGCCTATGAAGGCGGCGAACTCGGGGAGGGGTGGCTGGTGGGCCTTCAACACATCTAGAACTATGTGCGTGATCTTGGGTTGCTCCAAACTTTTTCACATGTCCCTCTGGAATTAATCCAGCATGTTCAGATTCTATGAGCCGACGCCACGTTAAAATAGTTTAGGTATAGAAGCGGCATCCAACAGTCACATCAGGGTTTCCCTTAGGAACTCGCCGAGGTCATACACTTTCAAGCCGGGTCTGGCGTCCCTCGCGGAGTTCCTCAGGCTCAGCAGACACGTGGGGCACCCCGTCACCACGCCGTCGACATCCCCGGGGATCGCCTCAAGCACCTTCTGGCGCCCGACGTCCCCGGCTACCCCCTCGTTGTAGGTCCAGAGTCCACCGCCCGCGCCGCAGCACACGGCGTGCTCCCTCGATAACCCGGGCTCCACGAGGCTCAGCCCGGGGACAGCCCTGAGCACCCGTCGAGGCGGCTCGTAGACGCCGCAGTGCCTCCCGAGGTCGCAGGGGTCATGCCAGACGACGCCGCCCCGCCTCTCGCCCAGCGTGAGCCGCCCCTGCCTCACTAGCAGGTCGTAGAACTGGGAAGTGTGGAGTACCTTTACTCCGAGGGTTACGCCTAGGTGAGGGTACACCCGTGTGAACGCGTAGTAGCACCCCGCGCAGCTCGTCACAACTGTACGGACTGAGCGTTCCTCCCATACCCTCGATACCTCAGCCGCGTTCCTCCGCGCCTCTTCCCAGAACCCGAGGAGATACAGTATGATGCCGCAGCAGCCCTCTTCTTTGCCGAGGAGCCCATAGTCGACGCCCGCCGCGTCTAGGACCGCCGCGTTGGCGTCCACGAGCTCGGGGAGCCTGTAACTTGTTATGCAGCCGGGCCAGTAGAGCACGTCGTTCCCGCCGTACGTACGCTCATCGGCGGTCTCATCGTACCAGAGCGCCCTGTCCTCGGAGGGCAGCCCCATGGGGTTTCCCTCGGCCTCGAGGTTATCCATGAGCCGCCCACAGAGCTTGGGCGCTTTCCCCTGCTCCGCGATGGTGTTACGCGTCTTGATTATTGCATTGTTTATCTCTAGGACGCCGGACGAGTGCTGGTCGTAGCACTGGCCGCACGCCGTGCAGCTGTACATGACGTCGACAAGCCGCGGCGACGCCTCTAGCTCCCCTCTGGACAGCGCCCTTGAGAGCAGCAGCCTGCCCTTGGACGAGTAGGTCTCGTGTCCGCCGAGGAACCTCTGGACGACGCAGAAACCCGCGCCGCCGCTCATCCGCTCCCGCAGCCTGTAGCCTTCCCTCGACTGCAGGTACGCGGCTGCTTGGAGAGGCAGCTGGCTCAGACTCTTCGTCTGGTCCCTTTTGCCGTCCCTCGCTTTGGCCTGCTCCGATACGCTTTCCTCAAGTTCCTGAAGAGTGATGGGCTCCCCGGTGTCCACAAGCAGCACGGGGGCACCGGGCTTGTTCTCCCCGGAATAGCCGATTATGATCTGGGCGTCGTCTCCCACGATGTCGACGAGGGTCTCCGCCTCCGTCGGTTTCAGCCTGAGCACTGCGATGGGCGGCTGCGCCTCCTTGACGCCGAACTCGCCGACTCGCGAGTAGACGTATATGTCCTCGGGATCGGATAGAACCCTGTTGGCGCCGTATTTCTCTTTCAGCCTCCTCAGAAGCGCGTCAGCGTCAGTCAAGAAGCGTCAGAAAACATCATGCGTACTGGTCTTAAATCATCGTCGATGAGGCTTTACGCGTTAGTGTCCGCGGAAGTTATTTCTAATGAATCCGGCAGAGTATACTGCGGAGATTCTATGGTTTACGGTTGGGCCGGCAAGACCCTGCAGGTGGACCTATCCACAGGCAAGGTAACCACGGCCCCTTGGGACAAGGACGCGAAGAGGTTCCTCGGCGGGAGAGGCGGCAACGCCTGGCTCTTCTGGAAGAACAGCAAGGCAGGTCAGAGCCCGCTGGACCCGGATGCACCAGTGATATTCGGCTCAGGCGCCCTCGCGGGCACCGGGCTCATCGGCACCTCACGGATGGAGGTCACGGTGGTCTCGGCGGCCAAGACTGTGAGCCACAGCCTAGGCAACGTGGGCATGGGCAGCAGCTGGGCCCCCGAGCTCAAGTTCGCGGGCTACGACAACGTCGTGGTCAAGGGCCGCAGCGATAAGCCGGTCTACCTCAACATATACAACGACGCGGTTGAGATCAGGGACGCCTCAGAGGTATGGGGTAAGGGCACGTTCGACACCGAGACGCTGCTCAAGGAGGAGGTCGACGACGTGGACGCCCAGGTGGCGTGCATCGGCCCCGCGGGGGAGAACCTCGCGGTACAGGCCACGGTGGAGCACGGCTACCGCAGCGGCACGCCGGTGGGCGCCTCGGTCGGCGCCAAGAAGCTGAAGGCGGTCGTCGTCCGGGGCACCGGCGCGGTCAGCGTACACGACCCCGACAAGGTCTCTGAGCTCAACAGCCGGCTCGTCGAGATAGTCAAGGACACGAAGAAGAGGAGCGGCGAATCCATCCCGCGAAGCGACGGCATGGACGCGTACCTGCAGGGATTCATCGTCGGCGACGCCGGCGTCGTAGGCAACTACGAGAGCCACGCGTGGAGAGACCGCCCCGACATAAGGAAGGCGTACGAGGAGAGCAACCTGGGCGAGTACTTCGAGAAGAACATAGGGTGCTTCGGCTGCCCGTTCCCGTGCCAGCCCCTCTTCGACGTACCCGGCGAGGGCGCCTGCATATGGAGGTGCTACCCCACCTACTGGCCTTGGAAGCTTTGGATGACTGACCTCAGCGCAGCGTTCAAGGGCACGAGGATGATGAGCGACCTCGGCATGGACAACAAGGAGATAGCCACAATCGTCAGCTGGCTCATGCACCTACAGGACATGGGCGCAGTCTCGGAGAAGGACCTCGACGGCGTCAACTTCGACAGAGGCAGCGCAGAGGCACTGTACGAGACGGCCCGCAAGGTAGCGTACAGGGAAGGCTACGGCAACGTATTAGCCGAGGGCCCCTTGGCGTTCGCCGAGAAGCTGGGCAAGAAGGCAATGGACTACCTCTACCACAACCAGGGCATGACGGTGAGGACCTTCGAGTTCAGGGCCGAGCCGGGCACCGCCCTGGGCGAGGCCATATCCGCGCGCGGCAACAGCCTCCGGGCCACCACCTACCACGTAGTCCTCTGGGACAAGCCCGCCAAGGACAACTACGCGGGAGTCGACCCCAAGGAGATGGCTGACAGCTACGCGTGGAGCAAGAAGATGTTCGGCACCGAGAAGGCCATCGTCGCCACCGAGTACGAGGGCAAGCCCGCGGCGCTCATCTACGAGATGAACGGCGCCGCCATAGCCGACAGCCTCGGGTACTGCGTCAGCATGATAAGGCCCGGCAGGGTCGGAGCACCCGGCAGCCAGTTCGGCGACACCTCCTACGAGTTCGCGGCCGAGAGGTACAACGCAGCCACAGGGGTGCCGGCGGACGAGGCGTCGCTCTTCGCAGCCGCCGAGAGGGTCTGCAATATCGAGCGAGCCGTCGTCGTCAGGGACGGCAGGACCCGCGCCACCGACACGCTGCCGGACTACTTCTTCGAGGCGCCGGTGCCAGATGGCCCCCAGCAGGGTAAGAGACTGGACAGGAAGCTCTTCGAGAAGATGAAGGACGACTACTACACTATGAGGGGCTGGGACCCAGGAACAGGGCTCCAGAGGGAGGCGACGCTGAAGAAGCTGGGCATGGCCGACGTCGCCAAGGAGCTGAAGAAGGCGAACAAGCTGGCCCCCGGCAGGAAGGAGGCATAGCCATGGAGAAGGTTCTGAGCGTCGACATCGAGAAGTGCGTCGGCTGCCACATGTGCGAGGTGGCTTGCAGCCTCAAGAACACGGGGAGGGTCCAGCCCAGCCGGTCACGGATCAAGGTCATCAGCTACGAGAAGCGCGGCAGCTACCACAACTACATACCCATGGTGTGCCAGCAGTGCAGCACCCCGCTGTGCATGGAGGCTTGCCCCACCAACGCCATCAGCAGGGACGCCGCGACGGGCGCCATGGTGGTGGACGAGGAGACCTGCGTCGGCTGCAGGGTCTGCAACATGGTGTGCCCCGTCGGCGGCATAAGCGTCGACCCGGTCACAGACGTGGCTTACAAGTGCGACCTCTGCGGAGGCGACCCCGAGTGCGTCAAGTACTGCTACCACGAGGCCCTAACCTACGTGCCCAAGGACAGGCTGGACAGCAGCCTCAAACGCGCCAAGAGCGAGAAGCTCTCAGAGCTCTTCGCCCTCATGGAGAGCCTAAGGTAGCCCCTACCCCACCTTTATTCTACCCGGGTTCGCGTAGACCTTCAAACCGCCTCCGCTGAACCCCGCCAGGGTCACCCCAGACGCCTCGGCGAGCCTTACACCCGAGACGAGGGGCACCGTCAACGACGCCACAACGGGCACGCCGCAGCGCGCGGCCTTCTGAACCATCTCCCCCGACTGCCTGCCGGTGCTGAGGAGGACGCAGTCTCCGAGCACACCGCCGGCTAGGGCGTGTGAGCCTATCGCCTTGTCTACGGCGTTGTGCCTGCCTACGTCCTCGGCGAAGCTGTGCACCGTGCCTTCTCGGCTGCACAGCATGGCTGCGTGGGTGCCGCGGGTCCTCATGTGGACGCTGCTCCTCCTCTCCAGCTCGGCGATCATCTCCCTGAGGCTGCCCGCCTTCACCTTCAGGTCTGAGGAAACCTCTGGTATCTGCGTCGCCTTCACCCTAGACGTGGGGCTCGAAGCGCAGGCCGCGACTATCAGGTTCATCGTCGCGTCTGCGGCCTCGCGGAGGTCCACTTCCTTGGCTAGCCTGACTTCTACCTCGCCGCCGCTGAACCCTATGGACTCGATGAGGTCAACGGAGTCGATGACGCCCTGCGTGAGGAGGATGCCTGCGGCGAGCTCCTCCCTCATCTCAGGCGTCGCTATGAGGGTGACGTAGTATTCGCCGTTCACGTGGATGCCGAGGGGCTCGTCCAGAGCCAGCTCCTCCAGTGTCTCGGTCGGCGGCTCCCCGCCCCTGTTTATTGAAAGTGCCCGCCTCCTCTCGGTGACCACCTGTGCTCACCCGTACTGGTCTTTGATCTCTTGCCACCTGAAGCAGTGGGTGAGGTGGTCGTTGACCATGCCCACGCTCTGCATATACGCGTACATGATGGTCGGACCCACAAAGCTGAACCCCCGTTTCTTCAAGTCATTGCTTATCTCTTGGCTAAGCGAGGTCTCGGCTGGAACCTCCTTCCATGAAGCGAAAGCATTCATCACAGGAGTATCGTCAACATACGCCCAAAGATACTTGTCAAAACTTCCAAACTCCCTCTGAATCTCGATGAAAGCCTTGGCGTTCTTCACAGCAGAAGCTATCTTTAACTTGTTTCTGATGACTCCACTGTTCTCTCTAATGTCCTCAAGCTTCTTCGACGTATACTCAGCAACAATAACTGGATCAAAGCCAGAAAAAGCATCACGATAGGCTTCTCTTCTATGGAGCACTGTTCTCCAGCTTAGCCCAGCCTGCGCCCCCTCCAGCACCAGTAACCCGTATAACTCGTTATCAATGTGGAGGGGTACACCCCACTCGGTGTCATGGTACTCAGCCATCACTGGGTCTTTGTTTCCGAAGCACCGCGTATCCTTGTTCATATTCAAACCGGGGGTTTAGTGGTTGATAAGCTCAACGAATATGTTTTGTAAAAATGTTTTTTCAAAATGACTTATTATGATTGAAACTGACATCAGGTTATGGAGAATTGGGGCAAGAAAGATTATGTTCCTGTTATAGTGGTCATCTTACTTGTTGCCTTTATCGCATTTTTTTCAAGACCAACCGAAGAACATGTAGAAAACAATCTTGCTGAACTGGGCACGGTAAGAATCGCTGTTATCGACAAGTATAACTCTAGATTTTTCCCGGAGACAAAGGAGTTCTATAGTTTTATCGCAGATATGGCTGAACGGGACGTGAAACAGTATCTAGACGAGACTGGAACTGAACTGGGTATTGATGTTGTTTTCTATCCAGTAGAAGGGGTTCATGAAACAATTCAAACCGTGATGAAATGCAAAAAGGAAGGCATAGACCTGATTGTGGGGATGCCTGATGGTCTTACCCTTGACCAGAGCTTATCCTTTATGTTGAGTAATAACATGACGTTCATGTGCATCGGTGCAACCCAGTCATTTGGGTTCACCATCGATGATTCTTGTTTCAGGCTTCATCCAACAGATGTGCACCAGACTGGACCATTAGCCAAAACCATGACTGATATGGGTATACGAAAAGTGATAGTACTAGGAGACTCTTTCAACCGAGTAGTCGATCTGTTTCAGGATAAATTCCATGAGATGGATGGTGAAATCGTTGATGAGTTCGGGTACAGTGTGGATTATGGGGAAATAGTGGACTATATGCCGGTTATTGAATCCATTGACATCAATTTACCCGAGATTTCAAACGCCGTGAAAAACTTAACCAAGACTCATCCATCAAAGGAGATAGCGATACTTCACCTTGGCGGTGGTCTAGCAGAGATAATGAACCTAACACAAGACTACCCGGAGCTTCTTAACGTGACGTGGTTCTGTTACTTTGGATCAGACTACTACAAGGAGAGCCTAGAATCACTTGACGGCCCCGTATCAGACGTTAAAATGCTCAGCATGGTTGAGGGACTAGCCGAATCAGAGTTGGTGGAGAGGATTAACGGAGAGTTCCTTGACGAGTTTGGGCGTGATATGACTCTAGTGGAGGCTAATATCTATGATGGGGTCTGGATTCTGGTGTTATCCGTGATTGAGGAAGGATCAGCGGAGACAGTTGATCTGAAGGAAAGGATTCCAGTGGTGGCAGCCGAGTATGTCGGATTAAGCGGTAGATGTGAGCTTGACGAGGTAGGGGACAGACAGAGCTTTAATTACACGATATGGGGGTACGCAGATGTCGAGGGAGAAACAAAATACACCCAATACGGGTTCTATGATTATGAGACTGGGAAAGTCAACTGGATACAACCATACAACTAGACTGTATTCCATCCATTTGGTTCTGGAAGCTTGATATCTATCAAATCCAGCCTTCCCTGAACAGCCAGATACTCACCTAAGGGATAATTTGTTTGTTCCGTCAAGTGAATCTTAAGACCGCTAATGTCCAATAGGAATTCAAACAAGCCCTCTCGTTCAATCACAGAGACCACTCTCCCATAATACCTGTTCCCATTTACACCTGAGGCTCGACTAGTACTGGGCTCAACGCGAAGGACCTTTACAGTGTTAAGGTTCATCTGTTGATTGCTTTCCTTATGGCGTCTGCCGCGGCTTCCTTGTCGTCCACCTCTACCGTCACCTTGCTGTACTTGTGACCCTTGAGGTTCAGGGTTACTACCTTGTCTCCGTCCTGCATATAATAGAAGACCATGCCGTCCCGTGTCCCGATGCTGCCCATCCTGGGGTGCTTGCAGCTCACCTTGGCGGTGGAGACGCCCTCGACGCTCTCCACGGGCAGGGCGAACCCGTCTGTCATGCCGAGAAGCCCCTCGTGGTCCTTGAACCTTATCCTGATCGCGTCGCCTGATACCTCTACGTCGTCCATGACCCCACAAAGGGTGCCTGGTTGCATAAGTTTTATTAGCTGGCGTTGATTACGGTCGGTGAGTGTTCGTTCGTTAATGAGCGATAGAGCGTTTTCGGTTCTCGGGTCTCCCGTACTCAGGAGAAGGGGATAGGTGCAAGACCCGTCAGAGGATGACCAACCTAACGGCATCGACCGCGTCCAAGAAGGAATAAAGAACAGCCTAGACGACATCGGAACATATTTCCAGGTCACAGGCGCCCAGAAGATCATCAGACGCTACTTCGCCATGAACGCCTTCGACGGCGCCATGACCAGCCTCGGCGTCGTAATAGGCGCGTACCTGAGCCAGATACATGAGCCCCGCAGCGTCATAAGCGTCATAATCACAAGCGGCATAGCCATGATGGTCAGCGGGTTCAGCGGCACCTACATGACCGAGAGCGCCGAGCGCAGCCACAGCCTCAACGAGCTGGAGGACGCCATGCTCGTCAACCTCGACAACACGGTCTACGGCAAGGCTAGCAGGTTCATATCGGTGTTCGCCGCATTCGTGGATGGCTCGGCACCTTTCATCGCATCGATACCCAGCCTCGCCCCGTTCCTCCTGGTGAACGGGTTCATCGACATCGGCACCGCCTTCGTCGCCTCCGCAGCCGCCAGCCTACTCACGTTGTTCGTGCTCGGCGTCTACCTCGGCAAGATAGGCGGTGATAACATACTGGTCTCGGGCCTTAAGATGGTGGTCTCGGGCATAGCGGTAGCGTTAATCGCGCTGCTGCTCAACGTCCACTAGACGCTGTAGTAGTAGCGTCCTGACTGCTTCTGCTCCCTGTCGAGCCTGCTGTCCGGCTT
>JAFGTA010000072.1 GCA_016934355.1 Candidatus Bathyarchaeota archaeon | reverse complement strand
GGGGGATCATCGGAGCCGTCGCCGCGATAGGCGGGACCCTGCGAGGAGACCACACCTACGAGCTGATAACGTACCGCACGCCAGAGAACTGGGGCACCCCTCGGAGGGTGAACGCCGAGTCGGTGAGACGGATGGATGAAGCAACGGCTGGCTCGACGTTCAGCAACGTCGACGAGCATGGGAAGCCGCTGATCACGCCTCATGGCCCAGACCCTGTGCTCTACGGGGTACGCGGTGAGTCCCCGGACGCTGTATATCATGCGTTCAACCTGGTGGAGGAGCTTGAGCCTGTGGAGCGGTGGATGATCTACAGGAGCAACCAAGGAACAGACGCCCACTTCACCTCCACTGTGCACATCAGCGAATTGACCCCGCATAACCCCGCTGTAATCGAGGGAACGGTGTCATCGACACCCAAAACCATCACGGGGAGCCACGTCATCTTCAGTATCCGCGACGAGACCGGTGAGACAGACTGCGCCGCCTACGAGCCCACGGGGAGCTTCAGGGATGTAGTCAGGCAGCTGGTGCCGGGAGACCATGCCAGAGTCTATGGCGGCGTGCGCCCAAGGAACCCCGGGTACACGGTGAACGCCGAGAAGCTGGAGGTGCTCAGTCTCACAGAGAAGGCTTCGCTGAGGAACCCGCGTTGCCCATCGTGTGGTGGAGCCACGGAGTCCATGGGCTCTGGCCAGGGGTACAGGTGCAAGAAGTGTGGGTACAGGGACGGCTCGCTTGAGAAGCTACGGGTAGCGGAGAACAGAGGCTTGAATATTGGTGTATTTCTGCCCGACAGGGGCGCCCACAGGCACCTCACCAAGCCGCTGGAGCGGTACGGACGAGAGAAGACGTACGTGGCTGAACCGCTGTTCGAGCCTTGGATTTCAGCTCAAAGTCTGTAAGTCTAGCCTCAGAAAACAGGAAAATACCTCGCAGATACACGCGCATCCGCATACTACTCAGGCGTCTGCCTACCCGGAGGTGATAAGTAGGCATCACCCCTTGGTTAAACCATGAAGAAAGTTCTCCCTGAGGGTAAGTACATGCAAGGCGGCCCGCCTACCTCTGTGGTGCTGGTGACCTGCGTGGACGCCGACGGCAAGCCGAACATCATCACGCTGGGCATGTTCATGTACATCAGCCACAGCCCCCCGCAGGTCTGCATAGGGGTCGCGCCATCCAGGTACAGCCACGACCTCATCGTGGGTCAGGGCGAGTTCGCCGTAAACGTCCCGTCCACCGAGATTGCAGAGGAGATGCACCGCTGTGGCATAATAAGCGGCAGGGACGTGGACAAGTTCGAGGAGACCGGGCTAACGCCCATCCAGGCTCAGAAGATCAAAAGCCCCCTCATCGCCGAGTGCTACGGCCACCTGGAGTGCAGGGTTGTTCAGGGTCACACCTGCGGCGACCACTACCTCATAGTAGGCGAGGTGGTAGCCGCCAGCGTAGACGTCGAAGCCTTAGACGAGAAAGACAACCAGATACTCACAAAGGCGAAGCCTGTGATCCAGAAGAACTGGAGCTACCACACAGTAAAGAAGACCACACGTTAACCCGATAACTGTAAATCTGGGTATTCCCCAACAATAATCATGTCACCGAAGAAGGTTTTTACGGCCAAGAAGGCTAAGGAGATAGGGGAGAAACTGGGAGTAGACTGGTCCAAATATGACGTGGAACAGTTCAGGGTCGGAATGGACGTCGAGCTTGAGCACGGGAAAGTTGATCCACATACGAATGTAACCGACGACGACCCGCTCAAGACGGGGAAGATCGCGTTAGCCCACCTCAACGAGTTCCCAGACTACTATACTAGGCTCCTGAAGCTGGAGCATGAAGCAGAGGCGTACTGGGAGAAAAAGTAGGTTAAACGACGCCTACTTCAAGCCCCACCAGTCTGCGATGTTGGCTTTCTTCACGATCTTGTATCCCAGTCTGCCGTCCTTGGTGCTGAGGATGGGGTCAACCCCCGGACCGTGGCCGCTGAAGTCGCTGGCGCCGTGGACGATGACTCCTATGGTCACCGCCCCCTTGTAGTAGCCGCGTCCGTTGATGCACAGCTGGTCCTTGAGGCACACGATGTCTCCGAGCCGCAGGGTCTCCAGACCGTACTTCTTCACCGCCTTGGGGTCGGTGGTCTGGATGTCGTAGTCCCCGGGCTCCGTGACCGTCCCGAAGCCGATGCCTGAGCCCATGAGGAACGACGGAATCTCCTTGACGACGGGCGCCACGAGCTTCCCATCCACCTCCTCAAGGCCGAGGCTGTCCAGAAGCCTCGGGCTGCACTTGTTCAGCCTTATATCGAGGTAGTCGATGAGCTTGAGCCCCGCGCCCTCCGCCTTGACCTGCACCTTGTCTCCTATGGAGAGCTTCTCCAGTGTCTCCTGGTCGAAGTGGACAAGGTCGTCGCTGCCGGCGTGGCGGCCCGTGAAGACGCCCCTGGCTCCCTTCGCCTCGCCGTCCACCACAGTCGCCTCGTTGCCGATGCAGGCGAGGTGAGCTAGGGCACATTCGCTGGGGCTCTTCTTCTCCTTGCCCCTTATCGTGACGCCTGGCTCGACGTGGTCGCCGCTGGCCCACCCGAAGCACGAGTCTCCAACCTTGAGGTTGTACTTGATTCCTCCCATCCCGAGGGCCATCTTGGGCTGGCCGTCCCACTGGGCGCGGTAGCCGCCGCTCCCGGGGGCCACTATCTCGCCCTGAACCGCTATCCTCAGCAGCCTGTCCCTGTTGTCCTTCAGCATCCTAGACGCCTCCCAGCTTCAGGTAGTTGGCGATGTTCGCCTTGGGGTTCACCATGGGCTCGATCTCGCCTCCCTCGCAAGTCATTATGGTGGTGACGCCGATGCCCTGACCCATCCGGTTGCTGGCTCCGCAGCTTACGACGCCCACCGTGCAGGCGCCCTCGAAGTAGCCTCTGCCCCACGCCGTCAATATGTCCCGGAGGCACACGATGTCGCCGAGCCGTAGGTCCTTCAGCGCCTCGACGGCGTCCGGGCTCTGGGTCATTACGTCCCAGTTGTTGGACTCGGCGGGGGCGCCGCCGCTACCCTGACCCACGTACTCCGGTGGAATAACCTTGGTGACCGGCACCGTGAGCCTTCCCTTGTTCTCTCCCAAGCCCATCGTCCCGAGGAGCCGGGGGCTGATTCCCACCGCCCGGACTCCCGGGTGCTCTGTGAACTCCAGGCCGACGCCGCATGACTTGACCTGCACCTTGTCTCCTATGGAGAGCTTCTCCAAGGTCTTCTGGTCGAAGTGGAGCACAAGGTGGTGGCCTCCCTCTGGCATGTACCCTACCTTGCCGACGACGACACCCTTCTCGCCCTTGGCCTCGCCCTTGACTACCTTAGCCTCGTTGCCGATGCAGCTGAAGTTACGGAAGCTGCCCTTCTCTCGGGGTTCCCCGGCGCCGTCAGCGGAGACGCCGGGCTCCACCTTCTCGCCCCACGCCCACCCGAAGCACGGGTCGCCGGGCTTCACGTTGTATACTATGCCTCCTCGGCCTAGCCCCACCGTTGGGGTGCTGTCCCAGTTGGTCATGTAGCTGGATTCAACCACCGAGTGGACTACCTCGCCCATGACGGCGATCTCCAGGAGCCTGTCCCTGTTGGTCTTTACCATGAGTATCCCAGAGTATTGAGCCCACTTGTTATTTGACAGTATCCAGAACCGGAAGAGGCGTCCGAGGAAAGGAACAGTGGAAGTTATTTCCCGGTCGTGACGTAGTCCACGATTTGTTTCGCGGTCATGGCGCCTAGGCCGAGGTTCTCGGCGGAGACTCCCTCGTTCCAGAAGTCTCTCTGTAGCACGATCTCGGCTAGGTCGACCATTGTGTCGATGGCCGGCGTCGGTATGCCGAACGTGTCCCCGAGGCCCGAGATGAAGACATAGCCGTAGAGAAGGTCCTCCCCGAACGCGGTCTTGGCGGCGAAGTCGTCCAGGCTGAGGCCGGGTCTCCAGCTGCGGTGGCTCGCGAAGGTGCTGTAGACCTCGTACATGGTCTCGCCCTTGACGCCGTACTGGCCGTACTCCATCTTGAGAACCTCTGGTTTTGGGAGAAGCTCCAGCCCCAGTGCCTTACCGACTGCGATCCTCTCCTTGTCGATGAGGTCCATCACGTGGGCCACCTTCGGCGTCATCAGCGTACCGTAGAACTCGAGGTCACCGCCGGTCTTCTCCCATAGCCCGGTGTTGAGCAGAGCCGGCGCCACGTGTACCTGTAGGTTCGGGTTCGTCAGGCTCGTGTAGAGCACGTTTACAGCCGCCTCGCAGGTGGGGAAGAACTCCTTGACTGCCTTCATCAGCAGAGGCGTCTTGTTTCCAGGCATCGCCGCGGCCCAGAGGTGGGCCTTTACCCCGAAAACGTTCAGCACCCCCGGCGCCGTTGGTTTAATAAAGTATGGCAGGATGGCGCCTTCCCCGAGGACGGTGTTCTTAGGCGCGAGTGAGGTGAAGTCCTTGTATGTCCTGAGGGCAGCCAGGTAGGAAGACCAGTTCATTATCACCTGTCCAGGCTCCATGTGCTTTGCAGCCTCGAGTATGAACCTCTCGGCCCCGTACGCCCTGATGGTCAAGAATATGGCGTCGGCGCTCTCCACGGCCTCAGCCATGTCGGTCGTCAACACATCTGGCTCCGCCTTTCCCTCTAGGTTGCCGTACGCTTCGATGTACCCCTTCTCTTCAATCATCTTGAGGTTCGCGTTGAACTCGGGGAAGTCGAAGAGGTTCACCTTGAAGCCCTTGAGACCAAGATCAACTGCCATGGTCATGCCTCCGCTACCACAGCCTAAAATCGCCGCTCGTTTCACCATTTAAGCTTCCTATACACGATTTACCGGGAATCTATAATAAAATATTCTTATGACCCCTCCTATGCCCATCTATGCTATGGGTAAAAAAACATCATGCCCAATTGAAGATCATGCTACGCAGAGAAGCCTTGGATTTAAATAGCGGGTTTCATTCCAATAGGTAACACAGGGCTGATCAGTTTGTCACGTGGAAGAGAGTACGACGGAGCAATCACCATCTTTTCGCCCGAGGGCCGCATCTACCAAGTCGAATACGCGCTCGAACTCGTCAAACGGGGCAGCCCCATAGTGGGCGTAAGGAGCCCCGAGGGTGTCGTACTAGCCGCCATCGAGCCCAAGCAGAGCAGGCTCGCAGCCCCCATGAACAGCAAGAAGATATACAAGATCGACGACCACGTCGGCGTAGCCATCGCGGGACTCAGCCCAGACGCACGTGTGCTCATCCGCCAGGCCCGGTACTTCGCCCAGAGCAACGTGATGACCTACGACGAGGCCGTGGACATCGAGAGCCTCACGAGCGCCATCGGTGACCTGCTTCAGAGATACACACAGAACGCGGGCGTCAGACCCTTCGGAGTCAGCCTCCTCTTCGGCGGCGTGGACGAGTACAGGGTTAGCCTCATCTCCACTGACCCAAGCGGCAGCTACCGCGGCTATAAGGCGCACGCCATAGGCCGCAACAGCGAAAAGGCCATGAAGGTTCTCGGAGAGCAGTACAGGGAGGGGCTAAGCCTGGACGAGGCCGTCGCCCTGACCGTGGACTCCCTTAAGGAGGCGGCGGAGGAGCAGCTTACAGTCAACGACGTCAACGTGGCCGTCATCTCCATGAAGGACCGTAAATTCAGGAGCCTGGACGCCGAGGAGCTTAAGAAGTACTTTTAGGCGCAGGGTTTATCAGTAACACTCTGTCTCTTCATCGGTGAAACCGTTATGCCTGGCAAGAAAAGCTTGAAGAAGATGGAGAAGCAGCAGGACACCAAGGACAAGGGTGACAAGAAGGCCAAGGAGAAGAGGGATAAGATCATTGGCGCTATCGAGATACCCGATGCCACGAGCGACGAGGTCATGGGCGCATTGAAGGGTATGAAGGCTATAACTCCGACCGCCGTCGCAGGGAGGTTCAACCTCAAGGTGAGCGTCGCCAAGAGGATGCTTTGCGACCTGGAGGACAACGGCACCCTTCATCTGGCTGCCCGCAGCCACAACCTCAAGGTCTACGCCCTGAGGGGAGACTAGAAGCCTCTATTATTACTCTGGTGCCGCTTCTCAGCCCACTGAACAGTTCCAGCCCGGTCTCTATCACCCCGATCTTGTTCACGGGGCCGTAGGGCTTCATGTCCTTCGTGTATATCGTCAAGGCGTCTCCTCGCGGCCAGTAGGCGATGGTTCCAGCCTTGACCTCGTTCACTGGCTTCTCGGCGCCGCGCTGCATCCCAATCAGTATCGATACGAACCCCATAGCCGGCGCAGTCCTCGTGTTAAGGGGCAGCCTCTTGGCCACCTCCTCGACGGTGAGAGGCGCCGTCAGCCTATTCAGGTACCCCCTGGCCTCGCCTTTACCGACGACGGCGATCTTGAGGGGTATCCTGGATAGGCTGTCACTCAACCTGCTCGACCCCGTACTCCACAATGAGCTTGGCGTAGTCCTTCCCTGTGGCGCTTTTTATTCCCTGCCACCCGGGGGACGCGTTTACCTCCAACACCACGGGACCATCTGGTCCCTCCATGATGTCGACGCCGCAGTAGTCCAATTCGGCCACCTCGGCTGCCCTGAGCCCAAGCTCCAGCACCTCGTCGCTCATATGCTCCTCGACCATCCTGCCTCCCTGGGCCACGTTGCTCTTCCAAGAGTACGCGGGAAGGTACTTGTAGACGGCGCCCGCAACCTCGCCTCCTATGACGAAGACCCTGATGTCCCGTCCCGGGTTCTTGATGAACTTCTGGATTATCAGCGGGTGGTGGAGCCTGTCAAGTGTGCGGTACGCGTTGTACGCGAGGTCAGTGTCCTGGAACCTCATGCTGCCCCTGCCCATGCTGCCGAGGATAGGCTTGTAGACGACATCACCCATCTCGGTGGTCTTCTCGTAGGCTCGGGCGAGGCTCTCAGTCGTATACGTAGTGGGCACGGGGACGCCGTTCGCCTGCAGCGTGTACTGGGTGGCGTACTTATCCCTTGCTCGCCTGAACGGGTAGCTTCTGTTTATCACCCTGATGCCGGCCATCTCCATGTGCTCTAGCAGGCTTATGCGGCGCGTTATCTGCTCGCATGAGCCGGGGCCGTAGCTGCGCAGGAAACAGATGTCCGCGTCCGTGACCTCCTCCCTCCCCACCCAGAAGCCTGAGCCGTCCTGGCTGACCCAAGATGACACGTCCTCCGTCGGGGCGTCGATGACTATGTGCCCTAGCCTAACCGCCGTGTCTATGAGCTCCTGGCTGTTCGAGCTGGGCTTTGAGCCGTATAGAACCAGTATCTTCAATCAGGGTCTTCTAATCTCAACAGCTAGAACATAATAAGCTTAGCTAAACGGGGGAGCCAACTCACCGACGCCAGACGAAGAGGCAGAGATGCTGTTTTATTCTCAAGAGAACTGGGTATCCTGTGGCCTCGATAACCGAATCATTGATCATAGGCGCCCTGCAGGGTCTCCTCGAGTGGCTCCCCGTGTCCAGTGAGGGAAACCTTGTGCTGGTACTCGTCTCTGTCCTCGGTTTGGAGCCCGCCGAGACCCTGAGGCTCGCCATAGTCCTGCACCTCGGCACAGGGGTGGCGGCGTTGATCTACCTCAGGCGCGATGTGTGGGATATCATGTTGGGGGCCACCGAAGAGAACAGGGGCCTGCGCCTCAAGCTCGCTGTAATAACCGGCCTCACCGGGGCCGTGGGTCTACCAATATATCTCGCCCTCGACGTGTCTGCCGGGCTCGGAGAGGCGCTGCTGGCGCTTACAGGCCTCGCATTGATCGTTACGGGCGTGGTTCAGAGAGGCAGACCCCTCTCAGGTGAGAGAGACGCATCGAGCCTGGACTGGGGCGAGACGGTGACTCTTGGCATCGTCCAAGGCTTAGCGATTATTCCCGGTCTGTCAAGGTCTGGCGTCACCACGTCTACGCTGCTATTCAGGGGCTTCTCCGGGGGAGAGAGCCTCAGACTGTCGTTCCTGATGAGCATACCGGCCAGCTTCGCCGCGAGCCTCGGGCTAATGGCCATCAATGGGTTCGAGTTCACGTCCTCGGCACTAGTATCCGTGGTGGCTGCGCTGGTCGTCGGCTACTCGACGATGGGGACACTTATCGGCCTGGCCGAGAGGACGAGTTTCTGGAAAATATGTATAGGCTTGGGGGCGTTGGCCCTGCTGGCCTTCGTCCCTAGCCTAGTTGGTTATCTTGTCTGACAGCCCCGCCATGGCTGCGGCCCCCGCAACGCCTGAGCTCCTCAGCGTCTCCAGGGGCAGCGCAAGCACGATGGTGTTGCTCTGGTCCTTGCTGATGTCGTCGATGGTGCTCAGTATACGGAGCTGCATCGCGTTGGGGTCCTTCATGTTCGCGGCGGCCTCCTTCAGCTTCACGGATGCCTGAAGCTCGGCGGAGGCCTTGATGATGACGGCTCTGGACTCACGCTCGGCCTCGGCCTGGACGGCGAAGGCGCGCTTCATGTCCTCGGGAAGGCTGATGTCCTGAAGGCCAGCCCTTGTGATGTCTATGCCCCAGTCCTTGACCAGGAGGTCGATCTCTTCCTTGAGCTTGAGGGCGACATCCTCCCTTTTTTCCAGCAGGACGTCCAGGTCGTAGGTTCCGATGATGTTCCTGATGGCCGTCTGGGCGTACTTGTTCACAGACATACGGTAGTCCTGAATCTGAAGTATTAGTCTCTCAGGGTCCTCTATCTTCATGAATACGACGGCGTCGATGACCACACTGATGTTATCCTTGGTGATGGCCGACTGGCCCATGAGGTCGATGGTCTGGGTCCTGATGTCCACGCGTTGGATACTGTCCACTATCGGCACGCGTAGGTGTAGCCCTGTCTCTGTGATCTGCTCTATCTTTCCGAACCTGATGACGGCCGCCCGTTCCCACTGGGGAACGACGTAGAAGGCCGGGATTATGAAGGCTGCTACCAGCACTAGGATGATTCCTATCCAAAACCACATTCT
>JAFGTA010000071.1 GCA_016934355.1 Candidatus Bathyarchaeota archaeon | reverse complement strand
CGTGCTCAGGACCCCCGCGCCGGTGCTGGGGCAGCACAACGCCGAGGTGCTCAAGGAGCTCATGGGGTTCGACGACGAAAAGATAAAGGACCTGATGCAGAAGGGGATCATCAGCTACTCGACGTAGCCCCCGACAACCATATTTCTTAAATCCTATCCGTTATTATGTGTCAAGGGCGCCTCGGTAGCTCAGTGGCCAGAGCGGCAGCCTCGTAAGCTGTAGGCCGCGGGTTCAAATCCCGCTCGAGGCTCCATTATCCACCTAACCTTCTCAGCAGCAGGAAATCAATTAAGGCGGCTTCATCCGTGAAAGTAATACGAAAACAAAGATCGTTTTACCAAACATTGTTTTTTCTTACCGAGACAAGAGCCTTTCGACTTTCCAGATTTCTAGGTCATAGCCGCTGATCAGATCATCCAAGAACTCAGCTCTTTCTCCCCACGAACACCCCGTACCCCAGGTACTCCTCAAGGTTATCCGGGGTGATCCCCTCCTTCTGCACCTCGCCTACGAACCTCCTGTAGGCGGGGCTCCTGAGGTACAGCGACGCCGCCCTGAAGAGGCTTAGCAGCATCCCGCCGTAGCCGTACCTGCGGACCAGCTCATTCGCCTCTTTCTGCGTCTTAACCTCACGGACGTTCACCGCTATTTCCGTCAGTGCAGCGCCTTCCATCAGCTCCACCCAGCCATCGGAGGTGAGAGGCTTCACCTGAGCGCCCAGGTCCTGGGACGCCCACTCGATTATCTCAGGCGGAGGCGGCGCCTTTAGCCACGTCGCCTCGTTGAGCCCGACGTATCCACCGGGTTTCGTCACCCGGGCGTACTCCCTGACCGCTCTCTGCTTGTCCTCCGGGAAGACGGTCACTGACTCCGTTATCACCGCATCGAAGGCTTCGTCCGTGAAGGGCAGGTCCTGCGCGTCCGCCACCCTGAACTCCGTCCTTTCAGCGACTCCCTCCCCCTTCGCCCGCTCACGTGACCGTTCGACCATCCTCTCGTTGACGTCCACGCCGACCACCCTGCAGCCATGCGTCTTCGCGAGGTAGCAGGACGTCTGCCCGACGCCGCAGCCGACGTCCAGTACGTAACTGTCCTCTCCAATGTGGCATAGCTCGACGAGCTCCTCCGTCGCGTCGAGGCCGCCGAAGTGCTTCGTAAGGCCCGCCTCGGCTGCGAAGTCGAAGAAGTGCTGCTCTCTCTCCGGTTGATCGGTTTTCTGGGTCGTAGTGTCCACCGTTTTCGAGTTTGACTCGAATTCGAGTACGGTGGTGGCGGATATAAGGATGTCGATTTCGACTCGAACTCGAAACGTCTAAATCGCGGGAGACGCACAGACTCTGCGATGAGGGAGTCCAAGGCACGGAAGAGGATACTGGAGATCGCGGACGAGATGTTCAGGCGGGTGGGCTACGCCAGCCTCAACGTCAACGAGATAGCCCACGACGCCGAGGTCAGCGTCGGCACCCTCTACTACCACTTCCCCGAGGGGAAACTATCCATCCTCATGGAGATACGCCGCAGGATAGCCGATCACTACGTGAAGAGGTTCGCCGAGCGCCTCGACCCGGAGCGTCTAAGGGCGACGGCGTCCCTCGACGAGGGGCTCACGCTGCTCTTCGAGACCCTGATCGATATCCACCGCGGGGAGAGGCTGGTGCTGGCCGCCATGGAGAGCGAGGTTCTCTCAAACCTCGCCGCGTACGACCGGGTCGCCGAGTCCGTTCCGGTGGAGGACATGATGAAATCCGATGCGGAGCCCGTCACCAGGGTTCTGGAGACTCTCCTTGAGGCGCACCCCGGGGAAGGTCTCAGCCTCGTCGGCAGGGAGGCGAGGGTCAACAAGGTCATCGACGTCCTCATGCACAGGTTCGTCTACTCCGAGGCGGCGTTCGGCTCCGAGCCAGAGTTCATCGAGATGATGACCAGGATAGTGCGCACACTCCTCGTGTAACGGTTTTCGATACCCATTTTAACCCATGCCCGAACCGTCTTCATGGTGTAGACAGTGGCCAAATACATTCTCCTGACCACATTGACACCTGACGGGCAGATGACGCTGAGCAGCAAGCCGGAGCGCATAAAGGAGGTCAACAAGGAGGTTGCGGCCTTCGGCGTGAAGGTGCTGGAGCAGTACGCGGTGCTGGGCCCCTACGACTTCGTAAACATCGTGGAGGCGCCCGACAACGACACGGTGTTCAAAATGAGCGTCGAGCTGGGTAAGCGCGGCACCATCAAGATACTGAGCATGCCCGCGGTCACAATAGACGAGCTGGTCAAGAAGCTGAAGTAGCCTAACCCCCCCTTTTTTTATACGAGGGCTCTGCTCCACTCGCGGCTCCTGTCGGCCTCCGTGAACCCTATAGACTCGTAGAGGCGGTTCGGCGCCTCCCTGGAGCCCGTGCCCACGTAGACGTAGTCTGCTCCGAACTCCGCGAGCCTCTTCATACCGTGGAACATGAGCTGGGTGGCGAGCCCCTTCCGCCTGTGCATGGGGTGGGTGCCCACCGGCTCGAAGACGCCGATACGGTTCTCGGGATGGTACCAGACGGTTGTGAAGGCGGCGAGGGTCCCGTCCCGCGTGAACAGCCCGTAGTCCAAGTCGCCTCGGTACGTGGGGGCTGTCCGCTGGTTCCTGTAAGCCTCCGCGGTGTGGATGTCCCTGCCGAACACCAGGTTCAGAGTGTCTGCCATCAACGCGTCGTCTTCATCTGTGAGGGTCCTCAGGGCGTAGCCCTCCGGTAGCTCGACCTCGGGGACAGGCTCCTCTAGGCTTCTCCTCCGCGTGTACCCGAATTTACCCGTCATCTCGTAGCCCCTTGACTTGAGAAGCTTCTCTCGGCACTCGTCGTAGTCGAAGACCCATGTGCTCAGCTTGGCGGCGTCCCCGTCTCTGTGGGCGAGGTTCATCTCGGCCCAGTCCACCATCTCGGGCTCGAATCTCCTGTGGCGTGGGTGTATCTGTATCGCCGCCGTTCCCGCGCCGTCTGGGTTGACTACGCCTACAAGCTTGTCATCGTCTGTAAACCAGAGCTGGACTCCGGTACGCCACTCCGTGGTCTTACCCTTCACAGGCCTGTGGTACCTGTTCCCATCGATCCGTTCGAGCCACCAGCTGTGGAACCTCCCGTTCAGGCTGTACGCCTCTATGAGCAGCCGACGCATCCGCTCGAAGTCGCCGTCATCCCTGCACTCCCGCGAATACATCGTCCCGGCCCCTCTGAACGGTCACTTCTTGGAGAAGAACTGCCTCTGGTAGCTGTCCTCGTCCAGTATGCCGAGGCGCTGCAGGGTCTGCCTCATGGCCTTAGCGTTGCCGTCGCTCAGCTCCATGAGGGGCTTCCGCGGCTTCCCCACGTCTGCTCCTACCATGTTCAGCGCCGCCTTAAGCGGCACCGGGTTGCTCTCGCTGTACATCATCCTGATGAGAGGCAGCAACGTGTAGAGACGCTCACGCATAGTAAGGACGTCCTCGTAGTTCTCCCACGGCTTGCTCAGCTCCGCGAACTCCCGTGGGCACATGCTGCCAGTGACGTTGCTGGTGCCCTTGCCTCCGGACGCCATGACCACGGGTATCAGTGCATAGAAGGCGCAGTCGCAGCAGAGGACGTTGAACTCGCCGCGGGTGAGCTCCACCGTCCGCATCACGCCGTAGGGGTTGGGGCCAGCCTCCTTGATGGCGACGATGTTCGGGTGCCGCGACAGCTTGGCTATGGTCTCGGGCTCCACGTTGACGCCGCACCTCTCAGGGTTGTTGTATATGACAAGCGGTAGGTCCACCTCGTCGGCGACGTCCTTGAAGTAGTGGTAGAGCGCCGCCTGGGTGGGCTTGATGTACGGCGGCTGAACCACGAGGCCGCAGTCGGCTCCCGCCTCCCTTGCGTACCGAGCGTTCTCCAGCGTGTCCCGTGTGCTAACGGCTGCGACGCCCACCATGACCGGCACCTTGCCGCCTGCCTCGTCGATGACAGTGTCTATGATCCTCTTACGCTCGTCCCCCGTGAGGAGTATGGCCTCCCCAGTCGAGCCCATGAGGAGCACCCCGCTACTATGGTTCTCGGCGTGGAAGTTCACAAGCTTCCTGAGCATCTCGTAGTCGACCTCGTCGCCGCCTGTGAACGGCGTCACGAGGGCGGGCCAGCTCCCCTCGACGTTGTACCTCTTCAAATCGTTTCAAGCCAAACAAGCCGCAACGCGATATAAGGTTCACCACGGGGCTTCTAGGATAGCTTGACCTGCTTGAAGTAGTTCATCCCTAAGGAGCTGCGGAGGTTCACCTCCAACGAGGTGCCGGAGCTGAACAGCCCCGACCCCACCCAGATGGACACCGTGTCGCTGGCGCCGCCGGCCAGAGTCATTCCTTCCTGTGGCACGCTGGTGCCGACGCTCGTGTTTGTAGCGAGTGAGCCGCCGGACGTCACGCCGTACTCGTCAACGGGCCTGCTGTTCACGAACACGTTGATGATGGTCGCGTCCTGTGGCCCGGAGTTCCTGAGCCTCAGCGTGACCTCCCAGCCCGCGTTCGTGACAGCCGACGACGTGACGCAGTAACCGTAATCGATCTCGACCTTCTCGAAGCCAGTGTACTGCGACGAGACGCCGCCCAACCAGTAGCTCACGGCTATAACAATAGCCAGACCGGCCGCGAGCAGGATCACCGAGGCTATGACGGCGCTCATCGCCCTCCGCTCAGCCACCCCAGACACTTCCTTCAGAACTGGCTGAAGGCTGGCCGCATAAATCACTTATGAAATTTTCTTCCATTATATCCCTATGGATGGGGGCTCGTCTCTCCCGGTCAGGGCTGAGAAACGTCTTAAACGCAGTCCACAATATCTCTGTGACGCCCCTTGCCCCGACTCATGGAGTACCCCTTCGTCCCACCGGGCTTCGAGATGGTGCTCGGCGAAGAACAAGGCGAAGCCGGGGTCGCCCCCGGCAGCGGAGGTGGGTGCTGGGGCATGTGGTTCAACGTCTCCCTCAGCGACGACCCCACCGCTTGGGACGACGAGGTCGAGAGGCTCAACCAGCTGCAGAAGACGCTGCCATCCCTGTCTGAAGATCAGCGGCTCGTGAGGGCGCAGATGGCCGAGTTCTGCAGGTATCACCCCCTCTTCCCGGGGAGCGTCGAGACCATTATCAGGAACGTCGGGGCGGGGAGGCTCATGGACGCATCCAACATCGGCTGCGAGGGCAGGAGGCTCCTCGTGACGCTGGGCGTCCACACCGAGGAGGCGCTGAGGGATCAAGGGCGCCGCGTGGCTCTCTCCACTTCGGACGCGTTGAGAAAGGCGCTCCGAGGCGAGAAGCCAGATGACCCAGCCGAGAAGAAGTATCACTCGCTCGCGGGGAGGCTCGGCGACGCTGAGAGGAGGAGCGCAGGATGGCTCGCGGACGTGCTGGCCCGGGGGATGCCCGAGGCCGCGTCGTTCAGGGAGCTATGTGAGGCCCACGGCAGGAAACACTCTGACTTTGATGAGCTGGAGGGTCGTCCTTATAGCTGCCTGGGCTGCGTGGAGGGGTCAGGCCAGTGCTGCTTCACCCAGCAGATGGAGGCGACGCTTCTCTGCCTCTCGGGGGGCGACGCTGAGGCTCGTGGGCGGCGGCTCAACAGGTTCAGGGAGGAGTACGTGCTGGCGTACTGCGACGCCGTGAACTCGTGGCTCGGGGACAGGCCGCCCTTGAACCCGTGGCCTGACATCGAAGCCCTGTACGTAGGCGAGGACGAGGCGACGGACATCGCTCAGAGGGTCGAGGCGTCGCTGGGCGGAAAGACCCCGGAGAAGGTGTGGCTCGCGGGTTGCCTGCTGAAGACCCTGAAGAGCAACCAGAGGTGGCGCAGCCGCGGGGAACTGCTGGACGGCTTCCTCGGCGCCGCCTCCTGGCTTGAATAAAGTTCTTATCGGCTGGACCTGTCCTTTGGGGCATGAAGGTCATCGGAGTGGTCGGGGGCCCGCGTAGAGGCGGCAACACGGCGAGGCTCGTGGAGGAGGTTCTGGCGGGGGCGAGGGAGGCCGGGAACGAGACCCACGTGTTCTACCTGTGCGACATGGATGTGAGGCCGCTTGAGGCTGACGGCGACGGGTATCTTTACCCCGAGGACGACTTCGTCTCGATCATGCCTCACTTGGAGTCCATGGGCGGCATAGTGGTCGGTTCACCCATCTACTACGACCACGTCTGCAGCCGCACCAAGACGTTCATCGACCGCCTCTACTACTACAGCAGGAGCCACGGCGACATGTACAGGGAGCTGTTCCCCGGAGGCGTCAGGTGCGTCAACCTGGTGACGTGCGGTAAGGACGACCCCGGAGCCTACGACGAGGTGCTTGAGTGGATGAACGGCAGGATGACCCACTACTGGGGCATGGAGATTCTGGGCAACCTCAAGGCGTACGGCACAGGAAAAAGACCTGTGAAGGAAAACGAGGCACTACTGATAGAAGCCAGAGAACTCGGTAAAAGATTCTAGCCGATCTCTAGGCGCACGTCGATCTCGGCGCCGCTTTTCAGGGTGTTGCCCACGTAGCAGCGGTTCGCCTCATCGCGCAGCTCCCGGAGCTGCCTCTCGTCGAGGTCCGCCTTCAACGTGACTCTCGTGATGAACCTGCCGCATCTGCGGGGCGACTCTGCGCTCTCGTTGTCCACTGTCACCTCGAAGCCGCTGTACTCGATGTTGTGCCGCTTCAGGTAGCCGGCTATGTGCATCCCCGTGCACATGCCGAGGGCTGACGCCAT
>JAFGTA010000070.1 GCA_016934355.1 Candidatus Bathyarchaeota archaeon | reverse complement strand
GACCCCGAGAACGGTATGATGGACCTCGGTGACCTCGAAAGCAAGATAACCGAGAGGACGGCGTGCGTCTACTTCGAGAACCCCAACTACCTTGGTGTCATCGAGGCGGAGGGAGCAGCCGCCTCTGAACTCGCCCACGACCACGGCGCCGAGAGCGTCTGCGGAGTCGACCCCATAAGCCTCGGCGTGCTGGCGCCTCCCAGCGAATACGGCGTCGACATAGCCTGCGGCGAGGCTCAGCCCCTCGGGGTCCACATGTACGCAGGCGGAGGAAGCTGCGGGTTCATCACCAGCCGAGACGAGGAGAGGTACGTCGCAGAGTACCCACTACGACTGGTCTGCATAGCCGAGACAGCCGTAGAGGGCGAGTACGGCTTCGGGCAGGCGATGTACGACCGCACCAGCTACATGGCGCGTGAGAACGCCAAGGACTGGGTGGGCACCACCACGGCGCTGTGGGGCATCGTAGCCGCTGTGTACATGAGCCTCCTCGGGCCCAGCGGCATGCGGGAGCTCGGGGAGACCATCCTACAGAAGAGCCACTACGCCGCCGCGCTCATAGACGAGGTCACCGGCGCCTCGGTGCCGTTCAAGGGCTTCTTCAAGGAGTTCCCGGTCACATTCAGGAAACCGGTGAACACGGTGAACGAGGCGCTTCTCCGCCGCAGGATACTCGGAGGCAACGACCTGTCAGACGAGTACCCCGAGCTGGGCGACGCGGCTCTGTACTGTGTCACCGAGACCCACAGCTTGGATCAGCTGCTTCAACTGGAGTCCGCCCTGAGGGAGGATCTGGCTTGAAGCCCCGGGACTACCACGCGGCGAGGTGGAGCGAGCCGGTCATAAACGAGCTGAGCACGCCTGGTGAGAGAGGGTTCATCCCGCCCACCGCGGAGAAAAGGATCAGGGCGAAGGTGGGCGAAGCATCGGGGCTCGTCCCCGAGTCCATGAGGAGGAGGGCGGCGCCGGGGCTGCCTGAGCTCAGCCAGGCTCAGGTGCTCCGCCACTACCTGCGGCTCAGCCAGATGACCCTCGGCATGGAGCTGGACATAGACATCGGCGTGGGCACCTGCACGATGAAGTACAGCCCCAAGGTGAACGAGCAGCTGGTGGAGAGGATAGCCGAGGTCCACCCGCTTCAGCCCGAGGAGACCATGCAGGGGCTCCTCGGGATCGTGTACGAGTTCGGGGACACGTACCTACGCGAGATAAGCGGCATGGACGCCTTCAACTTCCAGCCGCCGGGGGGCTCAGCCGGCGCCTACAACAACGCCGTGATGATGCGGAAGCACCACGCGGTCAACGGTGAGCCCCAGCGAGACGAGGTTATAACAACAATATTCAGCCACCCGTGCGACGCGGCGTGCCCCGCCACAGCCGGGTACAAGGTGGTCACCCTATACCCGGACCCGGAGACGGGGCTGCCTGACACAGAGGCGCTCAAGGAGGCGGTGGGACCCCGGACGGCGGGGTGCTTCATAACCAACCCGGAGGACACGGGCATATTCAACAGGCACATCGACGAGTGGACGGGCATCGTCCACGACGCCGGCGGACTCTGTAGCTACGACCAGGCAAACGCTAACGCCTTACTCGGCGTCACGCGTGCACGGGAGGCTGGGTTCGACATGTGCTTCTTCAACCTCCACAAGACGTTCAGCAGCCCCCACGGTAGCAGCGGACCCGGCAGCGCAGCCATAGGCGTCACCGAGGCTCTCGCGCCCTACCTGCCTGTGCCCGTCATAGTGGAAAGGGACGGCGCCTACAGCCTCGACTACGACAGGCCTTACAGTATCGGCAGGGTCAGGGACTTCATGGGTAACCTTCAGGCCGTGCTCCGCAGCTACGCGTGGTGCCTCGCCCTAGGCGCTGGGGGTCTCAGGGAGGCGGCGGAGGTCAGCATGATAAACAACCAGTACCTCTCAGAGAAGGTGAGGAGGATCAGGGGCGTCACTCTGCCGTTCAGTGCCCGGCGCCTCGACCAGGCGCGTTGGAGTCTGGAGAAGCTGAAGGAGGAGACCGGCGTCGGCGTAGGCGACGTGAATAGGCGGATGATCGACTACGGCGTACAGAGCATGTTCACGAGTCACCACCCGTGGCTGGTGCCGGAGCCGTTCACCCCTGAGCCGTGCGAGACCTACAGCAAGGCAGACATCGACTACTGGTGCATGGTGCTGGAGACCGTCATCGGGGAGGCGTACAGCGACCCCGAACTGGTGAAATCGGCGCCACACAGGAGCAGCAACCACACGGTTAAGCCCAACTCATTCGACGACCCGGACAGGTGGGCTATGAGCTGGAGGGCGTACACGAGGAAGAGGGGGAAACGATGAGGTTGGAGGATAAGGTAGCAGTCGTCACCGGGGCCATGCAGGGCATAGGCGCCGGCATAAGCAGGGTGCTGGCAGGGAACGGGGCGACTGTAGTATTAACCGACGTCTCGCCGAGGGTTTCTGAGACAGCGGAGGCAATCGGGGGCGATGCCGAGGGCGTGGTAATGGACGTGACCGACCCGGTTCAGGTCGCGGAGACCGTTGCGAGGATCGAGGAAGTGCACGGTAGGGTGGACATCCTTGTGAACAACGCCGGCATCTACCCCCGCAGGAAGCTGGTGGAGATGGACGAGGCGTTCATGCATAGGATGTTCGAGATCAACGTTTTCGGCATGTTCAGGTGCGCCAAGGCCGTGCTCCCCGGCATGATGCAGCGCCGGTACGGCAAGATAGTGAACATGAGCAGCGTCACCGGCCCCATGGTGGGGGCGCCGGTCGGCGGACAGGCCGCCTACGGGGCCACCAAGGCTGCTGTGATAGGGTTCACCAAGGCGCTGGCCTTGGAGACCGCTCAGCACGGGATCAACGTCAACTGCGTGCTGCCGGGGTACATCCACAGCCCAAGCGCCTTCGGGCTGAGGGGCAGCGAGTCCAGCGCCGACGCCGAGGAGAAGATGAGGGAGTTCGGGTACAAGATACCTGTCGGCAGGCAGGGCACACCCGAGGACGTCGGCAACCTTGTGCTGTTTCTGGCTTCGGACGAGTCCAGCTACCTCACGGGCAGCGAGGTGGTCATCGACGGCGGCAACATACTGCAGGAGGAGTACCTGGGCCCCTACAAGCCGAGGTAGCCTACTCAAGCTCCGAGAGCCGGTCGTACCAGTCCAGCTTCTCCATGTCAGGCTCCTCCAGGCCGTACGCCCAGAGGAAGAAGGGGACGAGGTCGTCCCCACTCGCGCCGTAGTTGTGTTTTATACTCCATATGCACGCCTCTATGTCGGTGTACGGGTCCGCCAGCCCCGCGTAGTCCCAGTCGATGACTCCGCTCAGCGACCCGCCTCTCAGGATGATGTTGGGCAGACAGTAGTCGCCGTGGGTGAAGACGGGGGACTCGTCTGGCGCCGATGCCTCAAGCTCCACGAGCTTCGCTAGCGTGGACGCGTCCCCTGACTTCCGTAGGTGATCGATTCTTGTCGAGGCGGTTCTGGTGATGGGGCAGCCTTCCCCGTCCAGCTCGTGTATCCTCCTCAGCGTCTCGGCCATGACCCGGACGGCGTCCTCCCAGCCACCCTCGTCTACCTGGTGGCAGGGCGTCCCCGGGACCTCGGAGGTGAGCTGGTATTCGTGGCCCCCGTACACAGTGTAGTGGAGCGGCGTGGGCGTCGGGAGTCTCTGGTCGATCCATCTGAGTATCCGGGTCTCCCGTTCAAGCCTCCGTGGGCCTTGGAGAGGGTAGGTCTTCAGGTACAGCGTCTCCGCGCCGTCCGCGGTGAGCCTGTAGATCGCTGCGCCGCTTTCCTCCCAGGGGTACCGTTCCATGTGGTAGCCCTCGATGACGCCGCGCAGCTCGTCTGGTAGCTCCATTTCACTCGACCTTGATGAGGGTTCTACGCCTGTACCCCGTTATCACCTTGTAGTAGCCCTTGAGCTTCTGGTCTAGAGCCGGGTCACCCGTGTCTACCCTGAGCGGCCTTCCCCTGAGGGTGGCGAGCTTCTGGGGGGTCGCGATAACTACGATGTTTTCCTTCCCGACCCTTCGTATAACCTTGGGGCTTATCTGCTGGTTGCCGCGGCCGAATATGAATCCCTGGCCGCCGATCACCGTGACTATGATCTTCGCGGTTTGACCGTCGAGGTGCGCCAGTATCCGCTCCTCGTTGGCGTCTGCGTCGACTAGCATGCCGTCCTTGATTACGTCGACGCCCAGCAGGGTCTTCTCCAAGCCCAGCTGCGTCGCTACGGGCCTCGTGGATGAGCCTGGCCCCACGATGTAGAGGGTGCCGGGCTCCATCTCGTCTACGATGTCTCCGGCTATGGCTTCGAGGTCTAGGGGCTCCTGGCTGGTGCCGCCCTCCTTGCTGCCCTGCATGTACTCGGGTGAGTAGGGTGTCTTCATGTAGCCGTAGAGGCGAGCCGAGACCCTGTTGTCTCTGAACGCCTCCTCGTCGATGTCCATGACCTCGGCGTCCCGGAGCTCCAGCGAGTCGCCTCCCAGGTAGCCGCCTGCGAGTCTGCCCGCCGCGGCCGGTGTGACTGCGTACACCGCGGAGTGTATCTTGACGCCGGACGGTATCCCGAGGACGGGCACACGCGAGTCGATCGCCGTGTATATGTCTCGGGCGGTGCCGTCTCCTCCTGCGAAGAGCAGTAGTTCGACGCCGAGTTCAGCCATCTCCGCGGCTGCCCTCCGGGTGTCCATAGGCGTCGTGCTGCCCGAGGTGATCTTGCCGATGACTGTCGGCTCGATGCCTGCGGCTCGTGCCTCGTCTTCCCCCATCTCGCCGGGGTACGTGTACAGCTTGAATGCTGGCTGCTTTGGGATCGCCTGTAACGCGTGTAAGGTTCTCGTGGGTGCCTGCGGCTCCGCGCCTAGCTCCTTTGCGCGTCTGAGGGTGTCGGCGCCGTCGCTGCCTTTGAGTCCGACTCTGCCTCCCATGCCGGCGACGGGGTTGACGATGAGCCCCAGTTTCTTCAAAGCGCTCAGTAAAGCGTTGCATGCCTGGTATTTAAATATGGAAACGCGTCGAATACGCGGTGGATCGACGACTTTGCTTTTCCCTTATAGTGTGCTACTTACTATAAGCGTTTTTTTCCGGTAACCGATAGGGCGGCTACGCGTTTGAAACGACCCCACACCATGCCGTTTAGTTAATTTTAGTTGCACGCGCGTCGATTGAGGCTTCATGAAACCCCGTACCCGGTCCCGGAGCCTTTCAGCCGTCCCAGGTTAAGCTATATATCGGCTTTCATAGGTATCTACGAGTTTCGAAGGTTGTTAGATCCAGCGTGGCTCCTTCAGAGGAGATGACCGGCGGTATATTCACGGGCACCATAAGGATGGCTCCACTTGTCAACGCGGACACCGGCGCCGTGCAGCTCAAGTCGGCGCTCGTCTGCTTCCCGGCTGGCGTGAGGAACAAGTTGCATAGCCACACCCACGAGCAGATTCTCTTCGTGACCAAGGGGAAGGGGATAGTCGCCGCTGAAGATCATGAACACGTTGTTGAGCCCGGGGACATGGTGGTCATACCGGCTGGGGAGATGCACTGGCACGGCGCCACCGACGAAACCGACTTCGAGCATCTTTACGTGGTGCCCCTGAACAGCAGTACCACCTACTAGATAACAGCTCGGTTAAACTGAAAAATGATAATATTGGGAAAATATGCACATAATTATAATTAATTAGTTCCATGTAACAAGGAACACCCGGATTATTTTTCGCCTTATATCAAGTTACATGATATAAACAGAAACCCGCGATTCTCCCTTGTAGTTGGCTACTTTAAGTGTTTTTTATTAAAAAAATGGTCAACATGTCTTTAGGAGACCATTGATGATATTCAGACAATTGGAATAATGAGAGCATAATATGAGCCTGATAAATTTCTCAGCGAGGAAGAATCCTCTTCTGTCATTCTTTTTACTATCATACGTTATCTCGTGGGGGATTTGGGTACCCCTAGTGATATACTATTACCTGAGTCCGTTTTCAGTATCATTCGAAAGCACGCCCATTCAAATTATCCTGCTCGCGTTAATCGGCTTGTTTGGACCCACCTTCGCGGCGTTGATAATGGCTTGGCTTCAGGGTGGGTCGAGAGGGATAAGAAAACTACTTTCGAGATGGAAGATAGTACGCGTCGGGATAGGGTGGTACCTCGTCATACCCGCGATCAATCTTGTGACGACCCTGGCTGCGATCCAGTTTAACATAACGTTTCTGGGGAGGACGCCTCAAGTCGACTGGAGCCTATGGTACCTGTTTTTCACCGGTTTTCTTCGATGGATGATACTAGGTGGACCGATAGCCGAGGAAACGGGGTGGCGCGGATACGCGCTTCACCGATTGATAGTTTCACATAACGCCCTGAAATCCAGTTTGATCTTGGGGATAATATGGGGCTGCTGGCACTTGCCGCTACTTTTGATCCCGGGTTTAAGCGTCCCTGTGCCCTTCGAGCCATCGATTCTGCTCCTCTATGTTCTTAACGGGATGTCGCTTTCAGTCATCTTCACGTGGCTGTACAATAACACTCGGCGAAGCATATTCACAAGCTATCTTTTTCACGCCGCGGTTAACTCGATCCCTAACACGTTACTTACTATCTATCACTTCGAGGCGCCAGAGGTCGCTTACCTGAACACCTCTGGCTAATCGTCGCCGGCAACTGTGTCTTTGCGTCGATAATGTAGTCTTCTTTGGCTCGACATATTTATCGCGTAAATTCAAGGATGACTCTGATTTTAGAGTCTCAGTCGGAATACCAAAACCTGAAAAATGAATGTGACTATACCATGAATTTGATGAACTGCCCATTTATTCTGTTCTCATTTCCCGTTTATCTAGGCGCGGTTAAGACTTGTACCCCACACAGAGGATGTATCCTATGTATCTGCTAACTACCCTGTCGTTCACTAGGATACCCTTACCCTTACCGATCAATCCTATGCGTTGACGGATCCTCTTGCTTCTAGCCGCGAGCACCAACATCTCCCAGATAGTTTTGACTATCCTCCACCAACCGCCGAACTCCTTAACCATCTTGAGGGCGTCGCCTCTCCTAGCGACGTTGGTGTACTTGTCCACAACGATGTTGACGAAGCCTGCATCTATGAAGTGGTTTTTCCACTCCGCGTCGCTTCTGACTCTGAATGGGAGCTCGGTTATATCCCTGAACACCCGTTCGCCCTCCTCCACCCTACCCATTATCTCTGGGGGCACCTCTTCTTCCCTGTACATCTCGTTGATGCCAAGCCGACCCCCGCCTACCAGCACCCTGTTGAACTCCGTATACGCCTTTGATGGGTCGAGGAATTGAGAGACAAATATGGTGTAAACCACGTCAAACGAGCCGTCGGGGAAGTCCAGATCGTATGCGTCCCCCGCCTTAAAGGCGACCAGGTCCATGATGCCCAGTTCCTCGGCCCTCGCCTGAGCCTGTTTGACCATGCGCTCTGCTGTATCTATGCCCGTGATGTGGCAGCCATACTTGTTTGCCAGATAGCAGGCGTTCCCGCCCGTGCCACAGCCTACCTCCAAGACTCTGGTGTCCGCATCTAAACCTAGAAGCTCCGCCAGCCGGTCTATGGATGCGACTCCCCCGATGTTGAAGTAAGGCACTTCGAGGTATCCCATGAAGTCGTAGTATCCCAGCTTCTCGATCTCCTCTATGGGCAGTTTCTTTTGCGCCTGCATGGTTTATTCGCACCTACCAGTGAAGACAGTGGGGGCTCCCATAAGGTAGACTCCCCTTGTACTTGTTCTTAACTTTGTTTTTGAGTACTTTCCATGAAAGAAACTGGTATTCCTTACCCAAATTTACAGTGATGCATACTCGACGTAGACCTATCAGGAGAGGCTAGACCATGGGTTTCCTAAGGTTTCTGTTCTCTGGTCGGCTTTCCTTCCGTCTGGGCTTTTTTCCCCGGCTCCGTTTAATTTTATCAACTGTTTCAACGTTGGTTTTCTCTGGGGCTTTGAACACGCATCCGCAGAAAATGCAGGTGTACTCCTTTCCGGGGACGATGTCGCCGTAAACCGGGTTCTGCTTCCCGCAGCCGGGGTTACTGCACTTCAGATAGACTGGGCTAGGCATAAGAGATCATCACTTACCCGGATAAACAGGAGACGGGATAAACGCATCGCACAATAGCTGAAGATAAACCCTTCCCAGCTTTCCCGATAGTCTCGCGGAGGAAAAAGGGGAGAAAGGTGATTTTGGGTACAAAATATAAGGAGTACTGTTCAATCCGGTTATTGAGGCTCATTGTCCGCCAAAGCAGAGGTTCTTAGAGAGGCGTTCGAGTTCGCTTTCTCAGCCCTTGAACGAACCCTCGAAGGAGCAGATGAAAACGAGTATACTTACAGGGTCACGGAGGCCAGCAACGACATCCAGTCGATACTGAACCACCTGAGCAGGATAACAAACCTCAACATGCCTAGGATAATAAAAGGGGACATCGAGTACGCCCCGGAAGGCTGGCCCAGCGACTACGTCGAGCACACTTGCAGCCTTGAGAAGCTGATGGGTGACATCCACAAGGGTAAGGAGAAGGTGCTGGAAGGCGTCGCCGGGCTGTCCGAGGAGCAGCTTGAGGAGGTGGTGCAGATGATGTCCGGTCCCTACCCTCGTAAAATAGGGCTGTTCGCCTACCTCGGTGAGTTATTTCACCACAGGGGTCAGATCGCCTTCATCAGAGGAACGATAGGACGCCTCAGGGAGCGAGACTCCGGTTTCCTGAAGTGATTTCCTTCTCTCTGAAGTTACAGGGAGGGCGTAATCAAAGCAAATCTTTGATGAGTCTTCATCATGGCGTGGCGTCTCTCTTCGCTAGTCGAAGAATACCCGTGACAAAGTTGAGGGCGGGTACCTGCTCCTTGTACCTGATGTAGGGGTCACCGAACTTCTCCACCAGCCTCTCATCCGCAGGCGGCACATCGGACGCGTACACAACTGCCGCCACCAGCCCCGCCACCACGCTGTGAACGTGCTGGGACATCAGCATCATGCTCAGGGTCACCAGTATCCCCGCGAGGAACTGGGGGTGCCTGACCACGCTGTACACGCCGGAGGTCACCAGCCTCGTCGTGTGCATGTAGCTCTTGTCATCCGGTACGTCGCCGCGCCTCTTGAACTCGTATATGGGGAGCCAGCCGAACACCGCCGAGAGTGTGAGCACCAGCCACCCGAGGTTGGCAGCCCAGTCCAGCCCCAACCCATTGTAGAAACGCCACGAAAGGTAGAACTGGTAAAACATCAAGGGAACGTAGACGCATGCCTTCGCCCAGTCCTGGAACTCCATGCTGCTCCTGGTTTTAACATCAATCGCAGGTGCCTCATATGAGTTTTCGGCACCCCGCCTCCCAGACCTGTAAAGGTACAGTATACTGAGTAGCTGCACGAGCAGGATGACGCCGTAGAGAGCTGCGTGGCTCCAGCCGAAGACGAAGCCACCCGCTATGGTGCCCATCGCTGAGGCCCCCGCCCACGCTAGCGGCCACAGAGTGAAGATGTTCCTGGTCAGCCTGAACAGCACCCCGTAGAACAGGCCGTAGAACCCCAGCATCAACACCATGCTCACGGGGAACGTTCCCACGTGGTACGCGGCGGTGCAGAGCCCGGCGGCGGCGATCCCAGGTAGGATGCCGAAAGCCTTGTCGACCCTGAGCTGTATCCAGCAGTGGATGAAGAAAGGCTCCCACAGGCACAGGCCGCAGTACAGCAGATGAGGCAACACGTTAGCCTCCGGTATGGAGACCAGAGCCGCCCTGAGCCCCGGCGAGTACCTCAACACGAGAAGCGTACTGATCCCGAGGCTCGGTAACAGGTTTCTGGCTGTGAACCCGATCTCACTCGCTGGCTCCCTCATCACCTTCAGCACGTAGTAGGCTGGCAGGATCACCAGCACCACCGTGGTCGCGAACAGGAAGTTCAGCAGGCCGAGTGTTGAACCCGTGTTTGCCCCCAGATAGTACGACGGTATGAAGTATAGTAGAGTCGCCAACGCCAGAACCGTGTCCCTGCCCGGGTTCCACCGTATCCAAGGCTGACTCAGTACCTGTGCCACCAGATTGGTTCCACTCACCTGAGACGCTTCATTCACCGTCTTCTCCTCCATCCACGCCAAAGCACCCTGACGCCTTCAACCAAGCCGACGCCCAATACCATGCTCAGGGCCGTGTTCATGACCACCTGATCGATGAGGCTCACAGCGGTGACCTCGACTAGGAGGTGTAGACAGAACTGCTCAAGGAAAGCCTTCGCAGCTTCTACGTCGAAGAGCTGGGGGGCTCCCATTCCTTCTCTCATATCCTTTCGAGACCGTTGAACCAAGTATCGTTAATAAGGCGGGGTCATTTTCTGCGCCGCAGAGCTTCGCCGAATATATATTGGGGTGTTTCTCTGCCCGGCAGAGTTTGACCATTTTTTATATCTATCAGATTAACCTTATTTGAACGAGAATGGAGGACCTGAAGAGATTCAGCGAAGCCATCAAGACGGTCGAGCGCTACGAGCAGTACCTCTACCAGAGAGCCATGGGCTTGGCGTTGATAGTGAACGGGCTCGTCGGGCCGGCGGTGTTCTTCATGGTGTTGAAGGCAGACAGCTTCTCCGTTCTCCTCGACATGACCCCCACCATGTTCGCCGTCGCCTCCACCATCCTGCTAGCCGGCGTAGGCATCTTAGCCAACATCTACCTGTTCGCCTCAGCCCGCGTCCTCTCCTCCAGGCGGTCGGGTAGGGACGATAACCGCGACCTGCCCTTCATGGTCCTGATGTTCAGTATATGGTTCGTCGCGTTCTTCCTCGTGGGCTACATCCCAGAGCCGTTCACCGGGGTAGGGTGGTCACTGGCCGGCGGCGCCGCGAGCCTGGTATCATACGTGGTCCTGTCTTACGCGGGTCACCAGAAACGGCGGGAGCTGCTGATCATCGGGGTCATCAACATCTTAGCCAGTCTCCCCGTCTTCCTTTACGGCGGCTATCTTGAGGTGGAGGTCGCAGTGTTAGCGGTTTACGCCGTGAGCTTCGTGTGCGGCGGGGTGTACTCGGCGATGAACGCAGGTAGGCTGCTGGAGGCTGCTTGAGGGAGAAGGCTGGGTTGGCTGACCCCCTGGAGGTGCTCGAACGAGGGGAGGTCTTCTCAGCCCAGTGCCGGTTCACCGTAATGTTTCTTCTCTATCTGCACAGGAGGGTGGGGTTCACGGAGCTTCAGAGGCTCCTAGGCGTGACTCCGGGCAACCTGGACCACCATCTACGAAAGCTTGTCGAGGCGGGGTACGTGAAGACGAGTCACGTCCTCGACTGGCGACCGTTGAAGGTGGTTGAGATAACGTCGGTGGGCGCAGAGGCGTTCCGTGACTACGCCGCCGGGATGCGGGAGCTGCTGGAGCAAATCAAGTAGCCTCCTCCTTCCATCAAGGCGAATAATTCTGTTATCTGAGTATCAGAGTCATCTCTTAAACAATAGTCAAAGTCTATGCATCAGGCAAACACTCGACATACGATGCCTCTGATCCCTGCTAATCCTTGATGATAAGATCGTATTCCTCTAAGACCTCAAGAACCTTGGCGACGGACTCGTAAACCATTTCCTCGCTTTTTGCCCCGGTGCAGACAAGCTTGCCTGACGCAAAAAGGAGAAGAACCGTCTTAGGGTCCTTCATTCGGTAGATGAGGCCGGGAAACTGCTCAGGCTCATACATCACATTATCTAAGATATCCGCACCTGTCTCCAAGTCGATCGATCCGTGGAGGTTCGCACTCGCTACCATGTTTTGAATGACAATCTTCGGTTTGCCCAGGATGACGATTCCGTTGTCCTTGAGCTCCCGGACGACTTTCTTTACCGCGCTTCGAGCCATCTTCTCAGACTTGGCTCCTGTGCAAACCATCTTACCTGAGCCGAAGATGAGGGTCGCCGTCTTCGGTCTCTTCAACCTGAACACGAGCCCGGGGAACTGTTTCGGGCGGTACTCGACGTTCCTGAAAACCTTCATGATGGAGAGTAAATCGATCTTCTGGTCGAGGCTTGCAGACGCTACGACGTTCACTATGTTGATGTCCAAGCCATCTGGGGCCTTAATTGGTTCCTGAGTCATACCTTTTATCTCCGCGTGTGGGTCCAAGCTCCGTTTCCTTGCAGGCATTTGGAGTGAACGAGCGTTATATTGATACCTTCTAACGAGGTTAAATACGTCACGGTGAACCCGGAGGCTTAACTCTAAACCAAGCCCCTGATTCAAACTATAACGTAGGCTATGTATAAATTAATATAACGATATCAAGACAGACGGCATCAACGCATAAAGATACAGGAAACACACAGAATTTTTTCATTCTTATTAAGTAACAAGACACAAGCCCAGTGGGGCAACCACTGCCTTGAAGACCCCCCCAAAGAACACCCAATACAATTCTCAAGATTACAGGCTACATGCAACAAACAACCGAATCACGGCTACAGCGAAATATTCCATAACTACACGTGGTAATCTCTCTGAAACCCGTCAAATCGGGCTTAAAACGCCTAGAAAACAGCCAGAAAAAATTTTTTTAAATTACCTGCCATAGCGAAAACCAAGCCACGTCATAAAGTTATTAGATCCAAACGAAACTGTCTTTCTCAAAATCGTATCTACCGAAATTGGTTATCACGGCTTCACCGTTCAGCTCACTGAAACCCCAGACAACATAGTCTATGCTGTCCCTGTCCCCGTAGCCGTCGAGCAGGCACCTCCCGGTCACCCCGAGGTACTCTGAGCCGACGACTGGAACCCTCTCCTTCAACAGATCAACGTCCAGCGACCTCTCCTCGATAACGGATAACGCGAGCACCCAAACCCCGTCGACGATGTTCGCCTCCACGAGGCTCATGCCTCGCCCAAACTCCTCCTTGAACTCGCTGTTCACCCTCCTGAAGCCTTCGTTGTCCGAGACGTTCGCCTCGAGAGACAGCAGTCTGATATCCGATAGCGCAGGTCTGAGGCCCTCCATTTCCCTCCAATACCAGGACGACTCGTAGCTGAACCACTGTACGCTTGTGACGTTAGGGTACTCCAGCGATCTATCTAGTATCTGGCTAATCTCGTCCTGGCCAAAATAAAGAACAGCGACGCTCCCCCTCGGCTCACGGGAGACTAACTCGGTGACGAGCCCCGAGAACCGCTCCACATCGAAATCCATAACATAGGCCTCGTTCTCCTTGTGCCAGCTGTAGGTGAACTCGTCGAGGGCGGTCCCTCTCAGCGCGGTGAACTCCTCGATGAACTCGTCGACGCCGTCCGTGAAGTCCCTGAGAGGCAGGACGGTCCTCACACCGCCCTCGTACATCATCCTCGCCAGAGGCCCCAGCTTATGATGCCTGTTCGGGTGCAGCCTAAACACTGTGTCGTCTAGGTTCATCCCGGAAGGCTGACTCGAGCCTATGCTGACTATGACGAGCTCGCCGTAGCGGTGGCTCATCCCCAGGGAGAGGGCGGCGTTGTTGGGGAACCCCACAAGCAGCCGTGTGCCGTTCTCCCAGCAGTCTCGCACCGCCTCGAGGGTGTCCTCGAACTCTTCCACAGGGTAGAAGTCAACCTCAAACCTGATGTCGATGCCTTCGTCCTCGCAGAACCTGTTCACCTCATCCTCGGCGTACTCCCCCAGAAACATGTAGTAGGCGCTGGTCTCGGGGAGATGTTCGGAGTCGAAGCAGTCGATCAACCCGATCCTCACCGTCCCAAGCCCAGGGTTGGGCTCAGGCTGGTTCCCGAAGGGGCGGAGAAATACAATCACGGCTACGATCATTATTGCTAGGAGAACCCCGCCACGCTTGACTCCCGGCCTCATCGAACGCATAGACGATCTCCAGTATGCCCCGGCTACTAATAACCAGTATACACGGAAACTCATGCTTAACCCGCCGCGTGCCCCACGCGCCTGAATTTTTTTTCCCGATATTGCAGGTTACCTGC
Organism: Candidatus Bathyarchaeota archaeon; assembly: GCA_016934355.1. The sequence continues at coordinate 4,986 of JAFGTA010000070.1, read as the reverse complement.
AACAAAGAAAACCGCGGCGAGGAGAACCCAACGCGGCTTAATCCTTAACCACCGAGGAACCGGAGCACCGTCAACGCCAGCGTTTCCACCACCGTCCGGAGCTCGTCAACACTCACGGACTCGTTCGCGCCGTGAGCCACCCGGACGTCTCCGGGGCCGAACACCACCGTGGGGATGCCGCCCACGTTTATCAGGAGCCTCGCATCCGACGCGTAGGTCATACCCTCGTAGACGGGTTCCTCGCCCGTCACATCTCTGTAGGACCCGGCCAAAGCCTCGACGACGGGGTGGTCGACTGGTACCATCGAAGACGCGAAGCTGTACCCGTCCCACGTGACCGTCGGCCTGTTCTCCCTGAGCCACGGGTCGCCGTCGGCAATCTCGTCTATCTTGGCCTCCAGCTGCCTCCGCGCCTCCTCCTTGGATTCACCCACCTTCACGCCGAGGCGAGCCTTGAACTCGACCCGCTCAGGGACGGTGCCGGGCCAGTCGCCGCCCTCCACCGTGCCCACGTTGAGGGCGTAGGGAGTCCTGTACCTTCTGTACAGAGGGTCGTCGACTCCGTCGTTGCGCTCCCGCTCAAGCTCCTTGAGGCCGTCGAAGAGGACGATGAACTTTTCGACGGCGCTGACCCCCTCCTCCCTGACGCAGGCGTGGACGCCCCGCCCCGGCACCGCGACGGTGAAGCTCATGGCACCCGCGATCTCGGGGGCGATCTTGACCTCGGTAGGCTCCATGATGACCCCGGCGTCAGCCGAGTAGCGGAGGCTGGTGGCGAGGGCTCCGCACCCGCCGTCCTCCTCCCCTATGACACTCGCCAGAAGCACCCTCCCCCTCGGCTTGACCCCTGCGTCCATCAAAGCCTTTACCGCGTAGACGCCGCAGGCGAGCCCAGCCTTCATGTCCGCCACCCCCCGCCCGTAGAGCCTGCCGTCCCTCGCCGTCGCCTCCAGAGGAGGCGTATCCCAGTTGCCCCGCTCCCCGGGGGCCACCGTGTCAATATGCCCGCATAGCATGAGGCTGGCCTCGCCCTCACCCCAGGCGCCGACGACGCCCATCCCCTCGTCACGGGGGATGCTCATGCTGTAGTCTGGGTGTCTCCTCAGCTCGTCATAGTCGATCATCCATGTGTCAACGGTGAAGCTGAGGTCCCTGAGCTTCATTGCAACCACCTTCTGGGCCGCCGTCTCTTTCCCGCCGTAGCTGGGCGTCGATACCAGTGACTCTATGAACCTCATCATGCCCTCTACGTCGATGTGGTCCAGCACCATGCGCTCGGTGTCGTTCATGGCTGTACAGATGCGCCTCACATTAGATATGAGCTTCGAACCGTTCGACGGGTTCGGGAAAACATTAAGACAGGGTGTACCCCTAGTTCGGTGACTGGTGAAACGCTTGAAGGCCGTCGTGAAGGCGCGACCCGAGCCGGGGGTCGAGGTACGGGACTTACCGATCCCAGACGTGGCTCCCGGCGAGGTGCTAATCAGGGTCAAGGCCGCGGCCATCTGCGGAAGCGACCTCGGCATCTACAACTACACGCCGGCGTACAGCGCCATGAAGCTCCCCGTCGTCATGGGTCACGAGTTCTCAGGCGAGATAGCGGCTCTCGGGAACCACGTCGAAGGCTACAGCGTCGGAGACAGGGTGCTCAGCGAATCCGTGAAGGCGTGCGGCGAATGCGGCTTCTGCAAACAAGGGATGAGTAACCTATGCGACGGCTCAACGCTGTTCGGAATCCACACCGACGGCGGCTTCGCAGAGTACGTCGCAGTGCCCTACACGCTGCTTCACCGTATACCCGATGGTATGACATATGAGGAGGCTGCCCTCGTCGAGCCCCTCAGCAACGCCATCCACTTCGTGCGGGATATAACGCCCTTCGAAGCCGGCGACCTCGTCGTCGTGCAGGGCTGCGGCCCCATCGGCCTCTTCAGCGCACAACTGTTCAGGCTCGGAGGCGCAAGGGTGCTCATGACCGGCCTAGCCTTGGACGAGGCCCGGTTCGGAATAGCGAGGAGCCTCGGACTGGATATTCTGAACGTCGAGGAAGAGAGCCTTGAGGACAGGGTCATGGAGATGACGGGCGGCGACGGCGCAGACATCGCATTCGTAGCCGTCGGAGCCCCCGAGGCGGCCAGGCAGGCCACCCGGATCGTCAAGAAGAGGGGGAACGTCACCGTTGTCGGCATCTTCGGGCGAGAGGTGCCGCTCGACATGACTTGGCTCGTGCGCCGAGAGCTTGTGATCAGGGGCGCCTACGACGCGAGGCCCGCCAACTTCCCTGAGAGCATAGCGCTTATCGCGGGCGGCGACGTCGACGTGGGGAAGGTGTTGACCCACAGGTTCAGGCTTGAGGAGGCTGAAGAGGCTTTCAGGGTCGCCCTAGACAGGACCGGCGGGAAGGTCGTTTTCAAGCCGTAGGTGTGTAATGTGTCGACTGATAACCTGCGCTGGTTCCTGATGAGGCTGCCGAGCCTCTTCTTCGGGCTCTTCCTGTTCGCCTGCGGCGTGGTGATGAACCTGTACTCGGGGCTCGGGATGAGTCCGTGGGGCGTCCTGAGCGTCGGTATCGTGAACGTTTCTTCGCTGAGCCTCGGGCAGGCGTCTCAGTTGGTGGGGCTTGCGGTTCTTGTGATAGGGTGGTTGTTGGGGTTCCCGCCGGGGTTCGCGACGCTGATGAACATGTACTTCATCGGGTACTTCATCGACGTGATAATGGCTTGGGGGCTGATACCGTTGCCCACAGGGGTGGTCAGCCAGGCTGCGCTACTGGTGGGTAGCATCGTCACCATCGGGGTGGGCAGCTTCTTCTACCTGAACCCTAAGCTCGGCGCGGGGCCGAGGGACGGCCTGATGATGGGTTTTGTTCAGAAAACTGGTAGACCGGTTTCTCATATCCGTGGAGCCATCGAGGTGACTGTGCTGGTCATCGGGTACCTCATGGGTGGCCCCGTGGGCGTCGGGACGCTGGTGTCCGCGTTGACCGTGGGGTACAGCGTCCAGCTGTTTTTCCAGCTCGGCCACTACGACCGGGAAGCCAAGCACCTGAACCTGTTCACCTTGGCACAGTTCCTCGCCGGCAATCCGGCCAGTGACTAGATAAAACCTATTACGGGTGTGGGCGGTATGCTGGGGTAGTGACCCGATTTGCCTAAGATACCCGGTCTGAAATGGAGGATACGCGTGGCAACCGAGGAAGACGTCCCCGTGATACTCGATCTATGCTACCAGCTCAGCGTCTACGAGAAGCTGGAGTTCAAGGGAACACCTGAGCGTTACATGAGATACGGCTTCGGCCCCGACAAGATATTCGACTGCCTGCTGGCGGAGAACACGGGGGACGTGGGGCCGCCCTACCTGGGCGTCGCCCTCTACTACTACACGTTCAGCACGTTCGAGGCGAAGCCCACCCTCTGGTTGGAGGACATCTTCGTACCAGAGGAGCTCAGAGGCAACGGGGTGGGCACCGAGCTGCTCAAGCGTCTATGCCAGATAGCCGTTGAGAGGGACTGCGGAAGGGTCGAGTGGACGGTGCTGGACTGGAACGAGCCGTCGCGGCAGTTCTACTTCAGCCTGGGCGCCAAGGGCATGGACGGGTGGACGACGTTCAGGATGACCCCGGACGTCTTCGGGAGGCTGGCCGAGGGCTAGCCTCGGTCCACCTTCTCCAGGAACCCTAGGATCACGGGCATGGCTTCAGCTGTCTTCTGTTTTAGGAACCCGTGGCCGGCTCCAGGTATCTTCACGAGTTCGGCTCCGGGTATTCTGTCTGCGAGTATCTCACTGTTGCCCGGCGGCACCAAGATGTCTTCCTCGCCGGTCATGACGAGGGTCGGCGCCTTGATGGTGGGTAGCCTGTCGTGGCTGTGGAAGCCGGCTATGGCCTGGCTCTGTCTGACTAGAGCGTAGTCGGGGGTGGGGTGGTCGCTGTAGGTCTCGTCCTGTATCAGCTCCTCTAGGTTTGCTTCGACGTACCACCTCGGGTAGAGTAGGTACAGGAGCTTAACTGTGCGGTCCCTCTCGGTCATCTCGGGGAGGGGGCTGGCGATGAGGGCGAGCTCTGTCTGAACGTGGACGCTGGAGCCCACCCTGTGGAGTCCGCCTGGGTTGGCGCCGCAGAGCACTAGGCTCCGCACCTTCCCGGGGTGGTTCAGCGCCACGGTCTGGGCTACGATGCCGCCCATGCTGAACCCCATGACATGTGACTTCTCGACGCTTAGGGCGTCCAGCAGCCCGGCGACGTCCGCGGCGAGCATGTCCATGGTGTAGGGCTCGTCGGGTTTACCACTACGGCCGGTGCCCCTGTTGTCCATTGTGATGACGCGGTGGCGCTCGGCGAGTGCGGTGATCATCTGTTTGCTCCAGCTGTCGAGGTTGCCTCCCCAGCCGTTTATGAGGGTGAGGGGGCTGCCTCGTCCATGGGTCTCGTGGTAGACTTCTATTCCGTTTACGTTGGCGGTTGGCATCTCATGACCTGCTACAGGCCGCATCGGAAAAAATTTTCCTGTTTCACCCGTCCCTCTGCACCGAGATCATGGGCTCGGTTTATATTGGGTGGCTCTTTGCTGTGACTCGTGGAGCGCGTCGAGGAGTCTCTGCTGGACTGGGTGCGGAGGAACCGGAGGAACGACCTAAGGGTCAGGAAGGAGTACGTCAGTCCCCGCGTGGAGCCTCGGCGGCGACGGATTCCGGCTTAACGTCGTGGTCCGGCAGCAGGGCCTCCACGTCCCTTACTTGTTTGAAAGCGTAGGCTCCGAAGCCGATTACCGTACCTAGAAGCCCCATAGCTAACACGAGGAGGCTGATGCCTGCGCCGGGTCCCGTGCCCACGAGCCAGCCAAAGACCGGGGCGAGTGCGCCGCCCGGCATCATCCCGGGTAGGAGGAACCTGTCGGCTAGGGGCCCCGTTATCGCCATGGCTACGGGCTGGCTTATGCGGGCTATCATGGCACGTGTGGCGAAGACCCTGCCCTGCATCTCGGGGGG
>JAFGTA010000069.1 GCA_016934355.1 Candidatus Bathyarchaeota archaeon | reverse complement strand
GGGCTATGCGGGCGACCACCGGGGCCGCGCCTGTTCCGGTTCCTCCGCCGAGGGCCGCCGTGGCGAAGACAAGGTTAGAGTCGCCTATGGCGCTCTCTATCTCGATGGCGCTCTCCTCCGCCGCCTTGAGTCCCTGCTCAGGGAAACCGCCGCAGCCGAGGCCGCCTGTGAGAGTGTAGCCGAGAAGCACCCGTTCATCCGCCTTGCTGGTGGTGAGGTGCTGCGCGTCGCTGTTGAGGGCCACCGTCTTGGCGCCCACTATCTTCTTGTCCATCCATGAAACGATGTTGCTTCCGCCGCCGCCTACGCCGAGAATAACGATTTTAGGTGTGGCGTCACGGGCTATTTCCGCGATACTCTTATCATGAACAGCCTGTGGTACCACTTCTAGTTCAACGGTCAAGAACTTTCACCTTGTTTACCAATCCATGTCTGAGATCTGTATATAGCCGTGTGTAGGTGAAAGCGAGAACACACATTCAGCCGATGAGGCGCTCCGCGAGCTCCCTGTACTGGGGGTCCAGCTCCATCGCCCTGTTGTAGTGGCTCATAGCCCTCTCCTTCAGCCCGTGCTTCGCGAGGTGTATCCCGTAGCTGAAGTGGGTGCGGGCGTTGTCCGGATTCAGCTCAAGGGCCTTCCTGAAGTGGCGGTCGGCCTGGGAGGGGCTGTCGGTCTTGGCGAGGAACTGGGCGTAGTAGAGGTGGTTCTCGTAGTCGTCGGGGCCCGCCTTGAGGGCTGCCCTGAACTCGGAGGATGCCTCCTTGTTCTGGTGCATGTCGCTGAGGAGCCGGGCGTAGTAGAGGTGGGGCTCGGAGGCGTCAGGCGCCAGCTCGATGGCCTTCACGTAGTACTCCGCGGCCTCCCTCGGCCTGTTCCTGTTTGTCAGGAATATGCCGTAGACGAGGCTGTTGGTGGGTGACATGGGATCGAGGGCGACGGCCTGCTGGTAGTGGCTCTCAGCCGTCATGTAGCTGCCCCTGTGGGTGAGGAGGACGGCGTAGTGGAGGTGGGCCTCCGCGTTTCGGGGCTCCAGCTGGATGGCCTCCCTGAACTGGTTCTCGGCCTCCGTGGTCCTGCCCAGCCTGTAGAGGGTGACGCCGTGGAGCATGTGTGTCGAGGCGCTCTCGGGCTCCAGCGCGTTGGCGGCCCTGTACTGGGCCTCCGCCTCGCGGTACCTGTCCTGGTTCACGAGGAACTTTGCGTAGTTCCTTCGGAGCGTCGGCTCGTCTGGTGACAGCTGTATTGCCTGCCTGAACGTGGCGTCGGCCTCTACAGGTCTCTCGTGGTTCCAGAGGAATAGGGCGAAGTTGTTGTACGTGTTGCTGTCCCGGGGGTCCAGGCTGATGGCCTCCCTGTACCAGGCCTCGGCCTCGTCGCTTCGCTCCATGTCCGAGAGGAGGTTCGCGAGGTTGTTGAGGGTGGTGGCGTCCGCCTCTAGGTTGACCGCCTCCCTGAAGTGGTGCTCCGCCTCCTCGTACCTATGCAGCCTGTAGAGGAGTATGCCGATGTTGTTGTGGACGGTGGCGTCGTCTGGGCTGGTCTTCAACGCTCGTCGGTACTGCCTCTCGGCCTCATCGTCTCTACCTTGGTCCATTAGGAGCTGTGCGAAGTGGAGGTGAGCCGCGACGTTGTCCTCCTCGTGGCTCAACGCCCTGTAGAAGTGGTACTCGGCCTGGTTCGGCTTGTTAATGCGGGCGTAGAACTTGGCGTATATGAGGTGCGCCTCGGCCGTGTCCGGCGAGACCTTGAAGTCCCGCGTCGGCCTGGGCGGCGCCTCTTCCTTTCGCTCCCTCTTCTTAGGTGCGGGTTCACTGGGACGGAGATTCTTTATCTTGTTCGTGATGGTCTCCCTGAGCTCGTCAGTCTGCGAGATGTCCTGTGCGGCGAGGTATAGCTGGGCGGCCTCCCTGTTCTTGTAGCCGGCGAGGAGCCTGTCGCCAATCTTTATAAGCAGATTCGCGACGGGGTCGTTCTTTCCCTCGTTGCGTTGTATCCACTTCGCGAGGTGCAGGACGCCGGCTACGTCGCCGCTGTCCGCCATCTTGGTTATAAGCTCCTCGTAGTAGCTCATGGATACACGCCCTGAGGTTTCGATGTGAATTAGTGCCGTCTGGTTATTGGCTTTTATGGGAGGCTGGGCTCACAGCGCGGGGGCGATAACCATTTTAGCCGTCTGGACACCTTTGAACCCATGTCTGGTTCTAAGGGAGTCGAGTACAGTCGCCTTGTCATCAGGGACGTCATGCTCGTAAACGGGAGGGGGACGCCGCCCTACGGCCCCGTGGACATCCTCATAGAGGACGGGAAGATAGCCGAGATAGTCAACGTGGACGCCATCAGCCTCAACAGGTACAAGCCAACGAGGCCGGAGGGCGACCGCGTCATCGACGCCAAGGGGATGTACGTGCTCCCCGGCCTAGTCGACATGCATATTCACATCAACATCGCCGACGAGAAGTGTGGGCCGAAGGGAGCCGAGTACGCGTACAAGCTGTGCCTCGCCCACGGCATAACCACCGTCAGGACCTGCGGCTTCGGTACGGACGAGAAGCTGCTGGAGCATAAGCGGCTGAGCGCGGAGAATAAGATCACGGCCCCTAACCTAGTGGTGCTGGGCAGCTGGCCCACCGAGGTCCACACCGTGGAGGAGGCGCGGGAGGCGGTGAAGAAGCTGAAGGCGCTTGGCGTCGACGGGTTAAAGATCATCCCGCGGCCCCACGTGACCCCCGAGATTCTTCAGGTGATGGCGGAGGGCGCGAGGGAGGCTGATCTCCCCGCGGGCGTGGCGATACACATCGCTCAGGGCGGCGAGATCGACGCGCTGGACGTGACCTACGCCGGGCTGGACAAGATCAGCATAGAGCACACCTACGGCATCCCGCAGGCTGCGCTGCCTGGGACCCAGAGCTTCCCGCCTGACTATAACTACAGCGACGAGGTGGACAGGTTCAGGTACAGCGGCTACATCTGGCAGGAGGCCGACATGTACGAGGACAGGGTCATGGACGTGCTGGACACGATGATCGAGAACGGCACCGTCTGGGACCCGACGATGGTGGTGTACGAGGGGCACAGGGACCACGTCCGCGTCCAGACTCTGCCTTGGCACAGCAGGTACACCGTGCGCCAACTTTGGGAGGCTTACAGCCCGCAGCCCGGCAGCCACGCCACCCACTTCTTCGAGTGGAAGACAAGCGACGAGGTGGCGTGGAAGGAGAAGTACCTCATCTGGATGAAGTACATCAAGTACTTCTTCGACAACGGAGGCACCCTCACGGCTGGAAGCGACACTGCGTTCATCTACGCCCTCTTCGGCTTCGCCGTAATACGGGAGCTTGAGCTGTTCCAGGAGGCGGGGATACACCCCATCGACGTCATACAGATAGCGACCACCAACGCCCACAGGTGCCTCGGAGACGAGGAAAAGGCGCTCGGCGTCAGGAAAGGCGCCCCGGCCGACCTCTGCGTCGTGGACGGGAACCCGCTGGACAACTTCAAGGTGATGTACGGCACTGGTGTGCCGAGGTACAGCGCGGACGGCAAGTCCATGGAGAGGGGCGGGGGAGTCAGGTGGACAGTCAAGGGCGGCGTTGTCTTCGACTGCAAGGAGCTGCTCAGTGACGTCGAGGCGTACGTGGACGAGCACAGGGAAGCCTAGCCGGCTACACGTTTCACATTCCCCCTTTCTGTGTTATAGAGTATTTTTTCTGTAAACGACTGGTTTATTACCGCCTCGCCTCTCCGTATCAGCGATAGATATGATGGACAAGCTATGCGACTCGATAAAGGACCTGCTGGAATCCATGAGGTCCACTTTCGATGTCGGGACCGTCGTCGGGGACCCCATTGACCTTGGCGACAAGAAGGTGATACCCATCGTTAAGCTGAGCTTCGGCAGTGGAGGCGGCGGCGGCGAGGGGAAAGCCCTCGAAGAGGACGAGTCCGCGGAGGGGGGAGGCGGGGGCTTCGCCGTCGGCGGCACAGTCGAGCCCGTCGCCCTCATAATCTCCTACCAGGGGGTGAAAGGCAAGGAGGGGTTTGAAGTCATCGAGCTCAAAGGCAGGGGCGGGTTGGGCGAGCTGGCGTCGGCGCTTGCCCCCATGATGAAGCAGTTCATGCAGGGGAGTGAGAAGAGCCCCGAGGAAGAGAAAGAAAAAGAAGACCTGATGAGCATCTAGGCGACCAAATTGGCTGAGAAACTGGAAGCGATGCTGGGGCTATGCGCCAAGCTCTCAACCGGAGCCGCCGAGATGGCGGCGGGGGTCGAGGAAATGAACGCCAGCTTCAACCAGCTTTCCATGCTGGTTCGTCCCTTCGCCAAGAGAGACTTCAATCAGAGCATGGGGCTCACCGCCGAGGAGTGGGCCGAGTTTCTGGCGAGGCTCAAGGCACGGCTCGATAAGGTGCATGAAGCCGGTGCGGCGTTGAGGGACGGTGGAGACTCGATGGATGAGCTGAGGGAGCAGGCAAAGCCTTTCGTCGAGCGCACCGAGCTGGTTGAGAAGAAGGTGAGGCAGTTCCAGAGGTACACGGCTGAGTCACCGAAGAAGATGATGATGGCGCCGCCCGGGATGGTCTCGGAGGATATGAAGGCGAAGGCAGCCGAGGCGCCCAGGCAGGCCGAGATGGTGGGCGAGTTCGCCGAAGCCATAACGGAGCTTAAGCAAGTTCTCATCGATCTCCTCGACTGACCTCTCCTGTTTTTATTGGCTCTCACAAGCTGGTAAACGTCTCAGATGAGCCCGAGAGCAGTCAGACTGTTTCTGATGGGGAGCAGCAGGTACCGCAACTAGTCGAGCATTCTATCGAATTATTCCAGACGATATTCATCTCACCCGGTATGGGGCGGTTTAGAGAAGATTACCCGGTCGCTTCTTCTGGCTTTCTGCGGTTAACGATGCACCTAAGCATGCTTTTGAACAGCTTCAGGTTCAACGCCAGATGCACCAGCAGTATCACGGCGAACACCAGGCTAACATAGGTGTGGAAGTCGACCCACAGGGTTTTCGCTACTCCGAGGAAGACCTCGTAGCCGCTTCTTCTGCCGCTGGGGAGCGCGAGCCAGAGAACCAGCCCGCTCACCAGCGATGATAGTAGGGTTAGGAACATTGCGGCGTCCACCGACACCCTGTGCACGATGTTCTTACTCAAGTCAGGCATCTCTTTGATACCTGTGAAAGGGACGGCGACTTATTAGGTCCAACAAGGAACGATCGTTCCCGCCGCGAGATGAGCTAAGTATCAGCATATACTAGAAAAATCAGGGTATCTATTGTAGCCCCATTTCTTGCTTGGCTAAGCTGGGCTCCTTGAGCCTGAGCACCATGCCGAGGCACACGACGATTACGCCGACGCCCAGGTAGAAGCTGTACGTGTAGCCGAGAGGCGCGCCGACGGCCTCTACGAAGCTGCTCATTATTATCGGCCCCACGAGGCCGCCCATGTCCATGAAGGTCCTGAAGGTCCCTATCGCCTTTCCCCTGACTATGGCGGGCACCGCGTCGGCGATGAACACGGGGATGACGCCGTAGACCACGCCCCAGAACACTCCCTTAAAGAACATCACGACGAGAAGCGGGTAGAAACCAGTGAATACGGTGAGGCCGAACACTGAGACAAGCCCAACCCCCAGCCCAGCCGCTAGCATCTTACGGCGCCCCATCTTATCGGACAGGAAGCCGCCGAAAAGGTTCCCGGCGACGCTTCCCACCGTGCTCCCCGAGACGAGGAGGGCGTAGCTGGTCAGCGGTATGCCTAGCTCCTCCGTCGCGTATATGGGAAGGATTGTGCCGAGGAGCCCGGCGTTGATCATCATGCATCCCAGGTTGATGACGCACGCGGCGATGACCGTCGTGTTAAGGACCAGCATCATCTCCTCCCTCGTGGGTATGAAGCTGGGCTTCGGCGCATCCTCATCCTCTGGCTTATCCATCCCCT
>JAFGTA010000068.1 GCA_016934355.1 Candidatus Bathyarchaeota archaeon | reverse complement strand
GCGGCGCCCATGTCGGTGCTGCCGATGCCGGTGGCGAAGGCGCCGAAGGCTCCGTGGGTGCATGTGTGGCTGTCTGCGCCCACCATGAGCATCCCCGGGTAGATGTGCCCCTTCTCGGGGATGACCTGGTGGCAGACGCCTACGTTGATGTCGTAGAAGTGGGTGAGGCTCTGCTGTTTGGCGATCCCCCTGCACTCCTTGTGGAGAGTGGAGTTCTTTATGTTGGTGGCCGGGGCGATGTGGTCGAGGAGTATGGTGACCTTGTCCCTGTCCCAGACCTTCTCGATGCCCATGTCGTACATCGCGTAGAAGGCGAGTGCCGCCGTCAGCGCAGGCATGAAAGCGAAGTCTATCTCGGCCTTCACTATCTCACCGGGGTGTGCCTCACTGTGGCCGCTGTGGGAGGCCAGAATCTTCTCAGCTATGGTGCTCATGCTAGGCACCCTGCTTGTCAAGCAGCCTGTTCATGCCCTTGAGGATTGCCTCGACGCTGGCCATCACGGTGTCGCCGTTAACGCCGTTCGCGGTGATGAGTTTGTCACCCTTACGCACCGCGACCGTTACGTCTGCGACGGCGTCCGTGCCGCCAGTGATGGCCTTCATCATGAACTTCTCCAATGTGAAGTCGGCGAAGCCGTTCACCACGTTCCTGATTGCGTTGAGGGCGGAGTCGATGGGGCCGTTCCCGGTGCCGCTGCCTATCATCTCGTTGCCGTCCACCATCAATGTCACCGAGGCTGTGGGCACGATGTTGTTGCCGGTGACGACGAGGAGCTGCTTTAGCTTCACCCTGTCCTCCTGCCTGATGTCCATGATGTTCCTAGCGATGGCGTACAGGTCGCTGTCCGTCACAAGCTTCCCGGTGTCGCCTAGGCTCTTCACCTCACGAGCGATAGCTTTTAACTGCTCCTCACTCGGCTCGAAGCCCATGTCAGTCACCATCTTAAAGATGCCATGGCGGCCAGCGTGCTTCCCCGCGACCACCCTGCTCTTCTTGCCCACGAACTCGGCCGACATGATCTCATAGTTGCCACGGAACCCTAGGAGGCCGTGGACGTGTATCCCCGCCTCGTGAGAGAAGGCGTTGTCACCAATGATGGGGGTGCACGGCGGCATGTAGACGCCGCTCAGCCTCTCCACTAGGCTGCTGGTCTCGGCGATTTTCTTGTAGTTGAGCCCCGTCTCGATTTCGTACTGCGCCGCTAGGCTGAGGGCCACTTCCTCGAGGGATGTATTTCCAGCTCTCTCGCCTAAGCCGTTGACGCAGACGTGTATCTGCTCGGCGCCCGCCTCGACCGCGGCGAGGCTGGTTGCAGTCGCCTGCCCCAGGTCGTTGTGGGCGTGGGCGCTGAGCGGCGTCTTCACCGTCTTCTTGAGTTCCTTGAAGAATTCGTACGTGACTCTGGGCGTCATGACTCCCACGGTGTCTGGGATGTTAAGCATCTCGGCGCCGGCCTCCGACGCGGCTACGCATATCTGCTTAAGGAACCCCATGTCGGTGCGTGTGGCGTCCTGGGGGCTGTATTCGACCCTGACGCCGTGGTCCTTGGCGTACTCGATGCCTTCTATCGTCTGGCGCATGACCTCCTCACGTGTGCTGTTCATCATGTGCTCGATGTGAAGGTCGCTGGTGCTGATGAATATGTGAATATAGGGGACGCCGCAGTCTAAGGCGCGGTCGATGTCGCTCTTCAGCGGCCGAGCCAGCGCACAGATCGTGGCGTTCAGGCCGAGAGCCGCGATCTTCTTCACCGCCTCGGTCTCTCCCTTGCTGGTTATGGGGAACCCCGCCTCTATCTTGGGCACCCGCAGCTCGTCTAGCTGGTGGGATATCAATATCTTCTCGTCTATCGTGTATGTGACTCCGGGCATCTGCTCCCCATCCCGTAGAGTGGTATCGAACAGCCACACCTTCTTGGGTAGGTTGGTCTCGATGTTGGAAACGTACTCGCTCATGTAGAACTCTTTATCCGGCAAATCCTGCACCAGGTTTTCATCTCTAAGCCTGTAATCGGTTATAAGCAGTTTGAGCAACGCCCATTACGGATGAAGGGTCGCCTAAAATGATAAAAAAAGAAGAGTGAGTCTAGATGCTGTACTCGAGTATCCCCCGCTGGATCAGCAGGTAGATGACGACTGCGCTGATGACGAACTCGGGCAGCATGAAGCTGCCGTTGTAGACCGCGCTGTACACGTATGGCCCTAGCTCGGGCGGCGCGTACACCCCGAAGAACACGACGCCGCTCACGAAGTGGGCGATGAACCGCCCCACCATCGCGACGGCGACGCCCACCAACGGGTTCTTCCTGAATAGGCCCGCGAGCCCTAGGCATGCGAACGCTACGGGGTAGTCCAGTATGACCTGGGCCAGCGTGAACCAGTATCCCCCTAGGAACAGCTGGACTAGGCCGAAAACCGTCCCCGCGAAGACTCCGATCCGCGGCCCCCGCCGGAGCGCTATCAGCAATATCGGCACCATGCTGCCGAGGGTGACTGAGCCGCCCTGCGGCAGGTGGAACACTATGATCAGATTGAGTACGTAGGCAAGTGCGACAGAGATCGCGACCTCTGCCAAAACCCGGGTATCTATATCTCTACTCGTTTCTCTTCCCTCCGCCAGTATTACCTGGTTCAGGTTCAAAGGGTCGACGAGACTTCGTCCTCTCAGCCAGGCTGACGCCCAGCTCCCCTTCGCATAGCCTCCGGAGGAGCGCAGATTTAAGGTTATTCATCAAAACACGTTGTGCATCCCGTTTTACCCGGGAATGTCGCAGGTTTCTGGGATTCACTTCTTCTTTGAAGCCTTAACCACTATGACGCCGGTACCCGGCCCTGGTGCCTTTGTCTCGCACCCAACAATTAGTTCAGTTGGCCCTGTGGTGAGGGTACCCACGCTCTTCTGTAAGGTGTACCCCGCCGAACCAAGTATTTCAGTGACTTCAGGCAGCGTGTGTAGGCTCGCATGCCTGAACACGGGGTCGCCCTTGGCGCCTATCTGCCTGTACAGTTCGCCCCAGCTGCTCTCCGAGTTTATGAAGAGCAGCACAAGCGCCGAGCACTGCTTAGAAGCCTCCCTGATCTCGCGCAGGGTCTCAGATGGGTCGTTTAAGAACTCTAGCACCGTGACCAGATACGTGAAATCCAGTATACTCAGCCTGAACGGCAGCTTCTCACCTGTTCCTAGGACGGACTGTACTCCACGCCCGGCAGCCCTCGCCAGCATCTCAGTGGAGGGGTCGAGGCAGACGACGGTTCTCCCCTCTCGTGTGATGTGCTCCGCGAATATGCCGGTGCCTGCGCCGACCTCTAGCCCGACGCCTCCGCTGGGCAACAGCGACTCGACTGCGCGGAGTTCAGCCTCGAATACCTGCCGACCCTGAGGGTGGCTGTACCAGTCGTCGTAGCTGCCCGCGGCCTCGTCGAACGCCTTTAACGTTTTACCCATCGCCGGCTATCTCCGAGATGATCTCCACGAGCCGCTCGGGGGACTCGGCTATGATCGTGGTGGTGGGCTCGACGCCGAAGCCGCCGGGGTGCACATAAGCGTCGAGGAGAACAGGGTTTGACCTGATGAAGTGCGTCACGGGGCATCCCTCTCCCTCTGACTCGCTCGGTAACGTCGCCATCCTTAACCCAGCTTTCTTCAACCGGGCAACCAATCCGCTGCTAGCATTTAGATTAACCGCCGCACGGATACCCGGGTTCAGTCTACACGCTTCAAGTATTACTGAGGCTAAGAACTTGGACGCCCCGTACGTTACCTCCCCACACGCTAAGGCACCGGCGGCTGTCTTCACGACCCTGCCGCTCAAGCCAGCAACATCCTCTACGCTCGTTGCGTCCTCCTTGGCGTAGACCATGTTCGTGCCCACCTCAGGAATATAGTTCTCGATGCCGGGTATCGTAACCAGCCTATCCACGGCTGACCCGAGCCTTGAGATCAACCGGTCCATTGGCTGGAACGAGCCATAGACCTCATCGAGCTCGACGCGCCTCTGCATGGTCTCCTCGACGCCGTCCACGAGCAGCCCCCTACCATCCTCAACTACGCCTGCTACGGCAAAGGAGAACCGGTTCTCACCGCAGAGGCGTTCGACTTCATCAACGCCCTCGGGGTCGAGCACGGCGACGAGGGCTCCGTAGGATGGCGCCCTGAGCGGGTCGTCGCTGGCTGAGTGGATTGCGTCATGGTACTTCAGGGTATTCGTATTAATCGATAGTCTGACCTTGTAGCTGTCCTGCACCTCATAGAGGGCGCCCTTCACACCCCCCTCGGACACGTCGTGCATGAGCTTGACGCGGGGGCTTCGTTGCAGCGCGAGGATCGCAGGCAGCGGGGTGAACCCCCTCCACACGTCGCTCTCGGTGCCTCTGCTAACGTCGTTTAGCCACACCCCCTCCCCGCCGACCTCTCCAATTAAAGCCACGGCGTCTCCGGGCGACGGCTTCTCTGTCTTCCTGAGCTGTTCCCCTAGGCACGTGGCTGTCAGCAGAGGTATATCCAGACCATAATAGGTGGCTGTCTGGCCCGCCGCGACCCTGACGCCGTACTTGGTCGCCTCGTCCCCTAGGCTCTTGACTATGACTCTTAGGTCGTTCTCCTTGGTTCTGAGGGGGAGGTATATCCCCGCGACGATGTGGGTTGGCTTCCCGAACCTGCTGGCGACGTTACTCGCCGCGTAGTGGAACGCGAAGAAACTGAGGGCTTCGAGGGGGACGCCTATGCTCGGGCTGTGGGCGATTACAGTGTGCCCCTGCAGCTCAACGGTCGCGCCGTCCAGTTCCACCTCGTCCACAGGTAGGTACGGCTGGACGCTGCGCCTGAAGACCTCCTTGGACACCTTCCCCAGCCCTAGCTCGCCGCTCATCTCTGAATCCACTACTCACGTCAGCCATATAACTCCGAGCCTGCGGCGGACGGCGACCACGACGCCCACCGCGACTGGTATGAACACGGCGTCCACTATGGTGGGCAGCACCGTCAACGCCACCGCCCAGCCGAACAGGTACCAGTCAAGCGCGAAGAAACCGGCGGTCTCGAAGACCACCCCGACCGCCATGGCGAGCACCTCCAGGCGCGTCACCATGCCGGTCCGCGTAGGCTCCCTAATACGTACGATGACGCTGATCACCGCCGCCTCGAGACCCCGTACCAGCATG
>JAFGTA010000067.1 GCA_016934355.1 Candidatus Bathyarchaeota archaeon | reverse complement strand
GTACCGGATGTAGAAGTAGGGTTTCTCCAAGGTCGTATGCAACTCTGTTCTTTTCACTATTTTACGTTGTTCATATCCCTCATAGTTTTATGAACAATAGAACCTACTGCTTAGTATATATTCAATGTTATTCAATATAAATGATATTTAATTGTTATACCACGTTTTTTATAGTCCAGAAAAGCTATAATTCTTTTTATGAGAATCGAGTTAGCGGAAAAGGGACTAGAGTACGCGTCTCAGCTCGGCGCCTCATACGCGGACATCAGGTTCGTCGACGATGAAGACAAGCGAGTCAACATCATGAACGGCAAACCTAGCTCCATATCACACACCTCTGAGTCTGGCTTCGGCGTCAGACTAATAGCGGAGAACGGCTGGGGCTTCGCGGGCTCCAACGTCATCTCAGATAAGAGTGTGAAGGAGACCGTCGCACGCGCCGTCAGGCTCGCCAAGGCGAGCGCACTCGTGTCTAAGGGACCCATAGAGCTCGTCCCCGTGAAAACGGTGGAGGACACCTACCAATCGGACTGCAAGATCGACCCGTTCGGCGTGCCCGTCGAGGAGATACTCAAGCTCCTCGTGGACGCCGACAAAGCCTTCAGGGACAACAGCCCCCACGCGAGGACCACCTCTGGCAGCTTCCAGGCCAAGCTGGAGGACAAATACATAGCCACCTCCGAGGGCTCACGGATCAAGCAGAAGATAATCATGTGCAACGCCGACGGACAGGGCTACGTTATGGACAGCGGCCTAGTCCAGAGGCGGTCATACGACATCAACCCCCTCACACGGGGCTACGAGTACATCAAGGAGCACGACTTCGTCGGAATGGCTGCGGAGGCCGGAAAGGAGGCCGAGCAGCTTCTGAAGGCCGAGCCCTGCCCAACCGAGGTCAAGACCAACCTGATACTCGACGACCCCCACATCCTGCTTCAGATACATGAGACCATAGGCCACGCCAGCGAGCTGGACAGGGTCCTCGGCACCGAGGTAGACCTAGCCGGCATGAGCTTCCTAACCCCGGACAAGCTGGACAGCTTCCAGTACGGCTCAGAGCAGACGAGCTTCGTCGCAGACCCGACGATCCCCCACGGACTCGCCACCTACGGCTACGACGACGAAGGCACGCCAGCAAGGAAGGAGTACCTCGTTAAGGACGGCCTCTTCGTCGGATACCAGAGCTCCCGCGAGACCGCCGCGCAGATAGGGAAGGATCACAGCAGCGCCGGGATGAGGGCGCAGAACGCCACGAACCTCCCCATCGTTAGGATGAACAACATATGCCTGGAACCTGGGGAGTGGAAGAGCGACGAGATCATCGAGGACACCAAGGACGGCATACTTATGAGGTCCACAAAGATGTGGTCAGTCGACCAGAGGCGGCTCAACTTCCAGTTCGGATGCGAGATAGGCTGGATCATCAAGAACGGCGAGATCGCCGACGTCATAAGGGACCCGACCTACACTGGCATCAGCTACGAGTTCTGGAGAAGCCTCGACGCCACCGCAAGAGACGACTGGACGCTCTACGGCACGTGGAGCTGCGGCAAGGGTAGGCCTGGCCAGATGATGTACGTGGGCCACGGGGCCGCGAGGACCAGGTGGAATAACGTTAGGATAGGGATCACAGGGAGGATGTAAGATGAACGTATTAGACATCGCTGAGAAGACCGTAAAGAAGGCGGTCGAGAGCGGCGCGGCACAGGCTGAGGCGTCGGTGTTCGAGGCCGACAGCGCACTCACGAGGTACACCAAGAACATCATACACCAGAACGTTGCGAGCACCACCTACTACCTGAACCTAGAGTTGGTGATGAAGGGCAAGAAGCTGGGCTCGTCTGCCGTCAACAACCTTGAGGCGTCGTCCATCGACGCCGCCATCGAGAGGGCGCTGAAGATCGCAAAGGTCTCTTCCCCTGACCCGGAGTTCGAGTCACTTGTGGAGCCAAAGACGATAAAGCCGATCCCTAAGCTGTACTGCAAGAAGACGGCTGATGTGACCCCAGAGGACAGGGCGCTCGCCGTGAAGACCGTCATCGACACGGCGATGGGCTACGACAAGAAGGTGAAGTGGTCCGCGGGCAGCTACACCACAGAGACCATCAAGTACGCGCTTGTCAACTCCCTCGGCGTAGACACCGAAACCAAGTACACGAGCGCAGTCATCGAGGCTCACACTAGGGCGGGCGAGGACGCCAAGGAGGGCTCAGGCTTCACCGTCAGCAACGACAGAGACGTCTCCAAGTTCGACTTCGAGAAGCTCGCCAAGTCCGCCGCGAAGGACGCCGTGAACAGCATAGGCCCCAAGCTGCTGGACATAGGAGAGTACGAGGCCATATTCACGCCGGAGGCTGTCTCCACATTCACGAGGTTCATAGCCATGCTGGGCATCTCCGCGAAGGCGTACCAGGAGGGCTACAGCTTCGTCACAGACAAGATAGGGAGTCAGGTATTCGACGAGAAGCTCACCATCGTTGACGACGGGCGCTCACTGGACACCAGCAACGCCGCGCCTTTCGACGGCGAGGGCACACCCAAGCAGAGGCTCAGCCTCGTGAACAAGGGAGTCGTCGAGAACCTGTGCTACGACAACTACACGGCTAGGAAGGACAAGACCGAGAGCACGGGCCACGCGCTGCCAAAGTTCTCGCGTGGATTCTACTACAGAGGGGTGCCTCTGCCCGTGAACCAGATCGTGGAGCCGGGAGACTCAACGGTGGACGAGATGATCGAGGACACAAAGAAGGGCGTCTACATCTCTAGGCTGCACTACGTGAACCCCATAAGGCGGGACAAGGCCGTCATCAGCGGGCTCACGCGTGACGCCTGCTGGTACATCGAGGGCGGCGAGATAAAGTACCCCATCAAGGTGATGAGGTTCACAGACGCGGTGCCCAAGGTGCTCGGCGAGATCGACCTGATAGGCGGAAAGAAGACCGTGGCCAAGATGGGCATGGTGACGACGCCGCCGATAAGGGTAGGCTCGTTCCGGTTCACTGGGCAGTCCCAGTTCTAAGGCTCATCCTTTTCTTTTTTCTTTTCCTTCTCTTTCCTGTACCCGTAGATGGATATGGTCGCGCCGAAGAAAGTGATGGCCAGATAGGGCACGAGGATGAACATCAGCCCGCCCTCCATCTCGCTGTTCACCGCGCCGTACGCTGAGTACAGGCCGTAGGCGACGAGCAGCACCCCCCATATCATGAGCTGTATCGGGTCGATCCTCTCGAAAGGGTTTCTCCTCCCAGTGCCCTCAGCCTCAGCGGATTCCGAACCCATAGCAAGGCTAAGCTATATGTCATCTCTTATTTTAAATCCAGCCTCTGATCATAATGTATTAACATGACGGAGCGTACCGGTGATTCTATGACAGAGGAGAAGGAATGGCAGTACTGGGAGGACCTTCCCGAGAACAAGGAAAAGATGGTCCTCGAACAGATGGCTCGCTTCTTCGTAAACAACGACTTGGGGTTATTGGCCCAGATTCTGCTCGAGAGCGGGGAACCGGTGACCAATGTCTTCTCGACGCTCGGGATCGGTCTCTTCGGCCCGTTCCTCGACTTCCTCGGCGTGGACAAGTACTTCGCCTTCTTCAGGAAGAAGGGAAACGCTAGGACGCTTATTGAACGCATCGAGGAACTAGATGATCTGGAACAAGAGAAAGATAAAGAGAAAGAGAAAAAAATAAAGAAAGAAGGTTAGTCAGCGTATTTCTCTAGGATGCCGTACCGGTCGAGCGCTAGGACTCCACCCATCACAACCACAGCGAAACCCAGTGTGTAGGGTATCTGCCACGCGGGGTCGGTTATACTCTGCAAGTATCCTACCAGTAGTCCGAGCCTGCCCATGAAGGTCTGCGCGAATACGGCCCCCAACGCGATGTAGAGGATGTATTCACCGATCTTCGATGTGTACTTCAGCGGACCTTCCAGCTTTGTGCTGTAGAGGAAGAATGTCAGCATCATTACAACAGACACGGACACCGTGGTGTTAGCCAGTGATTGGTACAGGTTGCCTGGGACCCAGAAGGGCACTATCGTCGCTGTTATCTGGTTGATGAAGCCAGTGAAGATCTGTGTTCTTAGTGACAGACCTAGGTTAGTGCCGATGGATATGGCGATGGGTATGCGTGATACGTAGCTGTACCTCGGGAACAGACGGAGAACCATCAGTATTCCGAGGAGGATGCCCACCGCTGGGAACCAGTTGCCACGGCCAAGCGGCTGGATACCGGTCCTGAAGACATAGTCGGCGGTAACCACGATGTTTAGCCCCATGGTGAACCCGATGAACGAGTTCTCGGCCCAAGACCTGAAAGGACTCGGCTTACCATACAGGGTTGCGTACATCGACCAAGTCATGAGTATTGCTATTACTGTGTATGAGTATTCATAAAACGGAACTGCTGCCATCACATTTCACCTCACTGTATAGCCGTCCTCGCACGGCCTGTCTGCTTTCTCTCCCACGCGAAGTACCCGATGTTACCCATTATGATGAAGAGTACTATCATAAAGTGTACCAGCGTGAAAGCGTCCATCGAGGTTATTCCTTGACCCGGGAAACCCGAGATATACTCCAGCTCTGCGCAGCCACGTGTGCTCTGCAGCATCGCCTTGAGTTGCCCTGTGTCACGGTACGGTAGCAGCGAAGGTACGTTCACTCCAATAGCGCCCTCGATCATGGGAGTACCATAGTCGAGGACCCAGTGCTTGATCATGTTGGTAGTCTGCATGCCTGGGCTGAAGTCAATGATCAGCGTGAAGTCGCCAGCGTTGTTCAGATCGTCGAAGAAGGTACCCGCGAGGGGCCTACCCTTGTGGTCGAACTCGACTACATTGTGGAGGTTGGCTGCGAGCGAGCTGGTGGACGCCTCGTTGACGAGTACGTACCCCAGCACGACGTAGTCTTCTCCTTCCTTGTAGTCGTACTGTTCAAGCTCCCTTGCGAGTATTCCGCGGACTCCTTTGTCTGCGTCGCCGAAGACGAGCTCGAATATAGCTGCGTCCTCGGTCGTTCCATAGGCTACGACCATCTTCGCATTTGATCTGATGACTTCACGGTATGTCGCGATGATTCCAGCTTTCAGCTCGTTGTACGCGCTGAACCCAGTCTGCCAAGCCGCCCAGACCACGTCTTCCTCGTCGAGCTTCTGAAGCTCGGCGTAGTAGATGCGTGTGTCTTCCGTGACGGCGATCGGCATCCCTATCGGGTTGAGTACCGGCGCGAGGACTAGAAGGAACACTAGTATGTAGATTACCCTTCTGTCAAACGTTGCCATGAACTTGAAGATGTTAAATCCTTCACTCATCGCGATTAACCTCCTTCAAATCCGATAGCCTCGGATTCCCTTCCCGTGATGATTCGTACGCCGAGTACAATGGCGCCGACTGTTACGCTCATCGTGAATATCCTTGAGGCCGCCATGGCGAATGTGCTTGATAGGTATTCTCTGAAACTTCCGAGTACTGGGAAGTAGACGCCTGAGATCGGCGCCTGCCCAATCAGAACGAAGATTCCAGCTACCAACAGCAGAGTCGCCTGCATGCTTCTAGCCCTGAAGGCACGTGCAGCGGCTGATGCCATGTAGAACGCCAGTATGGAGTATATCACTGAGCTAGTCGGGTTTAGCACTGCGTACTGGAACCACATAAACTGGGATGACTGCTGTCCAAACAGGAAGCCGACTCCAGCCATGAGGTAAATAGTAATCAGCAGATATGCCTGGTAGACCCATCCGTGTGACTTCTGGTTGACGAGGATGAGGCTGCGTTTAGTCTGTGCGTAGATCGCCAGCAGGATCGACATAGCGTTCAGCACGCTCACCATCAGAACGAGGTCCTGAGAGAATTGATTGAGTATCTGTATCTCAAGGAAGTAGGGTGCCGTCACCAAAATGAAGCATAGCCCGATGATGACCAGCGAAGTTTCCTTACGTCTCAATAATGTTGCCATCTTTTATCCACCTCACGTATTTAGTATCTGTATGATGATGTCGCTGCCGAGAGCCACTGCGATCCATCCCAGCACGATAGCGCCTACAGCTATGAACTTGTAGATGTCCTGTGTCCGTATGCTAGCGAGCTGAGCAGGGTTCTGCGACAGGTATGCGCCGGCCGCGATAGCCTCCTCGCCTATCATGACGTAGTCTGATGCACAAGCGAGGGCAGCCACGTTACCGATGTAAGTCGGAGCCGTGATTGTGATGGCGCCTACCTGGTTCGAGACCTCCGCGATCATCATGGCGTCCGCGGCAGATGACCCTGCGAGGACCATGCTGCCGGGCCGCTCCGTCAGGAGGATACCCGCGTAACCAGAGCCCATGGCGAACTGTGAACCGCTAAGGAACGGCATGTCGTTCTCGTTGAACATGTCGGCTTTGCCGGCTGCTTCGTAGCTGTTCTTCACGATCTCGACGGCCACAGGCCTTACGATGAAGGAGCCCGTGGAGCCGCCGGTCGGGACGATGAGCCTTGTGTTGTTTCTGACGCACTGCTTAGCTATGTGTGAAAGAAGGGTCAGACCCGCGACAGTCCAGTAGTCGAACGAGTTGAAAGCCCAGCCATACGAGGCTACCACGGGCTTCCCCATCTCGGTGGATCTTCCGACCGCGTCCTCGATGGCGTCAAGCCCAGCTACCCTGCGTATGAAAGGCTGCCTTCCTCCGCTCATGTAGTACATTGTGATTGCGAATACTAGAAGAAGTAGGATCAGTCCCACTATCTTACCATCTTGTATTGGCCATAAGGTCAGTAGAGACATTGTTTCACCTTTTTGCCTAATTGTACTTACTTAATTTATTTAAAAAATTTCTCACAATTTTATGGTTTTTTTACCAGATATCTAGGTTAAATCATATATAACAGTAAATTATGTACAATAATGAATCGAATTTTATAAGTATTCATTAACAACATAAACAGTTATAAATCATATACTTTCACCCTATATTTCATTCATGCTAAATATTGTTTCTCCTGCATGTCGGTCATTCTTTTTCTATCATCAATATAGGTTTTCAGTCGAAGGATACGGTGTGTTAGGTGGACGTTAAAAGCCGTTGAAGAAGGCACGGCTTGTACCCCGTCACTTTCTCAACTTTGATAGATGGTGGATGCCGAACTCCTCTCTGAGTTACGCCGTGTATCATGACTCGTGTGTCCTAGTGCAGTCATCATGCTGAAGTTGAGGCGGATACGAGCATATCTTCGACAGGGTTCTCCACGGGTGATGTCCTTCAATGCTCGGTGCGAGTTTCTGCTTGAATTAAATCATTGTTCATCATCTACACCCTACCTATTATTTATATAAATATGTAAAATAATGTGGAATAATTCAGCTATTCTTAATGTGTTTTAGCATTGTAATTAAATTTATAACCGACGTGAACTCCACAGTTGTGAGGAGTCACCTAAAAAATGTCTGAGACAGAGGTTTCAGTTCAGGACTACAAATCTGTTAAACTTAAGCTAAAAAAACCCATCGAGGAAATGAGGTACATTCTGGCGACTGACGTGGGCAGCACCACGACCAAGGCTAGGCTGTTCGCCAAACAGGATGACGGCTGGAGGTACGTCGTAAGCGGCGAGACGCCCACGACGGTCGAGGCCCCCTTCGAGGACGTTACGCGGGGAGTCATGAACGCCGTAAAAGAGATCGAGGACCTCACGGGGCTAGAGATACTGAGCCCTGACGGGGAAGGCATCACGATCCCATTCGATGGTACCAAAGGCGTCGACCTGTACTGCACCACCAGCAGCGCAGGCGGCGGCCTCCAGATGATGGTCACAGGCGTCGTCAAGAACATGACCGCCGAGAGCGCCAACAGGGCGGCTCTGGGGGCGGGAGCCATCGTGATGGACGTGCTAGCCACCAACGACGAGCGCGCACCCTACAGGAAGATCCAGAGGATACGGAGCCTCCGCCCTGACATGATACTGATGGCTGGGGGAACCGACGGCGGCACTATCGATCACGTCGTCGAGATGGCTGAGCTCATCAAGACGGCCGAGCCTAAGGCGAGGCTCGGCGTTTCCTATGAGCTTCCAGTCATCTTCGCCGGGAACAAGAACTGCCAGCCCCACATTGAGGGCCTCATGAAGGAGAGCTTCGCTCTCCGCTGCGTGGAGAACGTCAGGCCTATTCTGGAGGTGGAGAACTCGGACCCCGCGAGGAGGGCCGTGCACCTGCTGTTCATGGAGCACGTCATGAGCCACGCACCCGGGTACCCGAGGCTCATGAACTGGACCGACGTTGACATCATGCCCACCCCCGCGGGTGAGGGCATGGCGATGCAGCTCATAGCCAACACCTACGACAAGAACGTCCTAGGCGTGGGGCTTGGAGGCGCCACCACCAACGTCTACTCGGTGTTTGACGGCAGGTTTGTGCGCAGCGTTTCCGCGAACCTCGGCATGAGCTACAGTATATGCAACGTGATGAAGGAGGCGGGGCTGGACAACATAATCCGCTGGACGCCCTTCGACATCGACAAGGACGAGATACGGAACACCCTCAGGAACAAGATGATACGCCCAACCACGATCCCTCAGACCTTGAGGGAGCTCATAATCGAGCACGCCGTGGCGCGTGAAGCCCTCAGGCTGGGCCTGCACCACCACAAGTCCCTCGCCACAGCGCTCAAGGGGGCGAGAGGCGAGTCAGCGTTCGCCAGAGGCATCACGTCCCAGGGCATGGCTGAGACATACATCGACCTCATGAAGATCGATATAATCGCGGGCACCGGCGGGCTGCTGAGCCACGCACCCAAGAGGGAGCAGTCGATGCTGATCATGAACGACGCCTTCCAGTCCGAGGGAGTGACCAAGTTCTTCCAGGACAGCGTCTTCATGATGCCACACCTCGGGGTCGTGTCGACGGTCCACCAGGAAGCAGCCTGGAGCGTCTTCGACAAGGACTGCCTCGTCAGGCTGGGCACGTGCATCGCGCCTAGGGGTGTTGCGGAGCACGGCGGCAAGGTCATGGATGTCACCATCGAGACTGAGGACGGGAAGAAGATCGAGAAATCCATAGACTGGGGAGAGATCGAGCGCATCCATCTAGGGGAAAGGAAGAAGGCCAAGGCGACCATCAGGCCCGCTAAGGGCTTCGACATCGGCGCAGGTGAGAGAAAGGAGCTTGTAACCGAGATCGAAGGAGGCGTCGTCGGCATTCTCCTCGACGGGAGAGGAAGGCCGCTGGCGCTGCCCGAAGACAGGGGCGAGGCGAACCAGCTAGTCCTCAACTGGTGGAAGGCGTTAGAGCTGTACCCTGATAACTTCTTGGAGTTGATAGCGCAATGAGCGAAAAAACCACTAAAGAAGGGCACGCATACACTCCGGGGCTCAAGATAAAGCGAGCCCTGACTGTCCAGAAGACCCGAAGGCTTCCGATGCCGGGTGAGGTGTTCGTGAAGCCCGGCGACGCGGTGGACTTCACGACCCCCGTAGCTAGAATGTTGGCGCCGGGTGAGCCGTTCGTTATCAATGCCGCCCAGAAGCTGGGCGTTCAGAAGAACGACCTGGATCTCTACATGAAGAAAGATGTGGGCGCGGAGGTCTGCAAGGATGAGCCCATCTGCGGGTACAACGCCTTCTTCGGGCTCATGAAGAACTGGGTAAACTCGCCCACAGACGGCATACTGGAGACGGTGTCCGACATCTCGGGGCAGATAATCATAAGGGAGAAGCCCATCGAGGTGATAGTCGACAGCTACCTGAAGGGCAAGATCGTCGACGTCATGGAGAACGAAGGCGCAGTCATCGAGGCAAACGCCGCGTTCATCCAGGGAATATTCGGTGTCGGCGGGGAGGCCCACGGCGAGATCAAGATGCTCGTTGACAGCCCCTCACAGCACCTGACGGCTGAAATGATCACGCCCGACTGCAAGGGAAAGATACTGATCGGCGGCTCGCAGGCCACCAAGGAGGCGCTGCTGAAGGCCGTTGAGGTGGAGGCAGCGGGCGTCGTCACGGGCGGCCTCAGGGACACCGACCTCATCGAGATGCTCGGGTTCGAGATCGGCGTAGCCATCACTGGCCACGAGGAGATCGGGACCACCATCATCATCACCGAGGGGTTCGGCGAGATGGAGATGAGCCCGACCACGTTCGAGCTCCTCAAGGAGTTCGAAGGCTACAGTGCGGCCATCAACGGGGCCACCCAGATCAGGGCCGGGGTCATGAGGCCGGAGATCATCATACCCCACGATCTGTCAATGGATAAGCCCGATGAGGGCGGTCTGTCGGGCGGTATGATGGCGGGTACACCTGTGAGGATCATCAGGCAGCCCTACTTCGGGATGCTCGGGAAGGTCTCGAGGCTCATCGTGGAGCTTCAGACGGTTCAGAGCGGCTCACAGGTCAGGGTAGTCGAGATCGAGCTTGAGGACGGCGGAAAAGCCGTTGTTCCGAGGGCGAACGTCGAGATACTCGAGATGTAGCTAGCCCTCTTTTTTCTTTCTTCTTATCGTTCTTCTGCGGATGCGTTTCTTCATCTCGTAGCCCACGTAGCTTAAGGCGACGATTATGACGTTGGCGGCCATGATGTTGCCGTTGCCAATCTCTAGGTAACCGCCCCAGTAGAGGAGGTCCACGAGGATCATGGCGATCATAAGGAAGTCGGTCACCGTAAGGTACAGCCTCTCGTTCCCACGGTAATCGGCTACACTTTTTTTACTCGTCTCGCCGGTGTCCTCTACCTTATCCGCGTCCATATGAGTCAAGTCTATCTGTGTTCGCCGTTAAAATGTCTTTCATGGGTATGCCGTCTACGTGGGCGTCACCCTGAAAAATGGTTGAAATCCCATGTGGGTGTTGTCTAGCTGTCAGTTCAGGAGATGGGATGCTCTCTCCTTTATCAGCGGCTTCATCTCGGCTACAGTGTCCTTGGCTGCGTTGAGTGCCTTCTCCACGTCTTTCTCTGTCTGGACCGCGGAGACGTTGGAGTGCCCCAGTGTGAAGATGCCTCTGTTCATCATGCCCAGGTTGAAGACGTTGAACAGCGCCCTGTCCGCCGTCGTCGAGGACTTGTGGTCGAAGACCTCCCTGTCCGTCCAGTGTATGGAGAAGAACGAGCCGACGCCGCCGACCTGCGCGTGAACTCCCTCCTCTACGAGCAGCTTCTTCAAGCCTTCCCGCATCTCGCCTCC
>JAFGTA010000066.1 GCA_016934355.1 Candidatus Bathyarchaeota archaeon | reverse complement strand
TGGACATGCACACCGTGAAGCCCCTGGACGAGGAGGCAGTGATCAAGTCCGCGGCGCAGACAGGCGCAGTCGTGACTGTCGAGGAGCACAGCGTACTGGGGGGCCTAGGCGGCGCCATCTCGGAGGTTCTAGGGGAGCGGCGCCCGACGCCGATCATGCGGGTTGGGATCAGGGACCGCTTCGGGCAGTCCAGTCGCAACTACCAGGCGCTGCTGGAGAGGTACGGTTTAACGCCGGATGCGGTGGCTGAGGCGGCGATTCAGGCGACGGAGATGAGGGGCTAAAGATGAGCGTAATCAAGGTATCGGACAAGATCAGGCTCGCGTCGAAACAGAGCCCAGACCATAGCACGACAGTACATGTGAGGAACATAGCATTCGGCGGCGAACGCGTCGTCGTCATAGCCGGCCCCTGCAGCGTCGAGTCCAGAGACCAGCTCCTGGAGACCGCGAGGATCGTGAAGGACGCCGGCTGCCACATGCTACGGGGCGGCGCCTACAAGCCGCGGACGCTCCCATACAGCTTCCAAGGCCTCGGCGAGGAGGGGCTGCGGATACTCGCGGAGGCGAGGGACGTGACCGGGCTCCCCGTGGTCACGGAGGTGGTGGACCCGGGGGACGTGGGGCTCGTCGAGGGCTACGCGGATGTCCTACAGATCGGGGCGCGGAACATGCAGAACTACCCACTGTTGAAGCGGGTGGGCAGGGCGGAAAAGCCTGTGTTGCTCAAGCGGGGCATGTCGGCGACCATCCTTGAGTGGCTGGGCTGCGCAGAGTACATCCTGGCCGAGGGCAACCCCGACGTCATCCTCTGCGAGAGGGGGCTGAGGGGCTTCCAGAAGGTCACGCGCAACACCCTGGACGTGGCTGCGGTGCCCGTCATCCACCAGGCGAGCCACCTCCCCGTGGTAATAGACCCGAGCCACGGAACAGGGGTCAGGAGCCTCGTGAAGCCTATGGCTAAGGCTGGGGTCGCGGCGGGGGCAGACGGTCTCATGCTTGAGGTCCACCCGAGGCCAGAGGAGGCGCTGAGCGACGGGGCCCAGAGCCTCAGGCCACATGACTTGGTTGAACTCGTCGCCGAGGTGCGGGCGGTGGCTGAAGCCGTGGGGAGAAGACTGTAGATGATCGAGGAGTACAGGGCAACCGAGGTGCGCCTCGGAGAACGCGGCTACCCCGTTCTGGTGGGCGCAGGCCTCCTTGAGATGCTCGGGGATGTATTAGCGGAGGCGTTGCCGGGCGCCACGGGCTGTGCCGTCATGACCTCCAGGCACATAGACAGGCTCTACGGGGAGACGGCGATGACAAGCCTGGAGAGGCTGAACCCGTTGAAGCTGACCGTGGAGGACGGGGAGGGCGCCAAGACCTGGGAGAACGCGGGGCTGCTCATCGGCGAGTTCCTGAAGAAGGGGCTCGACAGGAAAGGCGTCGTTGTGGCCCTGGGAGGAGGCTCCGTGGGGGACCTCGCGGGGTTCACGGCGTCCATCTACCTGAGGGGCGTGCCTGTGGTTCAGGTGCCCACGACGCTCCTCGCCATGGTGGACAGCGGCATCGGCGGGAAGACCGCGGTGAATCACTCCATGGGCAAGAACCTGATAGGGAGCTTCCACCAGCCATCTGTCGTCGTCGCGGACCCCCGGCTCCTATTGAGCCTCCCCATCAGGGAGGTGAAGTCGGGGCTCGCCGAGGTAGTCAAGCACGGGGTCATCGCCGACGCCGAGCTCCTCAGCTACGTCGAGGATAACATGGCTGAGCTGCTTGGGCTTGACGTCGATTGCCTGAGCCATGTCATCGAGAGGTGCGCCGCCATCAAGGCGGCGTACGTCGAGGCGGACGAGAGGGACAGTAAGGGAGTCCGTGCGGCTCTAAATTACGGCCACACCCTGGGGCACGCGGTGGAGAGGCTCACTGGTCTGCGGCACGGGGAGGCGGTGTCCATCGGCATGGAGTACGCGGCAGCCATAGCCGTGAAGCAGGGGTTGATGAAGAGCAGGGAGGCAGAGGCCCAGTCTAACCTTCTGAAGGGTACTGGTCTTCCAGTGAAGATGCCTGAGATAGGGAATGACGAGCTGCTCAGAGTCATGCACAGGGACAAGAAGGCCGAGGACGGCTCGGTGATGATGGTCCTCCCTACGGGGCTGGGCACCAAGCCGCTGCTGAGGCGAGTCGATGAGAGAACCCTCGTGGAGAGCTTGGAGGCGGTTAGGTGAAGCCGAGGATATGCGTCGCCGTTCCGGCATACACGGAGATGGGGACACTCAACCAGATGAGGAGCCTCCGCGACGCCGACCTCATTGAGATCAGGTTTGACTACCGCACAGAGAAGATATCGCCTGAGAAGGTGAGGACAGCCACAGACAAGCCTCTCATTGCGACGAACCGCATCGCAGGTCAGGGGGGGCAAGGCGACGAAACCGAGGAGACCAGGATTCAGCTGCTGCTCGATGCGTGCCGCGCCGGCTTCGAGTACATCGACGTCGAGCTGGAGGCACCCAACGTTAAAGAGGTAGCTAGAGATGCACATGTCTACGGTGCAAAGTGCATTGTATCTCACCACGACTTCGACGGCACGCCGACTCTGGAGGAGCTTCGTGAGTTCCATGGGAGAGCCGTGTCTGTGGGCGCCGACCTGGTTAAGCTCATTGGAACGGCGAATAGCTACGGCGACAACCTTGTCTACTTCAGGTACTTGGAGGCTGAGCCCGGGAATGTCAGCTTCGGGATGGGGAGAGACGGTGCCCCTTCCAGAGTGATGTCTGCGCTTCTCGGCGGCGCATACACTTACGCATCTGCCTCCACGGGGAAGGAGAGCGCGTCGGGGCAGCTCACCCTCCAGGAGATGCGGCGCATCTATAGGGCCATGAGGGCACCGACGTGAAGCACTGCTACCTCATAGGGTACCCTGTGAGCCACTCCCTGAGCCCCGTCATGCACAACGCGGCGTTCAAGAGGCTCGGGCTCGACATCACGTACAGTCTCGCCCCCGTCGAGCCGGGTAGGCTAGGCGCCTACGTCAATGACCTGAGGCGAGACGACTTCCTCGGCGCCAGCGTCACCATCCCCCACAAGGTAGAGGTCATCAGGCACCTGGACACAGTGGACGCAACGGCGTCTGCGATTGGCGCCGTGAATACCATCGTCCACGGGGATGGTAGGCTTGAGGGGTACAACACGGACGCCACCGGCGCCGTGAAGGCCCTCAGGGAGGAGTACGGCGAGCTTGAAGGCGCGGAGATCGTCGTCCTCGGGGCGGGAGGCGCATCCCGGGCTGTCTGCTATCAACTTTCCCGTATGGACTGCAGCTTAACAATACTCAACAGGACCGCCGACAAGGCGAGGAGGCTGGCTGACAGCATCAGGGATGCTTCGTATGCGAGAATCAAGTGTGGGGGCCTCGCTGAACTCGGCGAACGCATCGGCGGCGCGGATATACTCGTCAACGCTACGCCCGTCGGCATGAGCCCGGAGGTCAACGCGTCGCCGGTACCGTTCAAGCTGCTGCGACCGGGGCTGTTCGTCTACGACGTGATATACAACCCTTTGAACACGAAGCTGCTCATCGAAGCCCAGACCGTTGGCGCGAGAACCCTCGGCGGAGCGAGGATGCTGGTCTACCAGGGCGCCGAAGCCTTCCAGATGTGGACAGGGAGGGAGGCACCCGTGGAGACCATGCTCGAAGCAGTCCTGAGCAGTCTCGGAGGCCGTAGACGGTGAAGATAGTCCTGTACGGCTTCATGGGCGTCGGTAAGACCACAGTCGGCAAGATGGTAGCCAACGAGTTGGGCCTAGGGTTCATTGACATGGACCAGATGATCGAGAGAAGGGCGGGGAAGAGGGTCGCCCAGATATTTGCCGCCGACGGCGAGGATGCCTTCAGGGAGATGGAGAGGCAGGCGGCTCAGAGCGTCGCACATAAGTGTGGGATTGTGGTCGCGTGCGGAGGCGGCGCCCTCTTGGACCAATGTAACGTGGAAGCCCTGGTCATGGACTCGACTCTGGTGCTTCTCACAGCGTCCATAGAGGATATAATGACTAGAACACTCGGCGACTCGACGCGGCCCCTCCTCGGCGGAGAAGACAGGCAGGGAGAAGCTGAGAAACTGCTCCTTGAGAGAATGCCCAAGTACCTGGACGCAGCCGACCTAGTCGTCGACACCTCGGGGGCTACCCCGAATGAGGTCGCGGGCTTGATAATCGCGGCGCTGGGGGACGCGGTATGAAGGCTGTGGTCTCGCCCGGCGCCGTCTACGGGGAAGTCACCGCCCCGCCGTCAAAGAGCATGACCCATCGAGCCGCAATACTAGCCGCCCTCGCGGAGGGCGCATCCATGATAAGCAGCCCGCTGGTCTGCGACGACACGCTCGCCACCGTTGAGGCGCTCAAGGCTCTTGGCGCCGAAATAGTGGCGACTGGTTCAGGCTGGACTATCACAGGTAGACCCTTTCACTCACCTCTTTCGCCGATCGACTGCCGCGAGTCCGGGACAACCATGAGGCTGATGACCGCGGTGTCAGCCCTCGCAGACGGCGACGTCACGCTAAGGGGAGGCATATCTCTTTCGAAGAGACCCATGAAGCCCCTCCTCAACGCACTGAATGCCATCGGGGTCTCGACTTCGAGCGATTCAGGCTACCCCCCGGTGACGGTACGTGGGAAAGGAGGGATAACGGGTGGACGCGTCGAGGTTCCGGGCAACATCAGCTCCCAGTACATCTCGGCCCTGCTGATGGCGGCACCCAAGGCGGAGCGCCCTATCAGCCTAAGCCTAACAACCCCTCTCCAGTCCAAACCGTACGTCGAGATGACCATGGAAGCCATGGCGACCTTCGGCGTGAAAGTTGACGCTGCATCAACGATGAACGGGTTCAACGTGCCAGTGGGCAACTATCACGCGGCTGACGTGGCTGTCGAGGGAGACTGGTCATCCGCCGCCTACCTGTTATCGGCCGGAGCCTTCGCCGGCGAAGTTACCATCAGAAACCTGGATCGGGTGAGCAAGCAAGCTGACAAAGCCATCATCGATGTACTCGATGAGATGGGGGCGAGGGTAAAGATCGCTGGCAAGACGGCGACGTGCAGCATGAGCATGTTAGATGCGATAGAGTATGATCTGTCTGACTGCCCCGACCTGTTCCCGGTGGTCGCTGTTCTATGCAGCGTCGCCGAGGGGACGAGCCGCCTCACAGGTATCGAAAGGCTGCGCCTCAAGGAGTCCGACAGGGTCAAGTCGATGGAGGAGGGGCTCAGGAGGATGAAGGTGAATATAAAGAGCAGCGAGGAAGAGGCGGCCATCAAGGGTGGACAGGTCTCGGGCGCCGAGATAGACCCCCACATGGATCACAGGGTAGCCATGAGCTTCGCCGTCCTTGCACTGGCAGCCGACGGGGCTACGGTCATCCGTGACGCTGAGTGCGTCACAAAGTCGTACCCACAGTTCTGGGGCCACTTGGATAGCGTGGGGGCGAACAACCGGAGAGAGGATAATGAGTAACACACTGGGAAAACTCTACAGAGTCACGAGCTTCGGCGAGAGCCACGGAAGATGCATAGGAGTCGTGGTCGACGTCTGCCCGGCTGGGCACAGGGTCGACCTCGACCACATCCAGCACGAGCTCGACAGGAGAAGACCGAACCAGAGCAGCGTATCCACGCCGCGAAGCGAAGAGGACAGGCTTGAGGTCATGTCCGGGGTGTTCAACGGCGTCTCGACGGGTGCACCGATATGCATGCTCACGTGGAACACCGACACAGACTCGTCGAAGTACGACGCCGTGAGGTGGACGCCCAGGCCGGGCCACGCAGACTACACAGCCCAAGTCAGGTACGGCGGAAACCAGGACTACAGGGGCGGCGGCAGGTTCTCGGGGAGAGTCACCGCGGGGTATGTCATGGCTGGCGCCCTCGCCAAACAGGTCCTCGCCGAGACCCTCGGCGTCGAGGTGCTGGGGTACACAAGCCAGGTGGGCTCAGTGGAGGCACCCGAGGCGACGCTGGAGCAGATCAGAGAGAGCGCAGAGGGTAACCCTGTGCGCTGCCCCGACCCAGAGTCGGCGGCAGCGATGGAGCGTGAGATACACGCGGCTCGAGACGCCGGCGACAGCGTCGGCGGAAAGGTGACGTGCGTCGTGGTCAACGTTCCGCCAGGTGTTGGGCAGCCTGTCTTCGACACACTCGACGGCGACCTAGCTAAGGCGCTGTTCAGCGTGCCCGCGGTTAAGGCTGTGGAGTTCGGCGCAGGCACCGCGCTGGCCTCTATGAGGGGGTCGCAGAGCAACGACGCCTACTACCTGAGCGGCGACGCTGTGAGGACGAGGACGAACAACATGGGTGGAGTCCTCGGCGGCCTCTCCAGCGGAGCCCCACTTACTTGCACCGTCACAGTGAAGGCGACGCCCAGCATAGCCAAGCAGCAGAGCACAGTCGACCTCCGTAAGATGAAGGACGCCGTCATACAGGTGGAGGGGCGGCACGACCCCTGCGTGGCGCCCCGCGCCGTCCCAGTCGTGGAGAGCGTGGTTGCTATAATATTGCTTGACCACCTGTTACAGACTGGGCACGTGAAGCAGGTTCTGGAGGCATCTAATTGAGTTACGAGGAAGAGATCAAGCCGCTGAGAATAGAGATCAACAGACTCAACGAGGAGATTCTGGCCAAGATCTATGAACGCGTCGACGTCGCGCTACGCATCGGCGAGGTGAAGAAGAGGCACGGGATGCCGGTCGTCGACAGGACCCGTGAAGACACCGTGCTAGACCATGTGGCAGATTACGCTGAGAGGATCGGCGTCGAACCCAATGGCGCCCGCAGGGTATTCAGGGAGATAATCGACCTCTGCGTGAGAGCCGAGGAGGACCAAGCGTGAAGGTGGCGTTCCAGGGCGAGGAAGGGGCTTACAGCGAGGAAGCCATCGTCGCCCACTGGGGAGGCCAAGCCGAGCCGGTTCCACGCCCATATCTGCCCGACGTATTCGACGCCGTGGAGCAGGAAGAGGCAGAACTCGGCCTCGTGCCCGTGGAGAACAGCATCGAGGGGAGCATCGTCAGGACCTTCGACCTGCTCAACGAGAGGACGCTCAAGGCGCAGGGCGAGACCGTGCTGCGGATAGTGCACTGCCTCATTGCGAACCCCGGCGTCAGGGCGGAGGACGTAGTGAAGGTGTACAGCCACCCCCAGGCACTAGGGCAGTGCAGAGAGTACCTTGAGCGAAACGGGTACGAGCCTGTCGGGGCCTACGATACCGCTGGCAGCGTCAAGATGCTCAGGGATGAGGGTCTGAGGGACGCGGCTGCCATCGCGAGCCGCAGGGCGGCCGAGGTCTACGGCATGAACGTGCTGGTGGAGGGCATCGAGACGCATAAGGAGAACTACACACGGTTCCTGGTGGTCGGAGAAGAGGATCCAGAGTCCACCGGTGTCGACAGGACGAGCCTCGCCTTCATCGTCGACCATAGGCCGGGCACCCTCGTGAGGGCCCTCAAAGCCCTCTCAGATAGGGATATCAACCTCTGCAAGATAGAGTCGCGGCCCCTCGTGGGCAAGCCGTGGGAGTACATCTTCTTCATCGACATCCACGGGCACATCCATGACACCGAGGTCGAGGAGGCGCTCGTTGAGCTCCGGGGAGAGACGAGGTACATCAAGCATCTGGGCTCCTACCCCCGCCACGCCTCTGGGTAGAGATACCTGCCCTAAACCGTAAAATACCGGATTCTCCCTCACTGCTCGTCCAAGTTGAACGCGTCCGTGGTCGGCTCCGAGGGGAAGATGGGGCGCTGGCTCATGCGTCACCTATCCGGCCTCGGATACGAGGTGTCGTCTGTGGACACGGGGACAGGCGTGGGCGAGGAGGCTCTGGCTGACGCGGATCTGGTCGCCGTTTCGGTGCCTATCGACGCCACAGCCGCCGTGGTTTCCGAGGTAGCCCGGCGCATGAAGCCGGGGGCGACGCTGATGGAGATCGCTTCACTCAAGGAGGGCGTGGTGACGGCGATGATAGGGGCGTCTGGTATTGGACTTAATCCCTTATGCGTTCACCCGATGTTTGGGCCATCCACGGAGACGCTTGACAATAAAACGGTCGCGGTGATACCCGTTGCCGACGCCGCCCTTGAGGCGTCCGAGGCGGCGCGCCTGTTCCCTGGGGCGGACTTGGTGGCCTTGGACGCGGAGAGCCATGACAGGTGCATGGCCGCCGTGCTTTCGCTGCCATACCTGCTTAACCTAGCCTACGCGAAGGCCATCGCCGGCGAAGACCTGCCCCTGCTGCGGAGGCTCGGCGGCTCAACCTTTTCGGTCCAGTACGCGTTGACCCAGAGCTTGGTCGCCGAACAGTCGGAGCTGGTCGAGTCACTCCTCAAGGGGAACAGGTACCTCGATGAGCTTGCCGGAGGCTTCGATGAGGCGTTGAACACGCTCATGGGTTCGATGAGGGATGGTGGATTCACCGAGGTTCACGCGGGTCTGCTGGACGCGTTCATGTCAGATCTATCGTTCGCCGGCGCCGACGAGAGGCGCAGGAGGATGTTCGACGCGGTCAAGTGAATGCGCGTTAAATATCGGTGGGTGGTTGTTTTACCTATGATCAAGCTCAGCGACGTGTACGGAGCGAGAAAGAGGGTCTCGAAGTGGGCGCGTAGGACTCCCATGGAGTATTCCCCCGGCCTCAGCGGCCTCTGCGGCGGTGGGGTCTGGCTGAAGCTGGAGAACCAGCAGGTCACGGGCAGCTTCAAGATAAGGGGAGCCACCAACAAGCTGCT
>JAFGTA010000065.1 GCA_016934355.1 Candidatus Bathyarchaeota archaeon | reverse complement strand
ATCGCGTGGGGCAGCGAGGAGATGGGGCTCGACGGCAGCAACCTCTACGCCAAGGGGCTGAAGGAGGCGGACAAGGAGGCGAAGGAGAAGGACGAGGACGCCGAGACGGAGCTGGACAGGACCAAGCTCTGCGTCAACCTGGACGTCCACGGCGCGCTGATTGGCACCAACGCCGCGGCGGTTCTGGGGAGCCCGATGCTGACGCACTCGGTGAAGCTGCTGAGCAAGGAGACGGGCACCGTGTTCGACGTGAAGGAGAGCGTGTACAGCAGCGACGGCACGCCTTTCTCGGCTGTGGGGGTGCCCAGCGTCTCCTTCAGCAGGCGCAGCGGCATCGACATCATGATGCACAGTGCGGAGGACGTCATCGAGTACCTGAGCCCCGCGGCGCTGGAGTCGCAGGGCAGGTTCGTGGAGGAGTGGCTGACAAGGTACGTCTCGGACGCGGCTGCGTACCCCTTCGACAAGGAGATACCGGAGAAGCTGCGGAAGGGGATCGCGGACTACTACCGGGAATGGCACGAGAAGCTGCCGTGAAACGGCTCGGAGAGCCTGATTCTATTTTTTTTCTCATTTTACGGTTGACCCGCCGTGGGTGCCCTCGACGGCGCGCCTGATCTCCTCGGGGTCGGTGCCGTCAATGAACACCACGGGTGTGCCCAGCCTCCTGGCGAGCCGGACCGCCTTCAAGTCGAATAGCCCGTACTCGCCGGGCGCCTGCCTCGTGTTCTCCTTGATGAGCTTCTCCAGCCGGGCGAATGTGAGGGTGTCCAGCTTCACCGCGTCGTCGTGCATCTTGGGGTTCCTGTCGTAGACGCCGGATACGTCGGTGGCGTTGACGATGAGGTCTGCGCCCATCTTCTCGGCGAAGATGACTGCCCGGTAGTCGGTGCTGCTGCCAGGTTTGTAGCCGCCGCCGACGAGTATCTTACCTGGCTCGGCGTGTCTGAGGTCGGAGGCGCGCTGGTATACCCTGTGCTGGTCGGCGTCGTCGCCTAAGGCGGACATCATGAGGAGGGCGTTGACGTGGCTCGCCTTGATGCCGAGGTAGTCTTGGGTGTCTCTGGAGCCGCCGAGTTGTTTGGAGACTTCGATGAAGTGCCTCGCGGGTTTGCCTCCGCCGCAGACCACCATGAGTTGATGGCCTTCTCTGTGGAGCTGTCTGAGTACCTCGGCGTAGCGTCTGTACCTCTCGGGGTCGAGTTTGATGTGGGGTGTCTTGTCTTTTCCTGTTAGTAGGCTTCCGCCGAGGCTGAGGCTGAGCTTCATTACTCAATCCTTGGTGTGCATCTATGATAAATTTTCTTTTCAATCCGGCTTGATAGGAGATGGGTGATAATCGGAAGGTGACTATGATTATACATTAATTATAATGTAAAAATATTTATTTTCAATTAGTCAGTTCAGTTGTATGACCTCTGAGGATTCCAAAGAGTGTGTGAAATGTGGCAGTATGATCCCCAAGAACAGTAAGGTCTGTCCCAACTGTGGGGAAAAACGTCCTTTTCTGAAAAAACTGAAATTGAAGCCGCTTGAGCAGCTGACAACCGTTCAATACGCTTCTCAGGTTATTGGGATCGCAGCATTGAGATTGATAGTATCCGTGGTTCTGTTGTTTATCCCTGTGTTACGTGACTACATCAGCCAGACGGACCTGTTCATCAATCTAGTAATCTATGGTGCCGCCACCTATGGGTTATACTACAAGAGAAGATGGGCGTTCCTTCTTTTTGGTGTTTGGTCGATCCTAGTAATAATATTGAACTTTGTAGGCGGGAACACGAATCTGCCTTGGATTGACCTCATTATGATATATTATTCCTATAAAGGATACACAGAGTTCGACATCGATGAATTGCTAACCGAAGCTTAGACGGGTTCCATGTATGAACTCCACTTTTTTTTATCATGTATGGCTTGGAGAACTAAGCGTCTAAACGAGAATATCATGAAAAGCCACATGATTCCTAAAGATAGCCATGACTCCAAAATGTTCCATAGAGCATGGAATGAAATCGCCACAACCAGTCCTGGAAAAAGGTCTGTAAAAGTAACTTTTCCTTTTAACGCCTTAGCTAAACCTAGAGACCGTCCAACTATGGCGCTAAAGAACAAGTGCCCAAGAACTGTCAATACCCTCAGTAATAGAACATAGTTTGGATCAAATTCGCCTGTAATGATGAATTGGTATACTTTTGAGAAATCTTCTATTGCCGTGAATCCTGCGCCTGCTGCGGCTCCCATCAGGAAGCCGTCTAGATGATCTGTAAAATAGCTATCGCTATTGGCTCTCTGTACTAGAAGATAGACTCCCAATATCTTCAGGGGTTCCTCTACGACCGCGGCTATTAGTAGCTGGAGGTATTCATGCCCTACTGCTGTGTTTATCGGGGAGGCTATGATTCCACTGAATGCCCCCCACCCAAGACACAGTATGTAGATAGGGAATCTCTCGTACTTGTTCGGTGAAATTTTGTATAACCAAGCGAACAGTATGACTGGCGTGATAATCGTCGCGATTATGTATCCGAAGTAGAATAGAGCTGCGTTCCCGAACATGACCAGGTATCCGACTGCGAGCAAGGCTACGCCGTATATTATGTAATGGGTGACTGAATGGTCCATTTCCTTTATATCGAGTTGTACCTCTGGGAGCTGAACCTGTTGAGGGTCGATTAAGCTGATGACTGCTTCTTTGACCATGCCTTTGAATGATTGATCCAGCTTGTCACGGATTTTCCTATCTTCTGGCATAGTGTACCCTCTTTTTCATATCTTGAATTAGCATTTAACTAGTTAGTATTTTCTAACTTTTAATATTCAAATTGTAGGAAACGATTTTAAAAGGGTGCGTTGTTTGTATTTTCTCGTACGCGGGGGTTCCCAAGTGGCCAAAGGGGTGGGACTCAAGATCCTATAGCTCAGGCTTTCGAGGGTTCGAATCCCTCCCCCCGCACCTCTTTCCACATCATTACCATTTGCAGAATTTAGCAATACGAGATATTATCTATCAGAAATATCTGATTAAGTTCACCGTCGTACTCTTTGGGTGTTGGTGTTCTGGGACTCCATAAAACCAAAGCCAAGCTATTTCATTGAGATAAGACTGGTGGATCAGCGATTCCGAAGAAAGATCGATGGATAGAAAATCGAAGGCATGTGAAGAATTATCCCCATGGAAAATCTATCTACATTAAACGTTCGATACTAAAAAAGCTACACCGAGTTTGTGTAAGATGCGGTGAAACTGATGAAAATAAGCTGGTGGTAGATCACATTAACAGAGACTCAACCGATAATAGACTAGATAACCTTCAGGTTTTGTGTCGTAATTGTCATCTCGAGAAGACCCCTGATTCTCCATATATTGCGTTCCTCAAATATGATGCTGCACGATGTAATAATGAAAAAAAGACATAGATTTTTTATTGGAGTAATAATGGGTTATCGTGGAAAGTGAGGGTGTGTTCTGTCTTCTATCCTCATCTGGTGTGCCGTCTTCTTTGTCAGGTCAACGCTCTGAAGATAGAAACGTCTGTCGATAGTCTCAAACTTGACGACCTGTTTCGCCTCAACTTTAACTAAAACCATTTCCTTGATCTGTGAAAACGTGTCGAACCACTTGGGTGAAAACTTGGATCTAAACATGTCTCCTATCTGTTGATGGTCCTTGGGCTTGCCTACAACCTCTGCGTGTCCCTCAATCTGTATGTTCGATAACGATAGCGCCACGTTTGGGTTCTGGGTTATCTGTTCGACTTTTTTGTTGTGCTCCCAGGTGAGGAAGTATATTACTTGCTCTTTGTTTACGAAGGATATCGTTCTAGCGGTTACCCGGTTATTCGTCGATGTGGCTAGGGTTATCTCCCTGTTTTTCGACAATATTTCTTGAATTTCATTCACTATTTTCGTGTAATCAAGTTTTCTTCTATCGTTTTCATAGGTTTCCATCTTTGACGACTATATTTTACATTTAACGATGGATAAAATAATCGATGGAAGAAGTGGAGATGTTGACATCAAAACATAAGGTAGGGGTCGAACCCCTGACTCGCTCCTTTTGCTCCCTCTGCATTGATCCTTGGAAAGGTTGCCCCTCAAACCAATTGGAAATAGTCTAATATCATTTGTTTTTCTTTACACTAGATGTCCGTTCTCTATGATCTTGAGGAAGATTTCACTATCAGAGAATGTGAAGTTTCGTCACTCAAAATAATGATCGAGAACTGGCTTGAAGCGAACGATTTCTCGCTTCGGCAATCTACACCTCCCCACATGATTATGGCAACACGTAGGGGCGGGGCTAGGAGGCTTACTCCAAGAGTAAGGCTGTTTCAGGCTTCTTTTCTTGAAGAGAATAGTGGTGTTATTTTGCGTTTTAAGATTCAGGGAAATTATGTACGAGATAAGTACCATTATTGGGTTATCCTCGTCCAACTGTTCAGATATTTAAATTCAAAACTGGGTAATTCGAGTATCTCAGAAGTTGTCAGTTATTTACTTAATGATGAGTACAAACAATATCTAAAAGATAGAGGCAAGATTCTAATGAAATAATAATCCTTGTGACTGCGAGCAACCGAGTCCTGTTTATTTAGAGGCTTTCGAGGTTCGAATCCCTCCCTCCGCACCTTCTGGTAGTGGTTCTCTTGGTTTCTGGATGATCAAGCGGGGCAGTCTTAGTGTTTGTATGTTTTAAGTTGTTTTTATCATGGTTTCGATGTCTGTGGTGGGTATGTTTGCTTGTTGGGCTGCTTTAGCCAGTTGTTTATCCTCGGTTACGAGTACAATCCCGTGTTTTTCTGAAACTGTAAGGTAAGCCGAGTCATAGAACGTGAGACTGTACCTGTAGGCGTTTTCCATAGTCAACAACAACTCGCGGAGACTCTGTACCCTAATACTACTCATAAGCGCTGTCAGGTGATAGGCTTGCTCCATCGAGTCCAAAGCCGTTGATTTGTCCGTCTTTTTTAAGAGCCTGTTAATCTTCCACACTGCGTTCCCAACTTCGTAGATAGTCAGGTCAAGTAGGTATTCTCCTGATAGCCTCGTGGCTGCTTCCTCTGGGCGTTTCTTTGCTAGAAGCAGATTGAGGGCGCGTCGAATAGGTATTACTTCATCGCTGGTCTCTGCTTTCCCTGATCACTTTCACTATCTCGTCATCTGGCACGTCTGCGAGTAGCTTACCCAGCTTATCGGTGGCCTCCCTAGCTTTTTTCTTCTTTACCCTGTCCACCTCGTCCCGTAGAGCCTGACGGGTTACCGCGCTAACTTTGATATCCAAGGCTTCGAGTTCCTTCTTGAGGTCGTCGGGAATCTTCACGGTAATAGATTTCATACCACTATGTATGTACAGTATCAGGTAGATACTAAATGTAATTCCTATTTTTTAAAGGGAAAAAAAGGGTCCTAAACGTAGGACAACGCGTTTTCAAAATCTTGTTTCAAGTCTTTGAAGCCCTCGATGCCCACCGAGGCTCTTACTAGACTCGTGACCCCCATCTTCTCCTCTCTACTCATGCCGCCGTGCGTCGAGATGTAAGGGATCGTCGCGATGGTGTCGACGCCGCCGAGAGAAGTCGGCTTACCGCCGAATCCGTGCATCTGCTCTTCCATCGCGTGTGCGAAGGTGAAACTCCCGCGCGCGAAGCCCATTTCCTGGATTACGGTCAAAAAATATATCCTATAAAAAATGATGAATACCCTTAAGGAGGGTCTAAGTGAGCAAAAAATATGGGAGCCAGAGCATGGTCAAGAACCTTAAACGGGTTCTCGTAAAGAGACCAGATGAAGCCTTTGCGGTTGAGGACTATGATAAATGGCATTACACCGGCCCACTTGACCTTGATCAGGCGCAACAAGAGCATGATGCATTCACCGAGATAATGCGAAGAGAAGGAACCGAGATCATTTACCACCCAGAGAATCAACCTGATCACGCAGACTCCATTTTCACGTACGATCCAGCCATCATAACAGATGAAGGGGCGATACTGTTCCAAATGGGCAAGAAGCTCAGAAAGGGTGAGGAAGCTCCTTTACAGCGCAGGCTCACCGAGCTAGATGTCCCCATATTATACAGGGTACATGGAGACGCTACAGTTGAAGGCGGAGATACTCTCTGGCTCGACGAGGACACGATCGCTATCGGACAAGGATTCAGAACCAATAGAGCAGGTCTGCTCCAGATGAAGGAAGCCCTTGAACCGATGGGAATAGAAGTGATCCCAGTGGAGTTACCGTACTTCTATGGACCAGAAGCGTGTCTACACCTGATGAGCCTAATCAGCTTCGCTGATCACGACTTGGCAGTCATATATTCACCGCTCTTCCCCGTTCCATTCTGGAAACTTCTCAAAGAAAGGGGTATAGACCTGATAGATGTATCTGAGATTGAGTTCAACAAGATGGGAACAAATGTCCTAGCGTTGAGTCCCAGGAACGTTGTGATGCTGGACTGTACTCCTATTGTACAGAACAGACTCGAAGACGCGGGGTGTGAAATCCACACCTATACAGGAGTTGAGATAAGCCTCAAAACAGAGGGCGGCCCCACCTGCCTCACACGACCAATATTAAGAGAGTGACTCAGTGAATCAAGTAGAGCACGCGCTCATCTTGATCTTTCAATTTCTCAAAGAAGCGTAACCTTATTCTCACATCAGACTAATTCATCTTCAGGTGAAAGTTGACGGTTCTACGAATAATAATCAACTGGTATTACGTTGGAAAGTATGCTACATAAAGAAGCTAGGTGTCTAACTATGTTCAGAGCTCTCTCCACAATGGATGGCTCATGGCACAGGATAGAAAAAGGTTATACCCTGTACCCATGGATTAGCTAAAAAAGAATAATACATTGAATAGGGGTAAGGAGTTCCTCGCACCTCTAAACGTGGGATAACGCTTTCTCGAAGTCCCGCTGCAGGTCCTCGAAGTCTTCGATGCCCACCGAGGCTCGTACGAGGCTTGGCGTGATCCCCATCTTCTCCTGTTCCTCTCTGCTCATGCCGCCGTGTGTCGAGATGTGGGGGATCGTAGCGATGGTGTCGACGCCGCCCAGCGAGGTTGCTAGTTTCACAAGCTCAAGATGGTCAAACATCTTGGTGATGGCGTCTAGGCCGCCCTTGACCTCGAACGCTATCATGCTGCCGAACCCGATCATCTGCTTCTTGGCCAGACCGTGCTGCGGGTGGCTCTTCAGCCCCGGGTAGTAGACCCGCTCGATCTTGGGGTGGTCCTCCAGCAGCTTCGCCAGCTCCATGGCGTTATGGTTCATCCGTTCAACGCGTAACGCCATAGTCTGAATACCGATAACCAGCAGGAAAGCACCGAAGGGGTCAAGGGTCTGCCCGTAGTCGCCCCTCATGTGCTTGATGGCTCTGATGCGCTCCTTCGTGCTGACCGCCGCGCCGCATACCACGTGGTGGTGCCCTGACAGCGACTTGGTGGCGCTCTCCACCACGATGTCCACGCCGAGCTCCAGCGCACGCTGGTTCATAGGCGAAGCGAAGGTGTTATCCAGCACCGTGGTGACGCCGTGCTCCCTCGCTATCCTGGCTGCCTTCTCGATGTCCACTAGACTCAGCGTCGGGTTCGTCGGTGTCTCAAGGTAGATCAGTCTGGTGTTCTCGTTGATGACCCCCTCTATCTCCTCGGCCTTCGTGGTGTCAAAGAAGTGGCTCTTGACGCCACGCCTCTC
Source organism: Candidatus Bathyarchaeota archaeon (assembly GCA_016934355.1). The sequence continues at coordinate 32,216 of JAFGTA010000065.1, read as the reverse complement.
GGGCATCGTGTTGAACAGACGATAGGTCTCGCCGTAGAGGTTCTTCTGGGCGATGATCTCGTCGCCCTTACTGATCAAGCTGTTCACGGTCGCGGTGATGGCTCCCATGCCCGCCGAGAAGACGGCTGCGTCCTCGCCGCCCTCCAGCGCCGCGATCTTGACCTCTGCTACCCGCTGCGTCGGGTTACCCGTACTGGTATACGTGTACCCGCCCTTCCTGTCCCTGTACCGGGCGATGAGCTCAGGTACGTCTGGAACCGCGTACGTCGTGGTCTGATAGATAGGCGGGACGATTGAACCCCAGGCGGGGTCCGGCTCAGTCCCGGTGTGCACACACTTCGTGGAGCGCCCAAAATCCTCTTTCTTCGTCATCTTCTTCACCTTACTGGTTTCACGGGCTTGCTTAAGCCAATCTTCGAGTTATTAACCGGCCAAAATTTAAGGCTGTTCGTAGGAAAAACCAAAGCGTTTAACAGAGTTTTGATGAGACTCCGAAAAATATCTCGGCTTCTTTTTGAATACCTCATCCTCGAATCGGTGTATGTCTATCACTGATTATCTGGGTGAGGGTAGGGGAAAAAGCGGGGAAAATACCCCAAAACCCCTTCCTCAAGTACATTGCATCGTAGTTGGTTAAAGACGTTGTGAAAACGCGGACTTACACCTCAATACAGCCGTCTTGATGTCTTTTTCCCCTGAGTTCTAATGGTTCGAGAGGGCTAGATCCGAACCATACCCTCGCGTTTACCCTCCCTATACGTCGGGTTTGAACCCAGTCAACGTCTTCAATTCAGACAGAGAACGAATAACAGCCATCCTAGGATACTCGCAGAACTCCTCATACGACGTCAACCCGGTCAGGACAGCGACAAAATCGACGTCAGCCCTCTCGGCGGCCTGAGCATCCACCACGTTATCCCCAACATAGACACATTCACCGGGCTCCAAACCTAGACGGTCCAAGACCTGAAGGAGAACCATTGGATCGGGTTTATGAGCCGAAACGTCTTCACCGCCTACAATCACCGAAAAATAATCAAGCAAACTATACTTCGATAAGATGGCGTCTATTCTGTGTCTATGCTTCGTCGACGCGATCGCGAGCCTCAAGCCCTGGGATTCAAGGTACCTCAGGGTGTCCTCCGCATCTGGGTACATCACGCATTTTTGCACCATCACTTCCATCGCTTTCTCCATGAAATAACTGTAAAACTCGTCAGATTTGACGCGGTGTTCTTCACCCGTGAAATGCACCAAGGTGTCTGGCAGCGACAACCCTATGGCTTCGCATGCTTTCTCGTAGGGGACGGGGGAAAACCCGAGCCTTGTTAACCCATGGTTTATGCAGTCGTGTATTCCGTGAGACGAGTCCCCGAGAGTGTAATCGAAGTCAAAGATGAACGCTTTCTTGTTCAGCATTTCACACCAATTGTATCCAGTATTCAAAAAATATTCGATATATGAACACCAAATTGTTTCATTCATTTCTTTGTGGGCCTATTCTCGGTCCCGCATCTTTACGTAACAGTTAAATACCGTGACATGTCAGAAATATACGACGTCAGAAATAGTTTACATATGGTGAATGGGTGATGAAAGAAAACGTGTGGAAAAGATTGACAGGGGCAATCATAGGAATCGCGCTTGGGCTGGTAGCAGCCTATTACCTCTACCAGACATATGGATACAACTTCGCCGTCTCCACCTTCATAGTAGGGGCTCCGATCGCGGCCATCCTCGCCAGAACCTACGGAGGACCCATCTCCGAGGCGATGGGGAACGAGGAGAGGAGCCTAACGCGAAGAGTGAAAACGGTCGCCATAATCGTCGGGGCGGTGGCGGCGTTTGCATTGGGAATGATGACGGGAAACATTGTGAACGGGATCGGCCTAGGAATAACCCTGCTGGTGGTAACAGGCCCCAGATTCAGCGTGTTATTCGACGAGAGAATGGGTGCCGTCTACGGGAAAGCGACCACCAACGCCTTCGCCGTGTTCTCCCTATGCACAGGGTACCTCGCCTTCTACCACATCGAACGGTTCCCAGGGCAGGTCACCGTAGACACGTTCATCCTCGTGCTCTGGGTGTCCTGGGCGAGTCTAGCAGTCTCCGCGCTCTACTACTACTTCCTGAGTGGGGAATGAGGGTGAAGACAAACATGAGGAAGTACAGAGAGGAGGTAGGTATATCTCAGGAGGCCTTAGCCAAGACAGTCGGCGTGTCAAGGCAGACAATCTCATTCCTCGAAAACGGCAGGTATAACCCGTCTCTGAGGCTCGCGTGGAGGATATCGACCGTACTTAGGGGCTCTCTCGAAGACATCTTCAGCTTCGAGGACGAGCCTTGGAGGTACGATGAGGGAACAGAGAATCAGAGGTGAATAAGCTGTGGGTTCCGCCCTCTCATTCCATCAACTTTTCACCATGATGTCTGCGACGGAGCCGACCACGTGTTCAGTGTACTCCGAGACATCCTGGTCGTTGAAGATGATCACCGTGGCCTTCACAGCCGCGGCAACCGCAGCGACAGCGTCCGTGATCTCATCCCCAACGTACACCGCGTCCACTGGCTGCACACCGAGCCTCCGGCACGCCTCCAGAATCATATCCGGGGCGGGCTTCCCCTCTGCGACGTCGTCCGCGCCGACGTAGACGTCGAACAGGCTGTCAACGCCGATGGCCTCCATCACCTCCCTCGCGGTCCCGCCGCTGCCGTTGGTGGCGATGCCCAGTGCCAGCCCCGTGTCCCTCATAGCCCGCAGAGCCTCCTCGGTTCCCTCGACCAGCGTGGGCCTGTACTCCCTGCTCTGTATGGCGTCCGCCCTGTCATACGCCTCCGCCGCCAGCTCCCTCGCCTCGAACCAACTGACGCCGCCCAGCCAGACCGCGGTAGTCCCAACCGTCCGGTCCTCCCTCCGGGGCGCCTTGGAGAGGGGCCCCCGTTTGTCGACGGCCAGAGTCTTGGGGTCGACGCCTGAGAGCCGGGCCCACCGCAGCGCAGCCGCCTCCCCCGCCACCTCCCGCATCGCCATGAGCCGGGCCTCGGCGAGCGCCCTGTTCTTCGTGTCCTTGTCCACAAGTGTGCCGTCCAGGTCGAAGATCACAGCCCTGCACTCGATCTCCGCGCCGTTAACCACTATGCCTGTCAATCATCCACCCCGTCAGCACGTACTCCGCCGCCCACGTATATGAAAAGCACCATAAAGTCCTGAACAGGTTAGCTTGGTTGTCTACTTGGGCTCCTCTTCGCCCCGCCTGTGGCTGAGGAGCCACGTGTACAGCTCCTCGCTGCCGTACGCCTCGGTCCAGCTGTCGTGCTCGGCGTCGGAGTAGACTGTGAGCCTCGCGTTTCCGTAGGGCTTCAGCGCCTCGTACATCTCCTCCGACCGCCCAACGGGAACGATGGGGTCCTTCGCTCCGTGGAATATCCACGTCGGGATGCGCTTTATCTCGGACGCCTTCGTAGGGTCTCCGCCTCCGCAGATGGGGGCGATGGCGGCGAACAGATCAGGATACTTGATGGATGTCGCCCACGTGCCGTAGCCGCCCATGCTGAGCCCCGTGAGGTACACCCGGTCCCTGTCGACCATATGCGTATCAATAGCATCCTTGGCCAGCCAGGCGACCATGTCGGGGCTCCACCACTCACCGGCCGGGAGCTGAGGCGAGACCACTATGAACGGAAGCTTACACCCGCCCTCTATCAGCTTGGGCGGGCCGTGCTTCTTCACGAGTTCGAGGTCGTCGCCACGCTCTCCGGCGCCGTGAAGGAATACTAGAAGAGGCCACAGCCGCCCCTCTTTCACATCATACCCGTCTGGGAGGTAGAGGAGGTACCTCATCTCTCTGACATAGGTGTGCTCTGTCTGCCTCTTGGAATCGGACATGGTATCATCTTCACATGCGAACCGTGTTAAATTTATCGAGGCAGAGTGGTCGGTGGCTTTAACCCCTGAAACGCGTACGACTACCCCGAACACAGAAATGTCAGACCCAGTCATGAATGCTAAACCGATAACGGAACGCCTCCGCCTGGACGGCCGCGTCGCCCTCATAACAGGCGGCGGCCAGGGGATAGGCCGCGCCTTCGCCCACGCGCTGGGCGAGGCTGGCGCCTCGGTCGCCGTGGTTGACATCGTCGGCGGACGCGCCGAGGCCGTCGCCGCAGAGCTCGCCAGGAAGGGCGTCGACTCCCTGGCCGTGACGGCGGACGTCACCGAGGCAGACCAGGTCCAGGCGATGGTTGACATGGTCATGGAGAGGTGGGGCAGGCTCACCGTCGCAGTCAACAACGCAGGCATCGGCATGTGGCACGACGCCGAGAATCTCACTGAGGCGGAGTGGGATCGGATCATGGATGTCAACCTCAAGGGCGTGTTCCTCTGCGCACAGGCCGAGGCACGCGTCATGCTGGACGCTGGCTACGGCAAGATAATCAACACGGCGTCAATGTCCGGCAGCGTAGTCAACACTCCGCAGAACCAGATGCCCTACAACGCCTCCAAGGCCGCTGTGATCCACATGACCCGCAGCCTCGCCGCGGAGTGGGCGTCCCGAGGCGTACGCGTCAACAGCGTCAGCCCCGGCTACACCCGTACCAGGCTGGTCGAGGACCTCCTCAAGACGCCGGAGGGAAAGGGCATGATGCCCAGGTGGATGAGCCTCACCCCCATGAACCGGATGGCTGAGGTCACCGACCTGCAGGGCGCAGTCGTGTACCTCGCCTCGGAGGCGTCCGACTACATGACGGGCCACGACATGGTCATCGACGGCGGGTACAGCGTCTGGTAGAGCCTGCAGGGACTTGGATGGCCGAGAGCCCATGTATATAACTCCGGACGAGGGACATTGAGCCATGAAACACGTGGGTACCGCTGACGGCGTCGAGATTCGGCTGCTCCACGGCGAAGGTGAGGCTGAGGCATGTGCCGCGATGATGGCCGGCTCAGAGCCATGGATGACCCTAGGCAGAGGCTACGATGAGTCCCTACGGCTCGTGACCGACCCGGCGCGGGAGGTCTATGTGGCTCTCAGCGGCGGCGAACTCGTAGGGCTGGTCGTCATCGTCATGAGCGGCGCGTTCACAGGGTACATCCAGTCGATATGCGTGGCGCCGCACCTGAGGAGCCGGGGGATAGGCGGCAGGCTCATGGCTTTCGCCGAGGCCCGGATACTCCGCGAGTCGCCCAACGTTTTCCTATGCGTCTCAGACTTCAACGCGGGGGCCCAGCGTTTCTACGAGAGGCTCGGCTATGAGACGGTGGGCACCCTGAGGGACTACCTCGTCGAAGGGCTCCACGAGGTGCTCATGAGGAAGACCGTCGCGCCCATCACTGGGTACAGGAACCGCTGCCCTTAGCCAGGGAAACCGTTTTCATAGCCGCCTACACTAAACACACATGGTTTCGTTGAAGAAGGTATACAAGCGCCCAGGTCTCGGAAGTTTTCCCATATCGACGTCGGTGAAGGCCGGCGACATCGTCTACACGTCCGGCCACGCCGGACTGAGGGACGCAGACGGGAACGAGCTGGAGGGTATTGAGGCTCAGACCCGGCGCTGCCTGGAGAGCCTCGGGGAGGCCCTCGCCGCTTTCGGCGCCGGCTACGAGGACGTGGTGAAGGTGACGGTGTTCCTGAGGGACGCAGGCGACTTCCGGAAGATGAACGAGGTGTACTCGTCGGTGTTCAAGGGCGACCACCCCGCGAGGACCACGGTGGTTACTGGTCTCGTCTCGCCTAAGATGCTCGTCGATATAGAGTGCACAGCGTACAAGCCCTAGACGCTCCTGGCTAGAAAGAAAAAGGTGGGGGCTACCTCAGCCCCAGCAGGTTGACCAGGTTGGCGTCCGCGTCTACTCGTGTCTCCACCCTGCCCGGCATGGCGCCTATTATGGTGGTGACGCCGGGGCCGTGGCCCATGCTGTGGCTCCAGCCGTGGACCACCACTCCTATGCTGACTGCGTCCTTGTAGTAGCCTCTGCCCCAGAGGTTGAGTTGGTCCCTCAGCGCTACGATGTCGCCGAGGCGTAGCTTGTCGACGCCCAGCGTCTCAGCCTCGTCGTCGCAGGTGCTCTGGATGTCGTAGTCGACGGTGTGGGGGTCCATGCCGAGGCCGCTGCCCATGATGTAGGCGGGGAACTCTGCTGCCACGGGCACCACAAGCCTGCCGCCCTCCTCCGTGATGCCCATGCTCTCAAGCAGCGTGGGCGAGCACTTGTGGATCATGACGTCCTCGTAGCCCTCTACCCTGAGGCCGACGCCCCATGCGTGGACCTGCGCCTTGTCCCCGATGGTCACCTTCTCGTGGTCCTCGTCGGGCATCCACACGATGAGGCTGCCGTGCTTCCCCGTTATGCAGCCTTTGGCTCCCTTGGCGTCCCCCGTCTTCATGGTCACCTCGTTGCCGACGCACGCCATGAGGGCGAGGGCGTTGTTCTCGGCGGGGTCCGGGTTTGTTATGCTGAATCCAGGCTCCACGTGCTCCCCCTCGGCCCAGCCAGCGCATTGGTCGCCCACCTTGACGTTGTACTTGAGGCCGTACATGCCCAGCCTGAGGCCGGTCCCTATCCGAGGTGAGCCGTCGTATGCCACGTCGTACGTCGTGTTGGCCCACGGGTGGTTCACCTCACCCATGACGGCGGCCCTCACAAGCCTGTCCTTGTTAGTCTTGATCTCCACTTCTAAGCCTCCACCCCGAGGTACTTCGCCACGTTGGCGTCCCTCTCAAGCTTGGGCTCGATCATGCCCTTCTTGGAGGCGGCTATCGCCATGACTCCGGGCCCCTGACCGGCTACTTCGCTGGCGCCGAACACAACGACTCCCACCGTCACGGCGCCTCTGTGGTAGCCCTTCCCGTATGATACGAGGGTGTCCCTGAGGGCGACAAGGTCGCCTATCCTGAGGTTGCCCAATCCAAGCTCCTCGACCAGCGAGGGCGGCGAGCTCTGGATACAGATGTACCCCCTCTGGGCCTCAGAGCCTCCGACGCCGTATCCCATGGCGTGGGCGGGTATCTCCTTCGCGGCGGGAAGCGTCAGAACGCCGTCTTTCACCTCGGGGCTCATCGCCTCAAGGAAGTCGGGGGACATGTTGAAGACGTCTCCGTCGAACCCTTCCACCTTGAGGCCGACGCCCTCCGCCCTGATCTTCACCCTGTCCCCGATGGACAGGTTCTCCAGGTCGGCGTCCGCGAAGTGGCTGTGTATACTGCCTCTGCCCTTGCCCGTGACGACGCCCACGGCTCCCTTAGCGTCACCGGACGTCACGGTCACCTTGTTCCCTACGCAGGTCACCGCCTGGACTGTTGTTGCGACGGCGCCCTGACTCTGGTAGCCCGGCGCCGCGGGCTTCGCCTCGACCTCCTTCAGCGTCACCCCGGGTTCTAGGTACTCGGTGTCGGGCCACCCGAAGCACGGTGACCCCACCCTTACGTTGTACTTTATTCCGCCTGGGCCTATTCCCAGCTTCAGCCTGCCGTCCCACGTGGCCACGTAGCTGCCCATGAGGCCGCCGTGGACCGTGAGCGATGGGTGGCTCACCCTGGCTGTGACCTGGGTCGCCACCAGGCTATCCTTGTTCGTCTTTAACACGTCGAATCTTAATCCGTCGTTTTCAACGGTATAAAAGACTTCATGGATGCGTTCCCTCGCGGCGCCTCGTATCCCAGATTTTAAATGAGTGACAGACGCAAACACACGTTATGGCTGCTAACACTAAAACCGGGATTGAGCCTATGGACGCGGTTGAGGCCGCGAGGAACGCGCTGGTCGTCACCAAGGGGGCAACGATGGGCGAAAGCATGATCATCTACTGTGACCCCGAGCAGCATCTGCTTGGGGAGATGTTCGCAGACGCGGGGATAAGCCTCGGCCTCTGGACCAGGCTTGTCATGCTGGACGCTGGGGACGAGGTGCGTAAGGAGCTCGACGACCGTACGAAGGAGGCGCTGACCTCGGGTAAGCCCGACATCATCGTCAACGTCTTCAGGACCAAGGGAGGGGAGACCTCGTACAGGATCAAGTTCATGCGCATCGAAAGGCGTAAGACGAACAGGATCGTCCACTGCCCGGGGATCAGTCTGGACATGTTTACGGAGGGAGCCGCCGCCCTCACCGAGGAGGAGTACGCGGAGATGTTCGCCTTCGGAGACACGCTCAAGGACGTCTTGAAGGGGGCGCACAAGGTGCATGTGACCTGCGGCAGGGGCTCCGACTTCACCTTAGACCTCGGCGGCAAGGACTTCATCGTCGAGCAGGGCACCAACATACCTACGGGGGAGATCAACGTCATGCCCCCCATCGGTGACAGCTTTGAGGGGAAGCTGGTCTCGACTTCGGGGGGCACGGGTAAGCTGTACCGGGATACCCCCGCAGAGATATACTCCAAGGATGGACTCGCCGGGGAAGTGAAGTGCAAGGACAGACACGTCAGGGATCGGATACTGGAGGAGCTCAACAGGGACGCGGGAGCCCGGTACCTGGGCGAGTTCGCCATAGGCATCAACAGGAAGGCTCGCGTCGTCGACGCCTTCGTCGAGGCCGAGAAGGTGGTGAGCACCATACACGTCGCCTTCGGCGGAAGCTACAGGCCCTCCAAGACTCACCTGGACCTGCTCATCGAGAACCCCACCGTCACCATACACCGGGGCGACGGCACCAGCTTCACGCTGATGGAGAGAGGCGAGTTCAAGGTCTAGCCGGGAGCCAGCCACTTCACCCTCCATTTTATAGGTTCTTTCTTCTCACTCAGGCTTCTGAGGCACGGCTATGATCTCGTCTGTACTGTCGTATGGGTTTCCGTCTAGGTGCTAGGGGAGGGGCAGCAAATTTCTGAACGTCAGATGCTTCAGCGACGCCCTTGGCACGGCCTATGAACGCCCCTCCTCTGCCTGTTCAATAGTTTAGTCGCCTCGTTCTAAAACGTAGGATGAAATAGCGAATACGTTGAGTATTCTCTGAAACTAGTGAGTTGATGAAGACATGATCAGGATACCAAAGCTGCGTATGCCCTCCAGGAGGGCGTCAATCATAGCGGCCATCGCCGTGGTGCTGACCTTCTCGGCCTACGTCGTGGGCTCAAGCCTCGTGGGCGGGGACGGCTCGCAGTCCTTAGTGATGACGGGGCATGGCTTCTCAAGAACAGACGCAGGCGACTCTGCAGAGCCGGCCGCCGCCTCAGCGGCAGCGACAGCGGCGAGCGCCGCGGCGGACGCCGCCAAGGCGTCCACAGGGAGTACTGTGTCCCTGTACTTCGACGTGACCTCCGGCGACTCGGTTGATGTTGGCTTCGAGGTGGCCGCCGTCGGCGAGTACACTGAGCGTATGGTGGTTTTCACGGCCAGATTGGACCTTGTGGTGGAGGACGTTGATGAGGCCCTTGAGGGGGTGAGGCTCCTAACGGAGAGGTACGGCGGCTTCGTCTCCACGGTGAACACGAGGAGCGAGAGGGGCTCCATCACCATCAGGGTGCCCCAGAGAGGCTTCCACGACGCTGTCGCTGAGATCGAGGGCCTCGGCGAGGTGGAGACCCGGAGCCTTCAGGGCGAGGACGTGACAGAGGAGTACGTGGACCTCCAGGCGGAGCTCACCAACATGGAGAGGCAGGAGGAGAGGCTCCTCGACATCATGGATATGGGGACCACCGTGGATTCTGTGCTCAAGGTGGAGCGGGAGCTGGAGCGCGTCAGGGGAAGCATCGAGAGGCTCCAGGGACGGATCAACTACCTGGACAGCAGGGTCGAGCTCGCCACCATAACGGTGAACCTGAACCTAGAGCCTGAGGAGGAGCTGGAGGAGCATCTGGCTTGGTTCCCAGAGGTGGACTGGGGTGAGCCCGTGAGGGCGGGGCTCTCCGTCCTCTTCACCGTGACCCAGGGGATGATCACCATGGTGATAGTGCTGGGGCCCTTCGCCGCCGTCGGCTACAGTGGGGTGAGGGCGTACAGGCACATCAGGAAGCCCCGGGTGGAACCCGAGACCACAGAGTAAACTCACCTTTTTTCTTATTCAGTTCGAGACTGTAACAGCAACTCTACGCGTCTCCGTGATAGGTATGGGGCGAAGACGAGAGTTCAAAGAAAACGGCTGAAAAAGAGGGAGGGTTATGGCTTCGGTATCGCCAGGTCCTTTGGCCCCTGCTCCGAGAGCTTCCCTTCCGGGTAGTGTTTCTCTACGAGGTCCCTGATGATCTCGGCGTACTTCACCTTCTCCCTGGCTAGGAACGAGAGCTTCCCCGGGTCAACCCACGGCTTATACGCCACCCCCGACGAGACCTCAGGCTCCAGCTTGTAGTAGCAGGGACTCGCAATCCGGGTTATCTCCGGGGTCTCCCAGAACCTGTTCCCGCCGCCGAACGACTCGAAGAAGTAGGCGTAGATGTCCATCGGTATGTCCGTGGCCTGCCTTATGGACGCCAGCATGGGCAGCGTCAGGTCGCCCACGGGGTTGAAGGTGTCCGCGCCGATGAGCTCCATCACCTTGGCGCCTCCCGGGTTAGCGTGCCCCGTCCACACCGAGACCTTCACCTTGATGTCGCTGGGCAGCTCACCCGCCTTCTTCAGCTGGGTGATAATCCACATCAGCCCCTCATCCGTCACCATGAAGCCCCTGATGCCCAAGTCGTAGCACCTCATCACGTCCGAGAGGAAGTAGTTTATCTGGTCGCAGCCCCTGTGCCTGAAGCCGCACCGCCTTCCCTCCTCCGTGGCGACGCCCCTACCGTTGTCCCACGCCGGCCTCGGCCCGGGGACGGCGGTCACCTCCATCTCGGCGTCTGCTGCGAGCTCGGCGAACCTCCTTATCTCTGCGTCGTCCAGCAGGGTCGACCCCATGCAGAAGCTGACGAGCTTATGCACAGGCACGTCCCTCTTGTTCCTCTCGTCTATCAGGGCCTCGAGTACCTCGGGCCTCTCTACGCCTGATATCTCTATCCTGTAGTGGCACCCATCCGGGAACGTCTTCCCGGAGGTCGGCAGGCTGTACAGGTCCCTGCCGGGGATGCCTATCTTCTCAAGCGCCTTTCTCATGTCTTCGCTCATATTATGATTCCCTCGGTACATACTGGATTGATAGAGTTAATATTACCTCACTCCCGTTTGACGTCCAGCCTGCCTTTTATCTGAAGCGTCTCGGAGTATATGACCAGAAGGGCGTGGTGGAGAATGCACAAGCTTGGATTATGAGCCTCATAAAAAACAGCTCTATCACGCAATGATTAATATCGAAACATGATTAACAGATACAACACTGAGGCACAGATGATAATCGCCGACATCCCTGTCAAACTAGATATAGAGGCCGTCCTACGAAGCCTGAAGATCAGCAGAGACACGCCCTACGCCACGAAGAAGATCAGGGAACTCATCGAGACCATCACGCCGATAATGAGACCCAAAGCAGTCTACAAGAGATGCAACGTAGAAGCCACCACCAGTCAGACTGTATCCATAGACGGGCGTACCTTCAACAGCCGGGTTCTCGCTAAAAACCTCGCAGACCAGAAACAATGTTACCCGTACATCGTCACAGCTGGAGAAGAGCTCGAACAGATCAGCATACCCAACGCATACAGCCTGATGCTCCTCGACCTGGTCAAAAACGTCGTCGTGGAACAGGCGTACCAGTACACTAAGCAACGGATCGTGGAGAAACACGGCGTAGAACACATAACGAGAATGAGCCCCGGGCACCTCGACGACTGGCAGCTAGACCAGCAGAGACCCCTGTTCGACCTCATAGGCTCAGAGATAGAGAAAATCGGGGTGAGTCTGACAGACAGCTACCTGATGCTACCCCCTAAGACCATCTCAGGAATCTTCTTCACCTCGGAGACAGGGTTCCAGAGCTGCCAGATATGCACCCAGGCGAGGTGCATGGGGAGAAGAGCCCCGTATGATCCAGAGATCGCAAAACAGTACGGGTTATAGGTTATTCCCATATCAACCCGCAGTCGCTGAACTCCTTCTTCACCTCGGCGATGAGGGCACCGTACTCCCCGCTCGGCTTGTGACGCTCTAAATCATAGCACTCGGTGATGAGCTTCCCCTGCTCGGGAACCGGGTTCTCGATAAGCCTCGTTATTATGGGCTTGAACATCTCGTAGACCTCGTTTCGCTTCAATCCCATACTGAGCGTAGCGTCTGATGCCTCTATCATCAACTCCGCCTCGGCGGGAGTCTGACCCCCATTCATCCTGCACCTGCTAACCCTCGGCGAGTACAGGTTCGCGCCGTTGACCGTAGCGTCGATGCTTCTGAGTACGACCTCCTCCAAGTGGCTGGTGGTGCAGAGCTCGGAGACAGGCACGATCCATTGCATTGGGATACCGTTACTGTTCCTGATCATCGCCTGATACACGACGGAGCGGGCGAAACTCGTGGGGTACAACACCCTCTTACCGCCGCTGATGTGGCTCAGATGCTCCACGCCGCAGATGTACATGTTATCCCGGTAAACCATCCACGAGACAATAGCCTTCGCGAGGCTCTCGATGATTGCGCCCTCGGCGCCCCCGGCGAAGCCGCCGACTATGCCGAAGCCCGCGTTGATGCCGAAATATCCGCGGCCCTCCAACACGAGAGCAGCAGTGATCATGTCGTACTGAACCTTAACGTCTGGCAGCACAGCCAACAGAAAACCGTCGGTGGGTCTAAGCCCAGCCACAGGGTCAACCGTAGCCAGAAAAGACGACGCAGTCGCGGTGATCGGGTAATACACGATGGCGGCGCCGGGTCTACCAGCCTTCCTGATGCCCTCTCGTACCCAAGCCACCTGGCGCTGCGACGCATACGCCTCAAGAGGCTGCCCATATATCTCGTACCCGTCGATCTCCGGGAAATTAAAGCCCTCAAGGAAATCCATCCTCGGGATCATGGCGAAGTTCTGGACGACGAGGTCAGCCAAGTCCTCGGTGAAGGGCGCGTGGTGCCCAGGGCAGACGTTCATCGGCTCGGAGCCCTCGACCTTGTGCTGCCTCCATACCCGCGCGTCCTCTCCCTCGCCGATAGCCACCTCGCCCCGCATCGCTCCGATAGCTTCCTTGACCTCTTCCTCGGTGAACCTGACGACGCGCTCCCTGTCGAGGCAGAGACACCCGTGGTTCACCACGAAGTCCACGGCGGCTTCCCAAGCGGCGTCCGCCAAGCTATCATCCGTGTTGAACCAGACAGCGGGGTCACCCGGACAGTGAATGTCATATTGTTTCACAAGCTCGGAGACGTTCCTGAAGAGAGCCATATCCCAGTCCTTGGAAGCCATCTTACGGCCGTTCCGCATCCTATCAGCGATCTCTACGAGGCTAATCAGAGGCATCACTACACAAGTATGAGTAAAATTACATATGCAGGTCAAACCTATTTTAAACCAGTGTAAAGACTTGAGCCATCAAGAAATTCTACAGAAACTCTCAGAGGCAGTCCAGAGCTACGACGCTGATGAGGCGGCGAAAGCAGCGCAGCTAGCTGTTGAAGCAGAAATCAGCCCCGTCACAGCAATAGAAAAAGGTCTCGCAGTAGGACTGCGAGTAATCGGTGACAAGTTTGAAGCAGGTGAGCTCTGGCTTCCTCATCTTGTACTCGGAGCAGAGGCGATGGAGGCAGCAATCAAGGTGCTTGAAGCCCACATGCCCATGTCGGAGCTGGCGAGCACAAGCAAGGGAACAGTAGTAATCGGGACCGTCGAGGGGGACATTCACGACCTGGGGCTCAGGATCGTGGCCTCGATGCTGAAAGCCAACGGGTTCACGGTGCATGACCTCGGATGCGACACGCCCAGCCTGAACTTCATCTCTAAAGCCAAGGAGGTGGACGCGGACATCATCGCCCTCTCATCGCTGATGACCACGACCATGCCCTTCATGAGGGACCTCATAGACTCTCTGAACTCCGCTGGAGTCAGGGACAAGTACAAGGTGCTCGTCGGAGGCGGGCCGGTGACACCGGAGTGGGCTCAGGCGATAGGGGCGGACGCCTACGGCAAAGACGCGGCGGAGGCAGTCAAGATCGCCGCAGAGCTCCTGAAGAGGTAAAAGTCATGACAGCCCCCAGCCTTTGGGAAGTCCTCGACAGGGCGTGCAACACCGGAGACACCATGTCCACCAGAGACTTCGACATGAAGCTGTTCAAGGAGACCCAGCGACTAGTCAAGGAACACGGCGTCAAGTACGACCCAGCCAGCCTCATCTCGACAGACGACAGCCTAGCGGACGAGGTCTGGAAAGCTGGGCTTGAGCTTTTCGCCGAGACGGGGGCGTACTGCATGAACTCAAGCAGGGTCATCAGGTTCACTGAAGCCGAGATAAAGGAGGGGCTCCGAAACCTCAGAGGCGAGACAAGCATAGGTACAGGCTCCGAGAAAAGAACCGTTAAACTCAGGAAAGTGGAGGACAGGAGCCCGCCATCGATCCTGTGCGGAGGGGTCATCGAGAGTAACGTCCCTGAGGGGGAGATGTTCGTGAAGCTCTACCAGAGCATCGCCCAGGAGCCCGCCATCGACGGTTTCTACGTAGGCCCGCCCCTCCAGTCCTCGGAGGGCAGGCCCCTCCGCTCGGGGACACCCTTCGAGACTCACCAAGGATGCTCCATGGTCTCATGGGTCCGAGAAGCAATCAAAAGAGCGGGACGCCCCGGCATGCACTTCGCCTCGGCGTGCACGGCGGCGATCGCCAACGTGGCTGCAAGCGACTCGGTGGAAGGGCTGAGGAAAACTGATGGGATCGTGGCCACCATCATGCCAGAGCTGAAGACGGACTACGAGAACCTGAACAAGATAGTGTACTGCCACGACTACGGCTGCGTCAAACACGTCTACAACGGCGGGATGATCGGCGGCTGGGCGGGCGGACCTGAAGGAGCCTTGATTGTCGCAATAGCCAACGCCATTATGACTGTAATGGTGTACAGGATAGGCATCGGAGCGTCATACCACGCCCTAGGGTACCTCAGAGCGTCCACCCCCAACTACAGCGCCTTCGTAACGCGGCCATGCCTCTGGGGCAGCTCCATAGGAAGCCAAGCCATATCACGAAACAGCCGGATAATCAACACCGGGCTAGCCATGACCAACGCCGGACCCGGAACCGAGATGCAGCTACAGGAGATGACCTCAGCAATGTGCGCGTCTCTACCCTGCGGACGCGAAGGGCTGTCACAGGGAGCCAGAAGGTTCAAGGTCAAACACCTGCTGGGCAGCGGGCTGGAGAACAGGTTCTGGGGGGAGGTAGGCTACGCCATGTCGAAGGCGAGCCGAGACCTCGCGGGGCACATAGCCGAGGAGATGCTGTCCCGGTACGAGCACAGGATAACAAAGGACTCGGACGGGGGGCCGTGGGGGCACACCTTCGACGAGATATACGACCTCAAGACCCTTCAGCCCAGACAGCGGTTCCTCGACACCTACGACAAGGTGAAGAAAGACCTAGAGAACCTAGGCCTAGAACTCAGCTAGGTGAGACAGCTTGACGGCGCCGAACTTCTGGGAGATACTGGACAGGGCCTGCAACACGGGGCCCGAGACCCCCGTGAGAGACTTCGACATGAAGATATTCAGGGAATCACAGCGGCTCGTCGAAGAACACGGCATCAAATACGACCCCGAGATATACGTCCCGAGCGACGACAGCCTAGCCGACGAGGTTTGGGACGCGGGGATGGCGCTCTTCCTCGAAACGGGCGTGTACTGCATGAACTCCAGACGTGTCATCAGGTTCACAGAAGATGAGACACGTGAAGCACTCAGGGACGTGCGAAGCGAGGTAGAGATCGGGCAGGGCGGAGAGAGGCGGCTGGTAACCCGCAGAGGAATAGAGGGAGAAAAACCGCCCATCATCATAGGTGGAGTCATCGAGAGCGACATCAACGAGGGGGAGAACTTCGTCAAGCTCTATCAAGCCATCGCGCAGGAGCCCCTCATCGACGGGCTGTACGTGGGGCCACCCGTGCACACCTCGGAGGGGTACACCCTCAGGATGGGCAGCCCGCTGGAGGTGCATCTCGGGAGAACCATGGCGGCGTGGGCGCGGGAAGCCATAAGGAGAGCGGGGCGACCCGGGCTCCACTACGTCTCGGCGTGCCCCTCAGCTATAGCGGACATCGCGGGGTGCAACCCCGAAAACGGTACACGGCCCAGCGATGGCATCATGATATCGGTTACATCAGAGCTGAAGACCAACTACGACGCCCTCGCCAAGGTAGCGTACGCCCTCGACTACGGCTGCGTCAAAGCCACCCACGGCGGCTCGATCATAGGGGGCTGGGCTGGCGGACCCGAGGGGGCGGCAGTCGTCAGCATAGCTGACTTCCTTGCCGCGGCCATGGTGTACCACCACAGGATCAGCCCCACCTATGGGGACCACGGCTTGACGCGGTGCCCCGGACCCGTCCCAGTGTCAAGCGTCAACCCCGGCATGTGGGGAACCGAGCTCACGGGGCAGGCCATCGCGCGAAACTACAACGGGCTAAACGGGCGGTTCTTCCTCACGGCGGCGGGACCCGGCACGGAGATGCAGCTGTGGGAGATAGCGGCACTGGGCATCGCGGCCCTCGCTTCGGGGCGGGACATGTTCTGCGGGGGAGGGATCAGGCGGTACAAGGTCAAACTCATGCTGGGAAGCGCCCTAGAGAACAGGTTCCACGCCGAGCTAGCGCACGCAGCCCTCGACATCGCCCGAGAAGACGCAGACGAGCTGGTTAAACAGATCGTAGCAAAGTACACGGACAAGGTAACCAAAGACGGAGGGCCGTGGGGTCACACCTTCCAGGAGATACACAACACGCGAACCCTCACCGTACGACCCGAATACCAAGCCATAGCCGACAAGGTAAAGAACGAGTTAACCGACATGGGGCTAAACTTCCAGTACTAAACTCTTCCACCCATATCGCCATATCCACCAAGAAAAAAGGCGCTGAGTTACCGCCCACCGTTACCAAAGAGACATGGTAGCGGGGAGTAGATTTGAGCTACCGACCTTGGCGTCATAGACTTACTGGACGATGTTGTTGAGCTCTCAGGCTATCAAAATACTCAGCGAATTGACTTTCTCGTCGAGTCGGTCCCGCTACTATACGGTTCTTATGATCTCCAGCAGTGCCCAGACGCCTGCATGCTCCGCTCTTCCTCTAAGGTAAGCCCATTCCAGCGTGGCGCCTGTCCTCTCTAGGACGCTTTTCACGTCCTGCTCGTCAGTCACTCCGCGGTCCGGCCTCGCCAGCTTGGACCCGATGAAGTCCTCGGGGGATATGACCCTTTGGCTCGTCACCGCTATCTTTACCTTTCTTCTTCTGCGGAGCGTCTCTACGTCCCACTTCACCCCGTCTGGGCGGCTCCAAGCCTCCACCTCGTATCCTGTGACGGTGTCGAGTAGGAGGCAGACGGGGTTCCTGTAGAAGCCGTGGAATATGGTGTAGCCTGCTTTCTCCGCGGCCTCGATGAACGCCCTGTGTTTCTCCTCGTTATGTGTCGCTAAGGCTATGTCGATGTCGAGGGTTGCCCTTATCCTGTCGTAGAGGGGAGGGCGTAGCCGCCGATTACCATATAGTCTGTTCCTTGGGCTTTGGTCCTCGGGCATTTCTACTCCTGATATCTCTATCCTGTAGCTGCATCCGTCTGGAAAGGTCTTGTTCGACGTCAGCAGATCGTATAGATCCCTACCGGGTATCCCTATCTTATCAAGGGCTTTTCTCCTCGATACACTCAATACTTTTTCCTGAAAATAATCAATCAGGAAACTTAGTATTTCTTTGATGTAAAACAAAAACTCTTGAGTCATTGGGCCTGTAGCCTGTTTTTCTATACGCGGCTATGGTTGCTAGTCCGATTCCTTGTATACCCATGATTCCAGCCGCGGGGCTAAGCCCACCAATAACTGGGTACCGTTAAGAGAGAAAGGGAAAGAGAAGGTTGTTTACGCGTCCGCGTAAAGAATGGTTACCGTTTCTGCATCATCGAGACTCCGAAAGTAACGATGAAGCTGAGTGGGATGCTGACGATACCCGGGTTCGCCAGCGGGAAGATTGCGCCTGTCCCCATGATCGTAGGCCCAATCAGGATCAGCCCCGCCGAGCTGATCAGACCGGTCCAGATACCTAGGGCTACCCCCCTCGCCGTCGTCCCCTTCCAGAACAGTACGCTGATCAACGCCGGCAGGTTGGCCGAGGCAGCGATGGCGAACGCTAGCCCGACGAGGAAGGCGACGTTCTGTCCCTTCGCGACTATGCCGAGTACGATGGCGGCGATCCCGACTCCTACTGCGGTGATCTTGGTCATCCTGAGAGTCTGCTCGTCGCTCATGTTGTGGCCGAGGTACACCGTCCAGATGTCGTGGGAGATGGCGCCCGCGGCTGCCATGATCAAGCCAGAGACGGTTCCCAGGATGGTTGCGAACGCTATCGACGAGATGACCCCGAAGAATATCTCTCCCCCTATGTGCTCAGCTAGGAGCGGCGCCGAGAGGTTCTGGTTGCCGAGGTCTACCGTCATGAACTTCATGGCGCCCAGGCCGAGGAACAGGGTGAGCATGTAGAAGACCCCGATGGCGGCGATGGCGATCACCGTCGATCTGCGTGCGTCCGCCGGCGTGGGCACGGTGTAGTACCTGATGAGGACGTGGGGGAGCGCCGCCGTCCCAAGGATCAGCGCCATCGCGAGGGACGCGAAGTCCAGCGGGTTATCGAACTTGATGCCGGGGGCCATGAACAGGGCCCCGTCCATGGTTCCCTTCGGGGTCACCAGCGCCGGGTTGTCGATTATGCTTGCGATGAACTCTGTCGGCCCCATGCCTGTGACCCAGAGGACCCCGACTGTGAGCATGGAGGCCGCTATCAGTAGCAGGAACCCTTTGATGAACTGGACGTAGGTGGTGGAGACCATCCCGGCTGTGGCTACGATGAATATGACGAGGGCCCCGACTAGGACGACACCGATCTCGTAGCTGAGCCCGAGGAGGGGCTGGACTATGCTGCCTGCGCCGACTATCTGCGGTATCAGGTAAAACAGGCTGACCACCAGCGTGCTCACGGCTCCTGCCAGCCGCACGTTTTTATCTTCGAGCCTGAAGAGCAGGGCGTCGCAGAACGTGTATTTTCCGCATCTCCTTAGGGGCTCCGCCACGATCAGCAGCGCCACGATCCATCCTGCGAGGAAGCCGATACTGTAGAGGAAGCCGTCGAACCCGAAGAACGCTATCATCCCTGCTATGCCGAGGAACGAAGCGGCGCTTAGGTAGTCGCCGGCGAAGGCGATGCCGTTGACGAGCCATTTCACGCCTCCGCCGGCTACGAAGTAGTGGCTGGCGGTCTTCACCTGTTTGGCGGCGTACCAGCTTATGCCCAGCGTCAGTAGCGTGATCATCATGAACAGGGCGAACGCGATGGGCTGGAAGGTGTAGTCCATCTAGTACTCCGCCTCCATTTTACTCGCGTACCAGTTATAGTACAGGGCGATGAGGATGGCCCCCACGATGATGGTCATGCCGCCGACGATCCCGAGGTTCATGCCCAGAACC
The DNA here is from genome assembly GCA_016934355.1 of Candidatus Bathyarchaeota archaeon. The sequence goes on along the minus strand of JAFGTA010000065.1, from coordinate 12,720 downwards.
CGGATCATTAGAATCTCCTTACGGATCGTGCCCGCTATGGTGAACAGCGTGTAGGCGGCGATGTAGATGATGAATAGCTGAACCGCGCGTTGGAAGGTTTTCCGGTCCTTCTCGGGGACAGCTATTATCTCGTCTGGTTTCTTTTCCTGTGTCATCTCTGTTCCTCAGAATGAATGAATTAACCTGAATCTATACTGTATATGTGATAAGAATGTTTGGACAGTACACTACATTTTGTATTGTTTATTATAACTACAAGATAAAACAAACAGGGAAGCAGGCATTATTGATCTATCATGCTGATTCCTACAAAGTCACGATCTAGATTACACCCTCACCGAGTTATAGCTGATACCAGAAGAGCGTCGCGCACATACTTGAAGGCCGCCGTTTTCGATTTCTTCTTATCTTAGCAGCCATCCTGTACCGGGATCACCCTGAGTCTACTGGAAGGCATGAAGAGGTTCTGGCGTATCCAGAAGACGAACTACAGGCTCATGATCGCCAGGGACAGCCTCACCATGTTCAGCGGCAGACGCCCCATGGAGAGAGGCATGGGAGGCTACGACGGCATATTCCTCAGCCGCCTCGGCGCATCAGCGTTACAGATCGGCTACGTCAACGGCGTCATAGGCCTCCTGAACGTGCTGCTGGCGGTGCCAAGCGGCTGGCTAATAGACAGGTCCAGCGACATCAGGCGGCTCTACTTCGCCAGTTTCGCGCTGAGCCTCCCGGCTATCCTCGCCCTGTACTTCACAAGGGACTGGCGGATGTACCTGGCGGTGATGATGGTCTACGCCGTGAGTATAAGCATCCAGTTCCCGTCTCAACTCATCATGGACATAGACTCCATGGAGGACTCCTCAAGGGTCTCAGGGCTCGGGCTCCACAGGACGATCACAGCCGCAGCGGGCGTCGCGTCCCCCATGGTCATAGCGTACGCCGTCAACTACTTCGGCGGACTGGGCTCCGCTGATAGCATCAGGCCGCTGTTTCTGATATTCTTCGCAGCGGACGCCGTGATCCTGTTCATCGTGACCCGCTACGCCGAGCGCGTCGACATAAAGAGGGAGGAGAGGAGCACAGACATCCTCGACGGAGTGAAGGCGGTCATCAACGGCCCGACGCCTCTCAAGCTGCTTCTCGTCAGCGAGGTCACCACGGTCTTCGCCATGCTCATGGTGACGCCGTTCAGAGGCATCTACCAGGTAGACGTTAAGATGGCGAGCATATTCGTCTTCGGCTGGATCGGCGTGGCTGAGCCCGCCATCGACATCTTCTTCAGCATGCCGTTGGCGAACCTCGTGGAGAGGTACGGTAGGAAGAGGACCGCCTACGTTGGCCACGTGTTCGGCGTTCTCGCGAGGCTCGTCCTCGTCATGACGCCCGTGTCCTTTCCCCAGATGCTCGTCTTGGTGAGCGTCCTCGGGAGCTTCGAGGGGTGTCTATACGTCGGCATGGACGCGTACAGCCAGGAGGCCATCCCTCAGAGGGTGAGGGGCAGCTACATGGGGCTCAGGAGCCTCATCGTGGGCGTCACGGGTGTGCTCAGCCCGGTGGTCGGCGGCTATATCTGGGAGCTGAACCCGGACCTGCTCTTCTGGGTGCCCGTCGCCCAGTGGAGCCTCATAGCCTTCCCAATACTGGTTATCCTCATGCAGAGGTACAGCGTAGACGGTAACGTGTTGCCCCGGTGAGGGCTTCATCCGATGAGCGTGTGCGATTATAAATAGAATTTAAAACAGGGTAGATGCATTTGAACCATCGGCTTGGGGTGATGAGCCCCACGGGCTAACTTGGCTGCCTCACCGCGCACTCTTTTTCTCGTTTTGCATGTTGTTGATCGCGGGTAGTTTTTTTACTATTAATATAGAGGGTATCTTGACGCCTATACCATAACCATTATTTTATCCGGATATGTGAGTTAAACGATGTATGCCTATGATTTATTATTATATGTAATAATGTTCACAGTCATCGCAGTGCTCGTATACGAGTTCATTATATTAATCAAAAAAGACCCAGACTTTTGGCTAATCGCGAGAACAAACAAGGAATACATGAAGCACTGGGATCACCTAGAGAAGGCACAGCCAAAACAAAACACCGCCATACTAAAATTCACCAAAAAAAGAAGAAAAAACCCTGATCAAGCAACCGTTGACAAGCAGTCCTAGTTTATATCGTGCTAGTAAAATAATGGTAGCGGGGGTTAGGATATGAACTACCGACCTTGGGGTTATGAGCTATACAAGTATTTTACATCAAGTGAATCATTTCTTTTTGTATACCCTTTTCCTTGTATTGACGTGGGTCACATAGATCGTCTTATCTTTCTTATCCACACCGAAAATGATTCTGTAGCGACCTACTCGAATTCTGAATGTTTGCTCTGCGCCTCGGATGGTTGCTATATCCATCTCGGCTAACGAGAAAGGGTATTCTTCAAGCCTCTCAATTGCTTCATAAATAGTTTTTTTCTGTTTCTCGTCGCTGATGTCTTTTAGATATTTATGGACTCTTCGATGCGCCAATACCTTGTAACTAGGCACGTCTAAGAGCCTCTAATGAGACGTAATCCCCTTTCTTCATCTCCTCGATGGAGGCTTTTATCTCGTCGAGCTCCTTTTCTGTGAGTTCTTCCTTTGGTAGCCCCTTGACGATTACTTCTTCTAGTATGCTTTCGATTAGGCTCAGCCGTTTGTTGGTTTTCACTACTTCCTCGTATATGTCTTGTAGGGTTGGCTGAGAATCCATCTGTATCACTTATTCATTTCACTGGAAGTTTATACTCTTTTCTCAAGGCTTGAGTAATAAGGTAGCGAGGTAGATTTGAATATCCGACTTTGGGGTTATGAGCCCCACGGGTCCTGCGGGATAGACGCCTATGCTTGGAACCCTTCTCGTGTGTTCCCGAATACCTGAGCCATTAACCTCAACGCGTTTTCTCCTACTATCTTCTTGATCTCGTCGTCCGAGTACCCGTGGCTGACAAGGGCTCTGACTATGTTCGGCCATTCCTCCAGGCTTTCCATTCCTTCCATGTAGGCTGCCTCCACCCTCATGCCCATGCGCTCGATGTAGTGGCGGTGGATCGGTAAGGACGCGTGGTCACCCCACACGACGTCTGTGCCTATGGCTGCGTGGCCGACCCCGACGAGGTCGACGATGTAACCAATATGAGTCACCATGTCCTCAACGCCCTGGCGTTTCTTCTGCGAGAGGTAGTTCGGTATGCCGCAGACGCCTATGACCCCGCCCTTCTCGGCGAGCGCGTGGATTAGCGCGTCGCTCTTCAGCCGGGAGTTTCGGGGGACGAGCGCCCGTGCGCCTGCGTGGCTGACCAGCACGGGGGCGGTTGAGACATCTATCGCGTCCAGGGTGCTCTGCTCGCCCCAGTGGGACGTGTCGATTATCATCCCTACCCGGTTCATCCTCTCGACGACCGCCAGCCCGTAGTGGCTCAGGCCGCTGTCGCTGCGTTCGAGGCAGCCGTCCCCGATATAGTTTCTGAAGTTCTTGATGGGGTCGAGCCTCCGCAGGCCTAGGCTGTGCAGCGTATCTATTCTGTCGAGGAAGGGGTAGTGCTCCTCGGCTGTCCCCCTGTTGTACATGGTGGCTGGCCCGATCACCTGTGAGCCGTCCATCTCCATTGATATCATGACTGTTTGCCGCTTCGTCTTCTTCGCGTGCCTGATGTCGGCGACGCCGGTGGCGACGTCCATCCCTTGCTTCGGGAAGAACTCGGTGAAGTGCTTGACGTCTTCGGCGGCTATGCTGTGCTCGTGGTTTGGGTTGTGCCCGAAGTTGTCGACGGTCTCAAGCAGGCAGGTCAGCCCGCTGTTCTTGACTCGTTGCCGGGGGTACGGGGCTTCATGACCTGTGAACTGGTGGTAGGATAGGCAGTGGAGGTCGATGGTTGTCAGCTTCTCGCAGAGTTCGCGCGCCTTCTCGTCCAGTGAGGGCTCGAGAGGTATAAGCCGCTTCTCGAAGGGTTGTCTGAGGTACTCGTCTCTTGTTAAATACCTCTCGCTTGACATGGTATTTGCTTTACGGGTTCGATAGATAAGGGCATCTAGAGCCGTGACGTATGCTCATGTATACTGCTTGAATGTGATGAGGTGTAACACAGTCTTTTCCTGTCACAGAGAAAGATGAGGTTATTCTAGAGGCTCCAGTCTTTCTATCCTGAATACCACGGGGCGCAGCCCGTCTGTGCAGCACTTGATCATCTCGTTCTCTTTGAGCCACGGGTGGAAGGTGCCGCCGAGGTGTAGGACGGACACGGTCTCGCGTATGTCGCTCCATGCGCCCGGGCAGAACCCCTCTGGCATGACGTAGTTGTGGTAGACGTAGAACTCCTGCCCCTCCTCGTGGACCGGGCACTTGACGTGGGGTTCCCCGGTCTCGGTGTTCAGCGGTATGTCTTCGTAGAGTTCACCGGGTTCGACCACCTTGTGGACGGTGATCCTTATCTTGTGGCGGGTCATGGAGGAGAGTTGGTTTATGGGCTGATAATTATTTTCATCGGAATCATAACCATTCTCGGCGTGGCTCCGCGTTTACCCTCTAATTGGGTGTCTTATGGGTTGCGTTTTTGCGCTGTATGGATAGCACTTTTGCGTAGATCAGGATGGGAAAGAGGCTGTTCTGGGGGTTCTTTAGGCTGAAGGCGGCTGGTTTCCGGTTTTCGGGGGGTACCCCCTCCCCCTCCTCAGCCAATTTTTTGTGTTCTAGGTGGCGGCGGGGGTATGGCGGCGTGTATTTGATATAATGCTGGGATAATTCACTTGAAGGTAGGTTCTATGGCGATGAAGAAGTTTGTCTCGATCCCCGAGTGGGCGCCCGTTTACACCGATCTGCCGCATCACTTCAACGGGTGCACCGGCCTGAACGTCCTGTGCAGAGCCCCGGAGAGGGTGATCCAGAGACTCACCCCCGAGCCCCTCAAGGCAGTCGGCGACCGTTTCATACTTCGCTGGCAGCACATAGGCGACTGCGAGGGGTACAAGGACGTACACTTCAACGAGATACTGTTCCCCATCAAATGGAAAGATAAGACAGGCGTCCACTGTGCACTGGAGTACATTGACAACGAGATGGGGCTAGTCATCGGGCGGGAGGTCTGGGGGTTCCCCAAGAAGTGGGGTGACTTTATCTGGGAAGAGACCCATGACGGACTCCACTTGGAATGCCACAGGGAAGGCGAGCTACTGATGCGAACGGAGTTCACCAGAACCGAGTCACCAGCCATCCAGTGGCCGTTCGCCAGCAGCTACTACCTAGTGAAGCATATCCCCCCGGCCTCACGCACAGGTTCACCGCTGATTCAGGTCGTCCGCATCGACCTCGACAAGAAGACACTGTACTCCAGCACAACGGGAACAGCCACCGTCGAACTCTTCGACGGGCAACATGACCCACTAAGACAACTCGGGCCAGTAGAAATCCTAGGAGCCCGCCTCGACACCATGGACTCCATAGTCGATTACGGAGAAGTAGTTGAAACCATCTCAAATGGAAGGTAATTAGGTAGCTGGGGGTAGGTCTACTACCGTTTAGACTACCAGGTTCAGAATTGACGTGGATATCAAAGCATCTCATTTGTCCGGATTAGGGTTCGAACCCTACTCCCTGTCGAGACATTTGTCTCCTGGCTCTATTCCCTTATTAAAGATAAGTATGAGCATGAATGCAAGAAACGTTTAATCGGTTATAGAATCATTAATGCAAATATGAGCAGCAATAAAATGACGCCAGAAGACCTTGAAAGCCTGTTTAACGAGTCTTATACTACGATCTTCTGCAGCCATAATAATGACGGCACCATTCATGCAGCCCCAATCTGGTATAGATACAAGGACAACGTGTTTTACTTCGTTTCAATAAAGAAAGCGAGAAGAGTAGCAAACGTCAAGCGAAGCAACGATGTTTCACTCTCGTTCCTCATGCAGGGCTCACAGGCAGGGGAAGGCAATGTCCCCTCAAAATGTGCGCTGGTCTACGGTGAAGCGGAACTCGGCTTCAAGCCAGAGAATGGAATGGAAAACTATGTCGGCTGGGTGTTTGAAAAGTATGGGAGTACGCCCTCATTTAACCTCGAGAACTATGTGACCTTGAAGGTTGCACCCAAAAAAATAGTGCACTTCTACCCCTAATAGTCACCCGTAAAAACTACGTGTAGGTAAAGGCGTGGAGGGAGGTATTCGAACCGGACCCTGACTATATATGTCTGCACTTGAATAAACCCTGATACGTAATTAGTTAATTTTAGTAATTGGTAGCGGGGGGTAGATTTGAACTACCGACCTTGGGGTTATGAGCCCCACGGGCTAACCTGGTTGCTTCCTATCTTGGTGGATTGTCTTGTACACAGTTATTGGGGTGAAGGGTTTTTGGGGTTGATCTGTGTGGTGGTGTTTGGGTGATGTTTACCTGTGAATGTGTGAGCTCTAGGGCTCTGTACGAAAGTACTTTTAATTAAATAAATTATTAATACTAGTTAATTCCATCTCAAATGGTATGTATAATCCTTTAAATTTACGTGAATTGTTGGAGATTATCGCAATTAATTATCTTCCTGCAAAAAAAGAACAATTCGCTCAACATCCATTAGCAGATATGATTAGGAAAAAACCAAGGGAGATCATCTCAACATTTCTTCAATTTGATGGCATATCGATAGTAGGATCGCCTGGTCAAGGGCAGTGGACTAATTTCCCATGGATTGCAGTAATTAACAAACATCAAACCACAGGTCCTCAAGATGGTATATATGTTGTATATCTTTTCTCTGAAGATATGAAACGACTCTATCTAACATTAATCCAAGGTGTAACTAAACCCATTGAACGATTTGGAACAAAAAAGGCAACTTCAATTCTAAGAAATAGAGCTCAGGGAATCAGAATGCGTTTTGAAGTTGAAGGCTTTGCTGAGGATAATATTTCAATCGCTGATCATGGTAAAGGCAAGTTCTACGAAGATGGAATGATTTTCAATAAAGAATACAATCCGCATAATTTACCTTCTGAACAAATATTAAGAACGGATTTAATCTCATTAACAGAATTTTATAACTCATATCTTAAAGAAGCAAACATACTTACATCCGATACTGAGTTCATTCGAGAATACAAGAATAACGCTGAAGAAGGTAGACGCGTTCTTACAACACACTATACCTATGAAAGAGATCCCAAACTAGTGAAAGATTTTAAAGAAAAATGTCTCTCAGAGCGAGGAGAACTACGTTGTGAGGCATGCGGTTTTTCATTTAAAGAAAGGTATGGCTCAAGAGGTGATGGATTCATAGAAGTACATCACTTAAAAGCTGTATCTGAGATTGGTACAAGAAATACTAGTTTTAACGATCTAGCGCTTGTATGCTCAAATTGTCATAGAATGATCCATAGACAAATGCCATATCTTACTATGAATGAACTCAAACGAATATTAGAAAATACTTGACCGCGCGCACCACTAAATTCTTTAATTTTAGTTATTGGTAGCGGGGGGTAGATTTGAACTACCGACCTTGGGGTTATGAGCCCCACGGGCTAACCTGGCTGCCCCACCCCGCTCCCCAGAAATACCCGACCGTAACAATATAAACCTATCAGTAATCCCCGCAACAAACATATAACCCCCGCCGACACCCACACAGAGACGACCAACATGCCCCGCAGCCACACCAGCATCGCACAGCAACGCATAAGAATACTCTACAAACAGGCCCAGCACACCTACCGCGAAGACCCCCAGCTAAGCAGAAGATACACCGACCTCATCAAACGGATAGCTCAGCGCACACGCACACGGCTACCCCGAGACATACGCAGAGGCATCTGCAGAGGCTGCGGCACAATACTCCTACAAGGCGTCAACAGCCGCACAAGGCTAAGGCAGCGCCGCGAACCCCACATCGCCATCACATGCACCGACTGCGGACACGTCACACGCATCCCCCTCAGGAGCCGAAGCCCATGACCCTCACACTCATCAGCATCGGCCTCAACAGCCACAAGGACCTCAGCCTCAGAGCAATCCAAGCCGCACAAGACGCCGACCACCTCTACGCCGAGACCTACACCATGAAGCTCGACACCACGCCACAGCAGCTGTCCGACACCATCGGAAAACAGGTGCACCCCCTCAGCCGAGGAGGCATGGAGGAGGACGCCGAGAAGCTGCTCCAAGAGGCCGAGACGGGCAACGTGGCGGTACTTGTGGGCGGAGACGCCCTCAGCGCCACCACCCACATCAGCCTCGTAGTCGACGCCACGAAACGCGGCATACCCGTCAAGGTGGTCCACGGCGGCAGCATAGTCACAGCCGTCGCCGAGACAGGGCTCAGCCTCTACAAGTTCGGCCGCACCGTAACAGTCCCCCTCCCCGAGAAGGGACCCGTCGACACCGTGTTGCGCACCCTGGCCGAGAACCGTGAGCACGGCCTCCACACCCTCATCCTCCTCGACCTCAACATACCAGAGCAACGGTACCTCACCATCCAAGCCGCCGTTAAGCGGCTGATGGAAGCAGGGCTCCCCCCGGACACCCTCCTCGTAGGCGTGGCGCGGCTCGGCTCACCCAGCCCCGCCATCAAAGCCGACAAAGCAGAAACGCTCAAGGAGATGGACTTCGGCGAGCCGCCGTACGCCATAATAGCCCCGGGCCGACTCCACTTCATAGAGGAGGAGGCACTCAAGGTACTAACCGGCTGCCCACCCGAGCTTCTGGAGGGAAGAAAGGTTCAGGGCGAGGTCGACAGGCTCATCGAGAAGTACAGCGATGGCTGCAGACACGTCCTCAGGGAGCTGAGGCTCCGCGGGCTACCCGTCACTGTATCCAAGGCCCAGGTGGACGAACTCCTCGACCACACGGGCAGGTACCTGGACGACGCAGAGTACTACAGCGCCGACAGCAAGCCCGTCGCGCTGACCAGCGTCGCCTACGCAGAGGGCATCCTCGACGCCCTAAAGCTTTTAGGCTTAGCAGAGTTCGAGTGGTGAAGATGACCAGGGTACTCGCCGCCGGCGTTTTCGACCTCCTCCACTACGGGCACATCAGGTACCTTGAGGAAGCCAAGAAGCTGGGCGGCCCCGACGCAGAGCTCACAGTCATAGTCGCCCGCGACGAGACCGTGCGCCGACTCAAAGGAAGCGACCCCGTCATCCCCGAGGATCAGCGGCGAGCCGTCATCGAGGCCCTCAAGGTGGTGGACGAAGCCCTACTCGGCTTCGAGGAACTCGACCTCGACCGCGTCATCCAACAGGTGAAGCCCGACATCGTGGCGATAGGCCACGACCAGGAAGCCATCCGCAGACAGGTCGAGAAGATCAAGAAGGCCAAGGAGCTTTCATTCAAAATACTACCTGTAGGCCGCTTCGGGGAAAGCGACCTGGACAGCACAAGCAAGATCAAGCGCCGGATCGTCGAAGGGGCGAGAACACGAGCCTGACTTTGTCGCCGTCGGCGAGCCCCAGCTTACGCCTCAGGTAGATGGGCGAGATTATCTCCATGATGTTGTAGTCGTGTATGCTCCTCTCCGCGACTATGAGTGCCCCCTCCACCTCGCCGTTGATAGTCACGTGGTAGCAGTTAGCGGCGCCGAACGCCCTCTCGCCGTCCTTGAAGCCCTCAAGGTGTATCCCTGGCCCCGCCTCCAGCCGTCTCCTCTTCTCGAAGTCGTCCTGCTTGATCTGGACGTTCAGGGTACCCGGGAAAGGATCGAACCCCAGCTTATCCGCGATCTGCCTCCGGTAACCGTCCTTGCCGATGTAGTAGGCGCCCTCGAAGAGCCCCGAAACCACGGTGCCCTCGAACTCGATGGAGCTCGCCTCCTTGCCCTCCAGGTACCACTTGAGCTCCCTGAGCACCTTGCCCAGCTCCTCCATGCCCTCCGCCGTGATGCTGATCTTTGTGCCGCCGGACTCGATGCGCCTGCTCAGGAGCCCCAGTTGCTCAAGCAGCTGAAGGTGCCTGGACGCTGACTGTTGGCTACCCCCCATGATCTTTGAGAGCTCCGTGGTGGATATCTTGACCGCGTTCTTGGAGGCGCCTAGCCGTAGCAGCGTGTAGAGTGTGAACCAGAGGTGGGGCTTAAGTTCATCCAAGGTTGATCTAAAAAATGGGTACGAGGGCCGTATTTAACCCTTTTATTGGTAGGTTAGCCCTTGGCCACGGCTATCGGGACGCTCATCATAACCCTCTCGGCGAGGCCCACGTTGTGGCTGACCTCGGCGACCCTGTGCACATCCTTGTAGCTGTCAGGGCTCTCCTCCTCGACGATCCTGCCGCTAGCAGCCTTCACAACGATGCCCTTCCGCCTCAGGTCACCGATTACCTCGTTGGCCCTGAAACGCCGTCGAGCCCCCGCCCTCGAAATGACGCGGCCCGCCCCGTGGGCTGTACTCGCGAAGCTCCGCTCCTCACCCCTCTCGGTGCCCTTCAGCAGGTAGCTGGCTGTACCCATGGTGCCTACAAGCAGCACGGGCTGCCCGGTTGTCCGGTAGTCCTGCGGCAGGTCCTTGCGGCCCGGGCCGAACGCCCTTGCGGCTCCCTTCCTGTGGACGACGGCCTGCACCCGTTTTCCGTCGATCAGGTGCTCCTCCTTCTTGGCGGTGTTGTGGGTCATCCCGTAGACGAGCTCCATCCCCATGTCGTCCGCGCTCTTGTTGAAGACGTCCTCGAAAGCCTTCCTGACCTGGTGCATGATGATGTGGCGGTTGATGAACGCCCAGTTGACGGCGCAGCTCATCGCCTCATAGTAGTCGTGAGCCTCCTTGCTATTCAGCGGCGCGCAGACCAGCTCACGGGCCGGAATCTTCATGTTGTACTTGGTTGCGGCCCTGTCCATGACCCTGATGTAGTCCGTGGCGACTTGGTGGCCGAAGCCCCGGCTCCCCGTGTGGACCCACACGATGACCTGGTCGGGGTCGGTTATGCCGTAGACCTTGGCCGCCTGCCTGTCGAATACCTTGTCGACCCGCGATATCTCGAGGAAGTGGTTTCCGGCGCCGAGGGTGCCTAGCTGGCTGCTGCCCCGTTTCTTCGCCCTCGGGCTGACCTTGTCTGGGTTCGCCTCCTTCATGCAGCCTCCCTCCTCGCTGTGGCTGGCGTCCCGGTCCCAGCCGTAGCCTCTGTCTACGGCCCACTGGATGCCCTCGCTCACCGCCCTGTCGAGCTCGCTGTTGGTGAGCCGCATCTTGCTGCCGACGCCGACGCCGCACGGCACCAGCTGGAATATCCTGTTGATTAGCTGCTCCTTCTTGTCGTCGACCTCCTTGAATGTGAGGTCTGTCCGCATGAGCCTGACGCCGCAGTTGATGTCGTAGCCGACTCCTCCGGGCGTTATTATTCCCTCGTCCATGTCGAAGGCGGCGACGCCGCCGATGGGGAAGCCGTAGCCCTGGTGGCCGTCGGGGAGCGTTATGCTGTACTTGTATATCCCGGGGAGCTGGGCGATGTTCACGCTCTGTGTGAGCGTGTCGTCCAGCTTCATGGCCTCCAGCAGCACCTTGTCCGCGTAGATGCGGGCAGGCACCTTCATGTGTCTGCTGTAGGCCTGCGGTATCTCCCAGGTGTTATCATCTATTTTGTCGATGGGAAATTGCATATGGATTCTCACACCTTTTCCGCTGGAAAACCTAATAAGCGTTTATTGGCGCTTACACCAATGATAGGCTTTGCAGTGGAGGGCTTTGAAGAGCGTACCCCTAACCGAGGTGCAGATGAGGCTCCGGAGCTACGAGGAACGGTACGGAAGCCTCAGCATGCTACACGAGGAGTTCACCAAGGGAAGGATGCCGCCAGGCAAGTTCGAGGACTACGTCGAGTGGACGAGCATGGATCACGCGGTCCGTGCCTACCAGGAGGGCGAGGACTTCGAGTACCTCGCAGAGGAGGACCTCGACCTGTCCCCGGAGGATTACTCGAAGCTCACGCCCAAGAGGCTTGAGCTCCTAGATCACCTAATCGAGGGCTACGCCGACAGCATCAACAGCCTTGCCTCTGCGGTGGATAGAGACGTGAAGAACGTGCACAGCGACCTCAAGGTGCTGGAGCGTCTAGGGCTCATCAGTCTGATTCGGGAGGGCAGGAGCCTGGTCCCCGAGCTGCTGGTGTACGAGATAACCATCCTGCTGAGCTGACCACCAACTATTATATCGCTGAGCCTCTGGTATACAGTGATCTAATTTGTCTGCTAGACCATGTAAGGCGGACCTAGTTCTAGTCAACGGAAAGGTTCTGACGGTGGACCCAGGGTTCACAGTCGCCGAGGCAGTCGCCGTCAAGGACGGCAAGGTTATGGTTGTAGGTACCACCAAGGAGGTGAAGGCGCTGGCCGACGGCTCCACAGAGGTCGTCGACCTGAAGGGGAAGACGGTGATGCCCGGGCTCTACGACAGTCATCTCCACGTCGTTGTCACGGGTGCCGCGCTCATGATGATCAACTGCCGGACCCCGCCCATGATGAGCATCGAGGACATGAAGAAGGCCGTCGCCGAGAAGGTGAAGACCGCTAAGAAGAGCGAGTGGATACTAGGCAGGGGCTGGGATCAGGCGAAGCTGGCCGAGCACAGGAACCCGTCACGGTACGACCTGGACGAGGTCGCCCCCGACAACCCGGTGATCCTCACACGTACCTGCGGCCACCTCCTCGTAGCCAACAGCAAGGCCCTAGAGATCGGCGGCGTCACAAGGGACACGCCTCAGCCT
>JAFGTA010000064.1 GCA_016934355.1 Candidatus Bathyarchaeota archaeon | reverse complement strand
GCTGAAGCCGCGGCGACCTCCGCGCTGCTCAGGTACACCTCCGCCTCGGGGCTGCCCTGCCGGCCCCTGAAGTTGCGGTTGCTTGTGGCGATGCCATGTTCGCCCGGGCCGAGGAGGCCGATGTGGCCTCCGAAGCAGGCGGCGCAGCTCGGGTTGCTGACGGTGGCGCCCGCGTCGACCAAATCGGCTATGATGCCTTCGGCGAGGGCCGCCCTGAGGACGCTTCTCGACGCGGGTACTACCAGGAGGCGGACGTCTCTGTGGACTTGTCTGCCCCTGAGTACGCCGTGGGCCTGCAGGAGGTCTTCGAGGCGGCCGTTGGTGCAGCTGCCGATGAAGGCCTGGTTGATCTCTACGTGCCCGAGCTCGGTGACTGATTTGACGTTGTCGACGTTGTGGGGGCACGCGACCTGCGGCTCCATGCCTGTGACGTCGATGTCGACCACGCTTCTATAGCGGGCGTCGGGGTCGCTGTGCACGGGGTTCAGCTCGGCGTCTGTCCTCTTCCTGAGCCAGTCGAGGGTCTTAGTGTCGGGCTCTACGATGCCCGTCTTCGCCCCCATCTCGATGGCCATGTTGCACAGGGTCATGCGTCCCGAGACAGTTAGGTCGTCTACGGTGCCTCCGGTGTACTCGAGTGCCATGTATGTGGCTCCGCTGACGCCGATCGCCTTGGCGACGCGTAGCACCACGTCCTTGGCGTGGACGTGTCTGCCGAGGCCGCCGTTTATGTCTACCTTGATTGTCTCGGGTACCCTGAGCCACGTCTTGCCTCTGGCGAGCACCGCGCCCATGTCGGTGCTGCCGACGCCTGTGGCGAAGGCCCCGAAGGCTCCGTGGGTGCAGGTGTGGCTGTCGGCCCCGATGACGACCTCGCCGGGGCGGACGTGTCCGTGCTCGGGTAGGACCTGGTGGCAGACGCCGCTCTCGACGTCGTAGAAGTTGGGTATTCCTTGTTCCCTGGCGAAGGCGCGGATGACGCTGTGAACGCGAGCGCTGTTGACGCTGCTGGGCGGCGCGACGTGGTCGAGTACGATGACGACCCTGTCGGGGTCCCAAACATGGGCTGCCCCCATCTTCCTCATGGCCTCGATTGCCAGGACGCTTGTGACGTCTGGCATCATGGCGGTGTCGACCCGTGCCTTGACTATTTCGCCTGCCTTGGCGGTTTCCTGTCCGCTGGCTCTGGCGAGTATCTTCTCTGATGTGGTGCTCATCGCTGTTTCCTCATGCTGTGGTATAGGTTGACTCCCTTTAGGTAGGCGTCTACGCTGGCCATGACGATGTCCTCGTCTACGCCTCGGCTTGTAACGACCTTGTCGCCCTGCCTGAGCCTTACCTCGACGTTGACTACGGCGTCCGTGCCGCCGGTGATGGCTTCGACGTGGTAGACCTCCAGGTTGATTGTCTGGTCGGGTTTGACGGCTTTGACGAGGGCGTTGAGGGTTGCGTCGACTGGGCCGTTTCCGGTTGCTGCCTCTATCATGTGTTCTCCGTTTCGCCTCATCTTGACGCTGGCGGTGGGGGTTATCTTGTTGCCGGTGGTGACTATGAATTCCTCGAGCTCGTAGCTTTTCTCGGGTTCGAGGTTCATGACCTCGGCGGCTACGGCGTGGAGGTCGGTGTCGCTCAGAGTGTTGCCCTGGTCGCCGAGCGCCTTGACGCGCTGGTAGATGAGGTCGAACTGGTCTTTGCCGGGTTTTAGCCCCATCTCTTCGAGGCTCATGCTGAGGCCGGTGCTGCCTGCGTGTTTACCTGACACTATGCGGCGTGCCGCGCCCACGAGCCTGGGGTCGATGCGTTCGTAGGTGTTGGGGTCTCGTAGTATTGCGTGGGTGTGGATGCCTGACTCGTGGGTGAACGCGTTTTCGCCTACGATTGCCTTGTTGGGCTGTACGTGTACGCCTGTAACGCGGCTGACGAGCATGCTTGTCTCCGTGATCTTCTCGAGGTTTAGGCCGGTGTCGATACCGTATAGTAGCTTGAGGGCTACGGCTGTTTCTTCGAGGCTCGTGTTGCCCGCTCTTTCGCCGAGGCCGTTCACGGTGGCGTGAATGTGGGTGGCCCCCGCCGCGACGGCAGCCAACGTTGTGGCGGTGGCTAGGCCGAAGTCGTTGTGGGTGTGGACGCCGAGGGTTATGCCGGGGAACTCGCGGCGGAGGTCGCTGTACCATTCGTGGCTTTTCTCGGGGGTGAGTGTGCCGACGGTGTCGCAGGGTGTGACGCGGTCGGCTCCTGCATCGATGGCTCTGCAGATGACCTGTTTCAGGTATGGTAGCTGGGTTCTGCTGCCGTCTTCGAGGCTGACCTCGGCTGTGGCACCTCTGTCCTTGGCGTGTTGGACGACGCTGGTGGTTACTTCGAGCATCTCTTCGGGTGTCTTGCCTAGTTTCTTGGTGATGTGGAGTCGGCTGGTGGGTATGATGATGTTGACGCTGTCTGCGCCTGCGTCTATGGCGGTGTCGATGTCGCTTGTGACGCTCCGTGTGGCGCTGCATATCTCTGCGTTGAGCCCTGCGCGGCTGATCTGTTTTACTGCTTCCTGTTCTCCGGGGGAGACCGCGGCGAAGCCTGCTTCGATTACCTTGACGCCGAGGGCGTCGAGAGCCCTCGCTATCCTTAGTTTCTTGGCTGGGGTCAGGCTTATTCCGGGGGTCTGTTCTCCGTCGCGGAGGGTGGTGTCTAGGAAGCGTGTCTCTGGGTGGTTATCTAATAAAATGATACCCCATGTTTCCTCACGTAACGTTTACCGTCTGTTGACGGGATTTAAGTTTAGCGTCTCGTTTCTTGGTGCAGGTTCCTAGTTACCGGAAATAAGCGTTATTTTTAGGCGTCTTGGCTCGGGTTTGCGTCCCTGTGGTACGGAATCTTGCAAAAAAAAATTATTTCCTCGGAGGGTCTCCTTTGGGGCTTCTACTCCGTGGGCAAGGGTGTACACGCTGGGCTTCTTGACCACGTATACTTGGCGTCACCCATAATGCGTCGATGAGAACTCAATTATAATCAGGTAATATGTTATCGCAGTGACGTGTGAAGCCTTTAATGGTTACCCAAACGGGGTGACTAGGCGTCTATTTTGAGGTAGTTGTGCTCTCTCAGCCAGTACGCCTGGTTGCTGGTGTACCGGAATATGATGTCGCCTTTCTCATCCGCCTGGAAGTCCCAGGGGCTCACGAGGACGACGTCTCCCTCCCGCACCCATCTACGTTTCTTCATCTTGCCTCTTACCCGGCACATGCGGTTCGCGCCGTCCTGACACTTGACGTTCATCCGTGTCTGGCCGAGGTTCTTCGTCACGATACCGAGTATGTCGTTCTTGTTGGGGTACATCATACCCTTGCGGAGGTCTCCCTCGTTCTTTACTAGCCTCTTACCCAAGTTGATACCAATCCACCCTGTATAGGTCTCGGCTCCTTTTAAAGGAGCGGGTTCACATGAAAAAATGTTTTTTCATGGGGAGGGGGCTCATTGAAGGTCATCAATAGGTGAAAGGCTGGTAGTATAAGTGTATAAACTTACGATATAATTTGTCGAGTATTGCTAACAGGCTAAGAAGAAATATCTCTAGTGTGTGTACATTCAGGGTAATTACTGCAACCATAGAATTCACCATACTGGCCACGTCTCAGTACTTGTACTCCTTCATTACATTCCGGGCATGGTTTGGCTTTATAGCCACATTTGATACACACATATTCTGTGCCTTGATTGAACATATACCCTGAATTACATTGTGGGCATCTTGGTGGCCGGTATGTACAATATGGATAATAACTACAAGAGTAGAAATCTCCATATTTTCCTGAGCGAAGTAAGATGTCTCCTTGGCATCTGGGACATTTCCCTATATTTTGTTGTTCCTTTGTATCAAAGTTTACATTGTAGTTTTCCGAGGTAATCTCTTTGATGAAAACAGATGGATTAAATTCGTCTGCAATTAAATATACATGCTTTTTTGCTCTTGTTACTGCTACGTAAAACAGCCTTCTTTCTTCAGAATGGGGATATACCTCTTGTTTGGATAATACCAGGTCCAAAACGGTATCATCTTGAATTTCACAGGGAAACCCCATCTTTCCTGATTCTAGACCATTAATAATGACGTAATCGGCTTGCGTTCCCTTTGATTTATGCGCTGTAAGGACCTTAATTGATAGATTAGGATAGTCGAAAGAGGTAGCCAGACGATTTCTATATCTTCCTATTATGAATACTGAGCCTCCGAGTTTATTGAGTTCATAAAGTACGTTACTGATTTCCTCTGTAGGTTTGTTTGTTTGGTGTACGGATACTGCCGGTCTGTCCACGTGTGTACGTGTTTTTAGCTGCTTCGATATCTGTCTGGGGTTCTTAAGAATAAATTTGGTTGAGAACGCGCATATCTGGTCGTTAAATCTGAATGTCTCGTCGAGGAACATAGTTTCAGATATGCCGTAATATTCCTCGAAGTGGGTCATAATATTAAGGTCGCTTCCAGCAAAGCGGTAAATGCTCTGCCAATCATCGCCAACACAGAACAATTTACATTCAGGGTCTTGGTCGAGTAGCGCTACCAGCAGTCTGCTTCGACTCTGAGATATATCTTGAAACTCATCAACCAAGATATACTTGTACTTGGTCTTGAAAACACCTGTTCTTAGGTATTCGGTGGCTTTATTTACCATGTCGTTAAAGTCGATTTCCTTGTTCTTTGACAGATGGTCCTCGTATTCACCGTAAATTGACCCAAAAATAGTTAGGAATGCTCTTGATCTTTCAGGATTCTTAGTATTACCTGCTTTCTGTCTAAGGCTTTCAAAATCTGTTTTGCTTGATTTATATAGGGTAAGGAAGGTTGCGATGAGCCCAGTTATAGGCTGTACGTATCCAAGCTGGTTGAGCTGACTTAATAACTGTTCATCCTGAATCGGTTTGAACTCTACCCCTTCAGTTTCTAGTTTGCCATTAAGATTATCCAGCAAATTACCTTCCATACGTTCATAGCTATATGTTTCGATGAGCCTCGTACCATAATTTAGGTGAGTATCTCTTTTCCATTCTAGTTCTTTGAGGTACCTTTCTCTTGGTACACACGGAGCAGTATTTCCACTTCTATCTATTCCGAAATGTTCGATGTAGATGTCGTAATCTGGCAGATAAAAGTCGGGCGTGTATTGTCCATATAGTTTACTAGCGGTGGGGAACTCATACTTTTGTTCGTACTCGTAGATGATTCCATTTATGTAGAGATAATTGGCGATCTCTAGTTCTTCGTAACTCTTTACGAGGTCTCCTTTGAGGCTCCTAATATTTTTTTCTCGCAGATGAGAGTGGTATTCTCCTAGAGTTTTGAATTCCCAGAGGCTTTTATATTCTGTTTGAGCTAGGAAGAACCTGTTTAGGCTTTGAATGAAATTTTTTTCTTGTTGCTTCGACTTTATTATTTCTCCGATGAATTTTTGGAGTCTAATATTATCTGTTGACAGCTTTGTCACACTGGGTTTTTCATCATGGGCTTCGGCAATAATCTTCATTCCCAAACCGTGGAAAGTATTCACGTCAAGTGTTAATCCGAATCGTTCCTGGAGGCGTTCAACCATTTCATTTTTAGGGTCTCTACCAAAGGAGAGTAGCAGAATCTCTTCTGGTTTGATATTTCCTTTTTTCAGCATATACCCTATTTTTCCGATTAAGGTGCTTGTTTTCCCTGTTCCTGCGCCGGCTATGACTAGATTCCTATGTTCATCAATGATGATTGCTTCTCTCTGTCTCTCAGTGAGAGGAAATGTTTCTATTGAATCAAAATATTCTTTATATCTAAATAATTCCTGCTCGATGTATTCGTTATTTCTTTTTTCCAGAAATTCAGGATTATGAATCCCATTATACAACAAGTTGAGTTCTTGGACTAGGTCAACTTTGATCTTGCCTCTATGTTTAAAGTGAGATTTCGTAAGATTCGAAAGATGCTTCCACTTTTTCAACCACTCATCAAAAGATTTCTTAGTAAAATAATCGTCATTATTTGTTAAATCAGATAAGTCAGAATATGCTTGAAGAATCTCAACTCGTTTTTTATTAACTTCTTTAGAGTACTTTTTTCTTCCTCCAAAGAATAATATATCAATTATATTATCGATTAACTCCATTTTTCAAGCCTTTTTAGTATCCCATCAACAATATTCCCTTCAAAGGTAGCTTAATTCGCTCACATGCATACAGTGTGGCGAAGGTGGTCTCAGAATTTTAGGGTAGTACTGCCTTTGAATCATACTGATGAGTTTACTACACTCATTTAATAAATGGATTATAGATGGAATAATCTGTACTCGAAGCTCTCAAAGTAAATTAGATTAATAGAGCATCGTATACCTGTTGCTTGAATCTTAATATTACCATCTTACTCCGCTCAACGAGGGTCATAGTCAGACCTCTCTCCCCCATATACGCCATCAACACGATCCTACAGAGGCACGCCACACGAAGTTAACAAAGCTTTCACGGAACCTGATTCAGTAGCTTGTTGTACTCGGACAGCAGTTCGTCGTACTCCCTCTGGAGGCCTTCGTACGCCAACGAGACGTTGGTGTACTCACGCAGGAGGGTCTCCATTTCCTTGTCGCCTATCATCCATATCGCTTCGTCCAGAATCTTGATCTCGGCGGCCATCTCCGTGTTATTCAACTCCAGAGCCGCCACCCTCACCGCGAGGACGCTGGCGTTCACCCTGCTCTCCTCAAGCTCGGTCTCAAGCAGGTCGAACGCCGCGTCCTTGCTCGCCAGAACCCCCTCCAACATCTCGACGTCGTCAACCAGTTCACCTATCACGGAGTCCCTCTCCGCGGCCGCCTCCTCCAGCCCGTCGATCCTGCCGTGCAGAGACCGGGCGTTCACCAGCCCGACGACGCCTACGAGGATCATCCCAACGCAGACGCCTACCACCAGAGACCTCCTATCAAAGGACATGGATAAACCGGGTACACAGCGAGAGAAAAAGATGCCCCTCACCCCACACAAGTTCGACCGACTTTCCATCAGTGAATAACATAACAGGTGCATCAAACCATCTAAGCGGACTCGGAATCCACTCGGTTGAAGCTAAACTTCCTGGACAAGCAGCCCGAGAGCCCTGAGCTTAGCCACCGCGTACTCCGTGATGTCGTACCGCGAGTAGGAACGGCTCTCGCCGCGTCTCTCAAGCTCCCTGCTGAGGACATCTGACTGGACCAATAGGTCTAGGTGGTAAGCGATGGTACCCTTGTTTAGTTCGCGGCCGGTCTGCGCTTCAAGGTGCCCGTGGATCGCCGAGAACGAGACCGGCGACGAGTTGATCACTAGCTCGACTATCTTCAGTCGCAGCGAGTTATCCAGCGCCTTCAGCAGCTTGATGACCTTCACGTCAGGCTCGAACGACGTCCTACACACCCAATAGGTTAAAAATATTTGACCTATTTAAGAATAATTAACCACAATATATGGAAAGAAAAAAGTGATTAGGCTCCTTCTAAGCAGCCCTCTCCAGTTCGACGCGGATCGCGCCCGAGGGCGGCCTGAGGAACCCCTTCAGCTTGCCTTCCTGCGCGTAGAGCTCGAAGCCGACCTCCACCTGGTCCCGGGTCCCCCACCGCGCGTACTCGGGGGGCAGCACGTACAAGAAGCTGCCCGATACCCTGCCGGCCTCCATGGCGTACCCCTCGACCTCGGCGGGCTCGTGCCCCGCTACCGTGACAGAGGCGCTTGACTCCGCTACATTCATCTCAACGGTGTGGAACCCGGCCGAGTCGTAGTACTCGCCCCTCCACACGCCACCGACATCCGCTTCCTCGTCCACCGCCGGCGGCTCAGGCGCGTACAGCGGCATCTCGCCTGTGCCGAGGCATATCATCTCCGCGTGCTCCTCCCCGAACTCCACGGTGAACTCGTAGCCGTCGCTCGAAGGCCCGTGCACAGTGAACCGTGTCTCGTCGACCCGCTCAAGGAACTGTGAGCCGTCCAGCGTCAGGAACCCGTTGACGTACCTGACCACGTGCTGCGAACCCTCGTCGCCGTACACCCCGACGACCCGCTCCCAGTCGCCGTGGACCGCCTGAAGCGCGCCGAAGTCCGCGCTCGGCTTGTGCCCGAGCGCCATCCTCAGCACAGTCGGCGAAGGCGGCCTCCACCCGGAGCCGTCCTGGGTGTTGCTCAGCCAGCACACCCCGAGACGAAGCTCAGGGTAGAAGCAGACGTTGTTCGCGTAGTCTGGGAGCCCGCCGGTGTGGTTCAGCATCACCCTGCCGTCGTGTACGCTGCGGAACCACGTCAGCCCCATACCGCTGCGTGACCGCCCCGAGGGCGCCTGAAGCCTCTGCATCTCGCGGACCGTCTCCTCCTTGAGCACACGCTTGCCCTTGTAGGCGCCGCCGTTCATGTTCATCGAGACGAACCGCCCAAGGTCCAGCACGGTCGAGTACATGCTACCAGCCGCGTCCTCCGGCATCGTCCCGAGGATGTAAGGCGCCACCGGTATCAGCGGCTCACCGGGGCCGCCCGCCCTCTTGTAGCCCTGCGCCACCCGGCCCTCGATCCCCGACGTCAACGTGAAGGTTGTGGACTTCATCCCCAGCGGCTCAAGGACATGCTTGGCTACATACTCGTCGTAGCCCTCACCGCTGAACAACCCGATGAGGTACCCCATGATCATGTACGCCGTGTTGCAGTACGCCCACCGCTCGCCGCGGGGCCATGCCATACGCGCCGCCTCCCCTATGTACTCCCTCATGGATAGAGGCTCCTCGTCCATGAGCCAGAGAGGAGGCACCCTGGTCGGCATCCCGCTCCTGTGAGTCATCAGGTCCCGTATCGTCGGCTCACCGCCCTTCACGTCCCTGATCTTTACGTCTAGGTGGCTGTTCACCTCGTCGTCCAGCCCGAACTTCCCCCGCTCCATGAGCTGAAGGAACCCGACAGTCACCACGGGCTTGGTCACCGAGGCGCACCTGAACACCGTGTCAGGCGTCGCCTCGACGCCCTTCTCAATGTTGGCGTGGCCGAAGCCCCTGGCCCACGTCACCTCCGCCCCCTCTACGAGGGAGACGCCGGACCCGGCGTGCCTCCTCCCAGTCAGCTCCGCCTCTACGAACCTCTCTATGACCTCCGCGACGCTCCTGTCAACCATAAGACTCACCAGATCGCACGTGACGGACCTGATAAAACTATCCTCGTGGACCTCTAGGGGTCACCAGCCGGCTCACCGGATGTTCACCACGCTGAGGGGCTGTACCTTTGTGGCGGCACGACGCCCTCGACCCTGATTCGTTCGCTGGCGGGGTGAACCATCCGCGAAGCCCACTAAGCTGAGCCCCTACCCGAACAGCTCTTTCCGCTTCTCCCGCCTGAGCAGCCTAACCAGGCCCCGCAGCCTCCTCACGTCGCCCTCCATGATCATGAACTCCGCCCTGTGGGGGCACTCCGGGTCCAATACGGCGCTCCTGGTCCCCGGGTCGTAGACAAGCGGGTACAGCCTGCACCCCATCGGCCTGTCAGGGTATATCATGCACCAATCGTCGCCGAGGAAGACGCAGGCTCCGCCACGGTTCAGCAGAAGCCTTTCCCCCCTAGCTACCCTGATGAAGTCCCTATCCCTGTACCCAAGCTTATGTATCTTATTCACGTCGACGTGGCCGAGCGCCATCCGGTTATCCCTGCAGCACGATTTGCAGCCGTGACCACGGCAAAGGCGTCCTCGGCCGCCGTCTAGCTCCATGCAGGAGCCCTACTTCTGTCCTTTGGCGGGGCACTTAGAGTCTCTGGTGTGCTCTGACATGGTACACGCTATGTACCTTACACATCTTCCGCTCAAGTCCGTCTGGTAGCTGGGGAACAAGCCGCATCTCTTACTCATCGCCTTCACCTCGTTCAAGTTGGAGGAGACCAGGCTACGCCTTGCTCTTCGAGACTAGTTCTCTGAGCTTGCCGTCCACCTCGATCGCTGAGCCCTCGGGGACTATGACGTACTTGGCTCCGTTCTTGTGGCATATCTCGACCTGGCTGCCTGAGCTGGACACGTTATCCACGTTATCGAACTGGAGGTTGAGGCTCACCTTGTAGCTCTTGCTGAGGAACCCCTTCTCCTCCAAGAACAGCGCCTTCTTCTTCGAGAGCATCAAGTGGCCCTTTCTGCCGTTGAGGCTACCCTTGAAGGTCTTCACCACGTTGTCTCCCGGAGAGAGGGATTTGGTTCCTAACTCGTACCATTTATCCACCATGTGTGGACCCCGTAGTAAAACGACGCGGGCGACGTTATCAACTATACTGTGTTCGGAGCAGTCATTTACACGTAGACACCGTGCACGCTTTGCGTGTATTCGTGTAACCCCATATCTTGTAGACGAAGTATGTTCTGGATATAAACCAGATGCATGGATGAATAAATCTTCATGTAAGCCGCGTCGTCAATTAATTTATCCATGAAAACAATCACAAGATGAGTATTCGCCGACGTCGCCCTGTCTTACACACGTCTCACCGCCTACTCTAGGAGCGGAGGCGTCCAAAATGGCCGCCCCGGAAACACCGCCTAGCAGTCAGATATTCCGGAGGGTGTTCGGCCTCAGAGAGGCTCGCCGTAAACGTTCCTCGGTGTTACTCGTCGGCCCCGAGGATGTTCATCATGCTGAGGGCGTAGACCTTTGTGGTGGCGATGACGTCCTCGACCCTGATGCGCTCGTTCGCAGAGTGGACTCCCTCGCCGCCGATTCCGTAGCTGGCGAAGGGCTTCCCGTGGCGCCTGACGAACCAGCCGTGGTCGCTGCTGTGGCTGCCCCCCATGGGCTTGGGGGCGTACCCGACGTGCCCGGCCGCCCTCTGAATACCTTTCACGAGGGGAGAGTCAGCCGGCGCGACGGATACGAGGTTCCCCGGCTGTACTGTGTACTCCACCTCCAGGGCAGGGTCACTCTGCTTGGCCCGCCTGATCGCCTCCTCGTACTCCCCGTCCACCTGCTCCTCGGTCTCCCCGGGGGTGTACCGCCGGTCCACGTAGACGGTGCAGGTGTCAGGGACGTTGTTGTTGGCGACTCCGCCGCTTATCCTGTTGACGCTGAACCTGCTCCTCATGACGCTGTCTGTGCCGGGTAGGTGATACTCCCGGGTGTTCACCTGGTAGGCTAGCTTCTGCAGCTCTGTTACGAGGCCGGCGGCGTGGGCGATGGCGTTGACGCCCTCCTCCAGCCGCGCCGTGTGGGCGCCCCTCCCCCTGACGGTGATGGAGGCTCCCCTGCTGCCGTTGGCCGCGACGCCGATGGTGTCGGGGTCGCCGCCGTGGGCGTAGAAGAGGTAGTCCACGCCGTTGCCGTAGCCTCTGTTGAGTACCTCCTGGAAGCCGTAGCGGCCTCCCCGCTCCTCGTCGGCGACGTGGGTGAACACTATGTCGCCCTTGAGTTTTATACCCAGTTCCTTGATGGCTCTGTACGCCATGGTGAGGCCGCAGGTGGCGATCTTGTTGTCCTGGGCTCCCCTGCCCCAGATGTAGCCGTCGTGTATCTCGGCTCCGAAGGCTGGGTGCCTCCACGTGTCGGGGTCCCCGGGCGGGACCACGTCGTAGTGGCTGTACATCATCATCCGTGGGCCGCCGCCTGTGCCGGTGTGACTGGCCACGACGCTCACCCTGCCCGGCTGGGGCTCCACGAGGTCTACGTTCAGGCCGTCTCTGCTGCACTCCTTCTCCATGAGGGCGCCGATCTCGGCTTCCTCCCCCGTGACGCTTGGGGTCTGGATGAGCTTCTGCATGAACGAGACGACCTCGTCCCTCTCGGACTCGATGTGATCAAGTATTCTCTCTTCGATGGACAACGAATATCAGGCGATAAAATGTCTGAAGCTATTTAAAACACGTATCAAGTTCAGCGTTGCACGGGCGCCTAGGTGACGTCTTTACAGTATAACTGCCAAATTTTTTCCATTACCTAACCATTAGGTAATCTGATCACGATGGCTCGAATGACGGGGGCGAAAGCCATAGCCCAGACCATGAGGAACCACGGCGTGAAGCACTTCTTCCACGTCTCAGGCGGAATGATCTCGCTGTTCATCGAGATAGAGGACGCCGGCATAGACCTCGTCCTCGCCCGCAGCGAGAAGGCCGCCGCCTACATGGCCGACGGCTACTCGCGTGTAAGCTACAGGCCCAGCGTCTGCTACGGTCAGGCCGGGCCAGGCGCCATCAACCTCGCAGCCGGCGTATCCGAGGCGTACTGGACGTGCACCCCGGTCATAGCACTCACCGGCTCCACCAGCGTGCCAGACCTCTACAGGTACCAGTACCAGGAGCTGGACGAGATGCCCCTCTTCGAGCCCACCACCAAGTGGAACGCCCAGATATACAGGGCGGACAGGGCCGCCGAGATCACCCGGAACGCGTTCACAGTGGCCACCAGCGGCTGCCCCGGCCCCGTCCACATCAACCTCCACTACGACGCCGCCAACGACGAGGCCGACACCCCTGAGCCGCCCGCAGACCCGGGGCACAACGCGTACCCCACGGACAGGCCCCGCCCGGACCCGGCAAGCGTCAAGGCGGTCGCCGAGGCCCTCGCCGGGGCCGAGCGCCCAGTAATAGTGGCCGGCGGCGGTGTGATCATATCCAGGGCATGGGGTGAGGTCATCGAGTTAGCCGAGCGCCTCTTCACGCCAGTCGCCACCACCCTCAGCGGGAAAGGCGCCATACCCGACGCGCACCCGCTGTCCATAGGCGTAGCGGGCAGGTACTCCTCCTCGGCCGCCAATAAGGTGGTG
>JAFGTA010000063.1 GCA_016934355.1 Candidatus Bathyarchaeota archaeon | reverse complement strand
TCAAGCCGGGACTCTCGGTACGTGCCACCGGTCTCCTCGATCCTCGGCGTCAGCCCCGTCTGCTCGAGCTGCTGCTTCAGGTCGTGGCCGGCGTCGACTAGGATGTACTTGTCTCCGTCCACTGTCACGGCTAGGGCGGAGCGTGTCCTCCTGTACTCCGGGTCTTTCCTCGCCCTCGCGCAGTTCGGGCATGTGCAGTCCCACTCGGGGACCCCACCAATCGAGGCGGTGCCGAGAACGGTGATCTCCATGCCCTGAATACGAGCCGACGAGACTATAAGAGGTGTGGACACATCGGGCTATCCTTTTCAGTGCATATAGTGGACTTTTAGGCATGGAGGACGTGTATCAGCCGGCCGAGGACTCCTATTTCCTAGCGGAGCACGTCGCCTGCCTAGTCTTCGGCGACGTCCTCGACATGGGCACAGGCTCGGGTATCCAGGCGGTAGAGGCAGCCAGGAAGCCCGAGGTGAGGTACGTGCTCGCCGTCGACATCAACCCATCGGCCTTGAAAGCGGCCGAGAAAAGGGCGGCTTGTGAGGGAGTCCGAGATAAGATCACGTTCACTCTCAGCGACTTGTTCGTGAACGTCAAGGGAGTATACGACTGGATTATCTTCAACCCGCCGTACCTCCCGGGGGAAGGCAGCGCCGATGAGGTGTCTTGGGTCGGGGGCGACACGGGAGGAGAGATCATTAAGCGTTTTCTGAGGGATGCGAAGCGTTTCCTGAGGAACGATGGATCGGTTTTAATGGTGTACAGCGACCGCTCCGGTCTATCAGACACCAATTTTAGTGGATATAATGTGGAGAAACTGGGAGAGCTGCCTCTCTTCTTCGAGACGCTTACCTGCGTGAGGCTCAGCCTATCTTGATACCCAGTGCGAAGCCAACGCCAAAACTCGCCGCGAAGGGTAGGTTCGCTATCATCGTCGCGAGCACACCTTCGGCCGCGACCGCGCCGCCCAGCGCGTTGGCCCCCCATTGCTCGAGGGCTCCATAGTTGACGTCGATTATGCCTTTCCACGCCAGGTACTGAAGGCCCAAGAAGAAGAGGCCTATGAGGACCGCCACTATCTTGGCTACCTTCTTTATCGCGTAACCCACGCAGAGTCCGCCTATGCCGCCGACCCCGAGCTGGGCAATTAAGGGCGTCAGTATGCTCGGTGTTTCACTCATGTTGAAGAACTTCTGTCGAATGATTATAAAATAGTTGTTTATTTCGGGACTATATGGGTTCCAGTTTTCCCCATGAGGGCGTCCACGGCCTTGTCCAGACTCGTTATTATGGTCCGTTCTCCGCCTCTCTCGACGAACCCCATCGCAGCCTCGACCTTGGGGCCCATGCTACCCGCCTTGAAGTGGCCCTCCGCGGAGTATTTCTTTGCTTCCGAGATCGTCATCTTCTTCACGGGCTTTTCGTTCTCAGTGCCGAAGTTGAGCAGAGCGTACTCCACGTCCGTCAGTATGAGGAATATGTTTACACCTACCTCCTCGGCGAGTTTAGCGCCGGCGCGGTCCTTGTCGATGACGGCGTCCACTCCCTCGAGCTTGCCATCCCCGTTCCTGATGACGGGTATTCCGCCGCCCCCCGAGGCGATCACGATTGTGCCGCTCTCCACGAGCTTCTTGATGACGCTAGCCTCAGCTATCCCCAGCGGGATAGGGGATGGCACCACCCTTCGCCAGGTCTTTTCCCCTGTCGGCCTTACCTGCTTCACGATCCAGTCGTTCTCGGCTCCCAGTCTCTTAGCCGTCTTCTCGTCGTAGTAGGGGCCGACCGGCTTTGTGGGGTCCTGGAAGTCGGGGTCGTCTCTGCTGACGATAACCTGCGTCACCACCGTCGCGACCTCCTTCCCGTCGCCCGCAAGCAGGTTGTTTAGGCTCTG
Organism: Candidatus Bathyarchaeota archaeon; assembly: GCA_016934355.1. The sequence goes on along the minus strand of JAFGTA010000063.1, from coordinate 6,751 downwards.
CTGCATCATGTAGCCTATCTGTCCCTGCGTCATGGCTCCGAGCACCACTAGGGGTTGCTCGGGCACCATGTGTGCACCCTGCTCCTGCTGTATGGCTAAGTTGCCCACCTGTGGGCCGTTTCCGTGCGTGATGGCGATCTCGTACCCTTTCCGCGCGATCTCGGCGATCTGCTTGGAGGCGATCTCCACGTTTCTCATCTGCTCTTTGAAGGTTCCTTTCTCGTGGGGCTGCTTTATGGCGTTGCCGCCGAGTGCGATCATTACCCGCTTGTTCAAATCTGTTCACCGTGAAGAGGGATAAACAGAATGCGGGGATTCTTAAAACAATTATCCTGAATTGGGACAATATGTTTTGATTATGTCTGAAATAGACCGCCCACACGTTGACGATTTATAATGATGGTTTATTTTATATCCGGTATTTCCTGTTTAGGGCTACGAATCTTCACCATTGAACTCGTATTGTACGAGTTTTCTAATTCTTTGACATGAAGTGAGTTTTACCACATTTTTTTACAGTTAGGCTCTTTTAACAAGAACCTTCATATACAGTCCTCCTGTTAGTGACTCTACTTAGTGAACGCTTATGTCCGGTAACCCAACCCTCGACCGCTTCAGGTTCCAGCGGATGCTTGAGACACTCGAGAACCTAGAGGGCAGAGGGACCGAGTTGGTCACCGTCTACATTCCGCCGAACAAACGTATCCACGACGTCATGAGCGACCTCAGGAACGAGTACGGCACAGCCGTCAACATAAAGTCCAAGACCACACGTAAGAACGTGCAGGACGCCCTCACCAAGGCGATGGAGCGCCTCAAGCTGTTCAAGGAGGTCCCTGAGACGGGGCTCGCCATCTTCGCGGGAACCATCGCGAGCAACCAGCTGGGCGTCGGGGACATGCAGACTTTCGTCGTCATACCGCCGGAGCCTATCAGTATCTACTATTACAGGTGTGAGCACCGGTTCATGCTTGAGCCTCTATTCGAGATACTTGAGGCAGAGGACACCTACGGGATACTTGTGATGGACGCCAAGGACGCGACCTTCGCCACGCTGAAGGGACAGAGAGCCGACATAATCAAGGATCTGACGTCGGGTGTCCCCGGGAAGACGCGGGCAGGCGGCCAGAGCAGCCGCAGGTATGAGCGGCTGAGGAGGATGCACCTCAACGAGTATTACAACCGTGTCGGTGATTACATGACGGACATCTTCCTGAACATCGAGGGCCTCAAAGGCATAATCGTCGGAGGCCCCGGGCCTACCAAGGAGGATTTCCTCAAGGGCAACTACCTTCACCACGAACTGCAGGACAAGATACTCACCACGGTGGACACCGGCTACACGGGACACGAGGGCGTAAAAGAGGTTGTCAACCGCTCCAGAAGCTTCCTGGAGAAGGTACGGTACATGCAGGAGCGGAAGGTGGTTCAGGAGTTCCTGCGTCACCTCGGCGAGGACGACGGACTGGCCACGTATGGCGAGCAAGACGTCATCCAGGCCCTGAAGAGTATCAACGTCTACATGCTTCTGATAAGCGATGCAATCAGACGGTGGCACGTCAAGCTCAAGTGCAGGAGCTGCGGCTACACCGAGGAACAGATCGTGGATATGAATGAGTGGGAGCAGTTCGAGGAAAAGCTCAGCGGCATGACGTGCCTCAAATGCGGCACCGGCCAGTACGAGGTAGAGGAGAGGGAGGACCTCATCGAGGTGCTGGTTCGGATGAGCGAGGAGGCCGAAGCACGGATGGAGGTCGTCTCCACCCACACGGAGGAGGGGGAGATGCTCTCCAGGAGCTTCGGCGGCATCGCGGCTATAACGAAGTACCGCACCTACTAGGCTTTCTTCTTATCTAGGAACTCGCCGATCACAGGGTCCGCGTGTGACCAGTCGCCGCCTTCTTTGAAGTCGCGTTTATCCTCATCGGAGGTTGGGATGTTGTCGAACTCGCAGCGGTCGTGCCCGAGTATCATGCACTTGGTGTGAATCATCTTCTCGTCCGGGTTGGCGGCCATCACCTTCCCGGGGTCTATGAGGCAGTACATGGCCCCTAGCTCGGGTTCACCGTACTCCAGCATGATCTTACCGAGCTCGCAGAGCGGGGGCTTCCCTTCGCGTTTCTCCCAGAAGCCGAACTTGGGCAGGCTCTGGTGTCCCTGCTTCGTGCGTTCGGCGACGTACTCGCTGTACAGCTTGATGGAGTCCAGTATGAGCTGCTTTCCCTGTTCCCAACCGAACCTGTCGACCAGTGTCTTGGCGTATGATAGGTGTAGGAGGGCGAGCCTCTGAGTGGTTACCTTGACCTCGTTCTCGGCCTCGGAGAGAGGCACCATCTCTTCTGTCATAGGGTAAAGTGTTGGGTGAAAAAGTATAAGGTGTTCCCTAGAGGGAGACCGTGAAACCCACTTCGGCGTAGTCCTCCAGCTTTGACTCGCCGCCCTCGCCTTCGATGACCTCCAGCTCCTCGATCTTCAGGGTCTCCATGATGTCCTTGGAGCCTCGTCTCAGCGCGTCAGCGAAGTCGCCCTCTGTGTACAGCTTCACGCCGTTCATGGGGGCGTTGAGGCTCACGCCTTTACGGTTCTTCTCGCGTCGGATGTCGCTGATGGCGGCGATTATGATGTCCCCAGCCTTCTCGGCGTCCTCGTCCACCATGGACTCGTCGTACTCGGGCCAAGATGAGAGGTTCACGCTGTTCTCTGGGTCGTACATCGTACGCCATATCTCCTCGGAGATGTGGGGCGTCACGGGGGCCATGAGCTTCAGCATGCGCCCTACCGAGTAGTACAACGTCTGCTGGGCCGCCCTCTTCTCATCTCCCTCGCCGTAGAGCCTTGTCTTCGCCGCCTCCAGGTAGTGGTCGCAGAAGACGTGCCAGATGAAGTTACGCGAAGCCTCGGTGGCGTTCATGAAGTCGCAGTCCTCCATGGCCTCAGTGGCCCGCTTTATAGCCTTCTGGAGCTTGGAGAGTATCCACCTGTCGAGCAGCGTGGGCTCGGCGTTCATGGAGGGATCGTAGCCCTCCAGCCTCATTCCTGTGAACCTGCATGCGTTCCAGAGCTTCCTCATGAACCGCCACCCGTACTCAACGTCCTCCCACCTGAACGGGATGTCGGTTCCTGTGCCTCCGCCTGCGGCTGCCCACTGCCGGGGCGCGTCGGCGCCGTACTTGGGGAACACCTCTGGGGTGGAGACATAGTTACCGAGGCTCTTGCTCATCTTCCTTCCGTCGCCGCCGAGGACCATGCCGTTGATCAGGACGCTGTCGTATGCGGTCTCGTCGAAGAGGGCGAGGTGCCTCACCATGAGGTAGTACGCCCACGTACGTATGATGTCCTGGCCGCTGGGGTGGACGCTGGCGGGGAACTGTCTCCTCCAGTTGGGCTTGTCGGGCCAGCCGGCGTGGATGGCGCAGGTCAAGCTGCTGTCGAACCAGGTGTCCATGACGTCGTTGTCGGGGACGAACTCGGTTCCCCCGCACTCGCAGACATCGTTTATGCTCGTCACCCTCGGATCTACGGGCAGCTCCTCGGGTTTGGCGAGCCTGATCTTGCCGCATTTTTTACAGTACCATGCGGGAACCGGTGTTGCGAACACCCGCTGTCTGCTGAGCACCCAGTCCCAGTCGAGGCCGGTGGCCCAGTCGAGGAGCCTCTGCCTCATCCAGTCGGGGTACCACGTTATCCTGTTGGCGGTCTCTACCACCTTCTCTGTTAGGCTGATGGTGCGCATGAACCACTGCCGCGCCGTCACCACTTCGATGGGTGTGTCGCAGCGCCAGCAGAGACCCACCTCCTGATTGAGGACATGCTCCTCCTCGATGAGGCCGGCGACGCGCATGTCTTTCACCAATGCCTCCTGGCCCTCCTGGATGGGCATCCCGGCGTACTTGTCTGCTACCTCTAGGAGGATTCCTTTACCGTCGATGAGCTTCACCACGGGGAGGTTAAACCGTGCCACTGCTACTACATCGGCTTTGTCGCCGTAGGTGCATATCATCATGGCGCCTGTGCCGAACTCGGGGTCGACCTCGTCGTTGGCGATGATGGGGACCTCCTGATTGAACACGGGCACCCTCGCTTTGCCTCCGATGAGGCGGCTGTAGCGTTCGTCGGTGGGGTGGACGCTGAGGGCTACGCAGGCTGGGAGGTAGATTGGGCGGGTCGTCGCTATGAGCACTTCTCCGTGGTCGGTGTGGAACGGGATGGTGTATAGCCTGCCCCGCTTGGTTTCGTGCTCCACCTCGGCGTCGGCGATGGCGGTCTCGCAGCGGGGGCACCAGTTGATGGGGTGCTCGCCCTTGTAGATCATGTCCTTCTCGTAGAGCTTGAGGAAGCTTAGCTGGACCTTCCTCATGTACTCGGGCTCCATGGTCCGGTACTCTGTGGTCCAGTCGACGCTGCAGCCCATCCTGATGACCGCGGTCTTCATGATCTGGATGTACTGCTCGATCCATTCCTCGCACATCTTGCGGAAGACGTCGGGAGGGACGTCGCTTTTCCTGATGCCCTTCGCCTTCTCCACGGCGACCTCTGTTGGTAGCCCGTGGCAGTCCCATCCCTGGGGGAAAAGGACGTTGTATCCGCGCATCCGCTTGTACCTGGCCCTTATGTCGAAGTAGGTCCAGTTCAGGAAGTTGCCCATGTGGAAGTCGCCGCTCGGGTAGGGTGGCGGCGTGTCGATGCTGTAGACGGGTCGGCTGTCGTCGTCCCAGTCGTATCTGTGGGTTCCTTCTTCCTCCCACCGTTTCTGCCATTTCTCCTCCATCTGGAGGAAGTCCATCTTCTTCGGTAGCACATTCATAGACACGTCTCTCCGTTTGCTGTCGTATACGGACGGCAAGCCGATTTACGGCTGTGTAGCCTTGTCGCCTGCTTTAAAAGGTTGTCCGCTGCGGTCTGGCTTCTAGGATTCAGTGGGCTCCGGTTCCTAGATCCCCTTCGGGGGATCGACAAAACAATACCCCATTGTCCTCACTCAGACTAACCTACACTATTAGGTGGGATCAATAAATATTTTCAGTTTTACTGGTTCTCTAAGCGTCTATTATGAGGGGTTTATCCCTCTTTCTCGGGCCTTGAAAGTTTATGCTGTCTGTCAGCGTGGCCTTCATCCCGTCAACCGCGGGGACTACGGGTATCCCTGTCTCTCTCTGGAGGTACTCTGCCTCGGCAGCCGGATCCGCGTTGAGCATCCGCATGCCGAAGTGGGTCATCACGGCGGCTCGAGGCTTCGCCTCCGTCAGCAGCTTGAGGGCGTCGTCGATGCACATGTGCATCTTGATGGAGTTATCTCTTGGCCACATGACGCAGAGTATGAGGAGGCGGAGGTCGCGGTATTGCTCGGGTAGCCCCGGGAAATAACCTGTGTCGCTTGTGTACCCTACGGAGCCTATCCCGGGGGCATCGAACCTTATGCCCACGGTGGAAGGGTCCGAGTGCCGTGCCTCAAGCGCCGTGAACCTTAAGCCGTTGACGCTGAACTCGGCGCCGGGGTGAAGATCGATGACTTCCTCCACGAGCCCCTTGTGGTAGTCTGAGACGCTGGGGCCTACGCCGTCGGCGCCGGCTGTGACGCTTCTCGGGGCGGCGAGGACGCCTCGTTTGCTCCGGGTCCCGTGGGTCATGGCCTCTATGAAGACCTCGGCGTCGCTGTAGTGGTCGGGGTGGCAGTGGGTGACTATGAGGCCGCCTAGGAGCTGGGGGCTGAGGCCGGCCCAGTTGGAGAAGACGAGGGCGCCCGGGCCGGGGTCGATGTGTATGTTCGCGGCGCCGTGGATTAGTCTGATCCCTGCGGTGCGTCTTCTCTGGGTGGTCATCACGAACCTTCCTCCGCCTGTTCCGAGGAAGTGCAGCTCCAGTGGCTTGTGTTGCTCCGCCGTGGGTTTCACCAGTTACATCTGTTTAGGGTCTACGCTTTTTATGGTTTAGTTATCTTCGACGTCTACATCGGATCGTGTGATTCTCTGTTTTGGTACCTACAGTTGAAACTTTTACGATTTTTTTCTCGTCATGAAATCGAATTATATGATATAAGAGATGTAACGGGCTGATTCGTGAAATGGTCTATAATTCTAAATTAACTGGATAATTCAGAGATAATTTGGTGATATGAAGAGAGTCTATGTTTTATTGGTATTGCTCGTACAGGCAGCCTCACTCAGTGTACTACCGTGTAAAGCGGAAGTTTACGGGGTTAAGTGCTCTTGGCTGCGTAACCCCGTGACACCCGACGGGTATCTGACGGAAGAGGACGAGTGGAGGGACGCCCACACCACACTCATAACACTGGGGCGAAACGAGGGGATGACTCCACCCTATCTACCCGCCAAGGTCTGGGCGAAGAACGACGGCGAGAACCTATACATCAGGCTGCAGATCGCGTACGTCGACAGGCTGACGCCGGACATGGAAGACCAAGCCTACATAGTCTACCTCCAGCCTAACGGCGGCGGCTGGGATGGGAGCGACGCGGCTTGGATGTACCAGCTGGGGAGCCCCCGAGACCTCACAGGCTACGACGGCGCCTCCTGGATAGATGACTTCGACGCGATCCCGCTAGGGACCAACGACGTCATGGGGAAAGGCTACCACGACGGCTACCACTACTGGTTCGAGGCCGTGAAGAAGCTGGACAGCGGCGACCAGCAGGACTGGAGCCTAGCCCCCGGCGACACCGTGGGCGCAGGCACCCCCGGAGACGAACTCCTCTACCTGGGGCTCTACGACGACAGCGAGAGCTATAGAATAG
>JAFGTA010000062.1 GCA_016934355.1 Candidatus Bathyarchaeota archaeon | reverse complement strand
GCGGGGCTGTGGTCTAGTGGCTATGACGTTGGGCTCCAGAGAGTACAACAGGCTTAACTGACCCTCCGGGGGATGAAGAGTTTCTGGAGCGGGGAAACCCAAATGCCGAGGGTTCAAATCCTTCCAGCCCCACCACTCCAAACTACGCCACGGCTCTGCAGGTCCGCAGAACCGTAGACTTTTCTTATCCAGTGGTTTTATTGCATCCCCTGAGAGCTGATCGGGTTCTCACGGGGCGAGTCCGGTACATAAATATGGGTGAAGACAAGTCTATAGACAACAAATCAAGGGCTTAGTAACCCGAAGCGTGCTAGATGTTGCCTCATGGAATATGCGTGAAGGGGTCGCGTCGCCTTCTCGGAACACCCACACCCGGAGAAAACGTGTATCCGATGGTCGAAGCAACCCACCCCGGAGCAATCGGCAAAGAGCAGGAATAGAAATAGTTGTGAAAGGTAAACGGAATTGAACGTCGAAAACCTGATCATACTCGTCTCCATGACCCTGCTGCTGAGCTACCTCAGCAGCCTCATCTACTCCAGGACCCGGGTGCCGGACGTGATCTGGCTCATGGGGTTTGGGATTCTCATGGGGCCTGTTCTCGACTACGTCGACAAGGGGCTGTTCAACGAGCTGGCGCCCCTCATGAGCATCCTCGCCCTCAGCATCATACTTTTCGAGGCCGGCATCAACGTGGACATAGTGATGCTGCTCGGCTCCATGGGGAAGGCGATGGTGCTCTCCGTGGCGTCAATAATGGGGTCGATACTCCTCATAGGCTTCCTGACGGCTTACGTTCTGCTGCCGGCGGAGTTGAGCTACCTACAGGGCATGCTCCTCGGAGCCATGGTTGGCGGGACGAGCACCGTGGCGGTCTACGGCATCCTGAGCGGCATAGGCGACTCCATACCTAACCTGGGTAACACCCGGGTGCTGCTCACCATGGAGAGCATAATCTCGGACCCGTTCTGCATCATCTCGTCCATCACCATCATCAAGATGATAGTGCAGCCCGGCGTCACCATACAGGACAGCGTTAAGGACATCTTCAGCACGTTCCTGCTTTCGTCGGCTATGGGCCTCGTCATCGGCCTCGTCTGGGCTCAGGTCCTTGACAGGCTGAGGACGCGGCAGTACACCTACATGATCACTCTGGCGGTGCTTCTTCCGACGTACATATTGAGCGAGCACTGGATAGGTGAGGGCGGCGGCGCCATGACTGCCCTGACGTTCGGGTTGGCTATAACCAACTACAGGTACATCATGGAGAGGCTCGGAAGCGGCAGGAAGGTCCTCATAGACAAGAAGAGGCTGCGCGAGTTCCACGAGGAGATCACTTTCTTCATAAAGAGCTTCTTCTTCGTCTACATCGGCGTCGTCGTAAGCCTCTCCGCGAGGTTCGCCTTCATAGGTTTCAGCCTCGTGATACTGCAGGTGGCCATGAGGTACGTGATAGTGAACTCGCTGAGCGGGCCTTTCCACTTCACCGACGAGGAGAGGATTCTGTCGCAGGTCGTCTATGCCTCGGGGCTACCCGCCTTCGTCATGTCTCAGTTGCCCCTGATATTCGACCCCAACAACATCTACTTCAGCAACCCTCAGCTGTACCCCGACCTCTGCATGCCCATCGTGCTGGGCACCATAATTTTCAGCGGCCTCCTCGGCCCGATGCTGGCAAAGCAGGCGCTCGTGAAGAAGGGCGTCGAGCCTGTGAAGCCGGAGGAGGGTGACTCGGTCCCCGCATTGTCCCGTTTCTTCAGGTTCTTTTCCTGATCTCGGCTCCATATACGGTTTAAGCACCGTCTTCAAGGGTTTGAGTGGATCAGGTTGAACTGGGTTCTCATCATAGGCGGCCTCATACCGTTCTGGACGGCCCTCATGATAGTGTTCATGAACAAGGGCGCCAGCCAGCGGAGGCCCACCCGGAGGGTAGCGCCCGACATCGTGGACGACTATGACTACGACGTCGAGCCCGCGGAGGCGGTTGGCTCGCGGCTCGACTTCCTGAAGAAGAGGGTCAACCTGGGCTTCCTGTCGGGGCTGAAGGACCGTATTCCCCGGAGGGGGAAGCCGAAGCGAGTCGCTGAGGTCGAGGACGCCGACGAGGCTCAGGACACATTCGACGAGGCGAACGACTACCAGCCACAGATGGCGCCTATAAGCCCCGGGATAGGCGTGGACCTGCAGGCGGAGAGGAGGCTGTGGGGGAAGACCTTACTCATCTTCGCCGGCGCCGGCTTCGTGAACGGCCTGTACGTCGTGCTGGACTACGTGTTCACCGCCTTCAGGAAGACCCTGGGCATGAAGCTTCCCCTCGCAGCGGAGTTCAAGATGGTATCGAACCTCACCCTCGTAATCCTTGGGGTAAGCGTGATATTCTCGGCGCTGAAGACCGGGCTCAAGCTACAGAAGTCCTAGCTCTGTCAGTAGAACAGTCTATGTTTAACTGGTGGCGGGACAAGTTTTAGGTTCCGCGGAGCCGTAGTTCAATGTATGACTGTAAGGGATACGGTGCTTCTCGGCGACCCGTTGCTCAGAGAGGTGTCTGAGCCCGTGACAGACTTCGCCGAGCTGAAGCCCGTGCTGGACGACCTCAAGGACACTCTGACTGACGCCCAGGGGAGGTACGGGATGGGCAGGGGGATGGCGGCGCCGCAGGTGGGGCATCTCAGGAGGGTGGTGTACATCCAGATGCCTGACCGCAGCTTCTACCTCGTGAATCCCGTGATCGAGTGGCGCAGCGACGACACCTTCGAGGTTTGGGACAGCTGCTTCAGCTTGGAGGCTGCGTTCTTCGTCAAGATACCCCGGAACAGGCGTATCAGGGTCAGGTACATGGACGAGGCTGGGGCTGCGCACGTCGAGGAGTTCAGCGGCGACATGTCTGAGCTGCTGCAGCACGAGATAGACCACCTGGACGGCGTGGTGTGCAGCGACCACCTAGGGGACCCCCGGGACATCGTTATGAGGGCCGAGTGGGTGAAGCGGTACAGGACCCCCGGCGTGGGCATGTAGCCCGGCTCCATATCCTATACACATATCTTTTATAACGAGTGGAAGGTTAGGTCCACCGTCTTGAGCGCAAAGATACTCGCCTCCATACTCGTCGGCGTCCTGCTGGCGGGCGGGGCAGGGTACTACTACTATTCCACCGTCCTCAACCCCCAGATAATGGAGTTGCAGGCCACGGTGGAGCAGCTCAGCGAAGACTACGCTACGTTGACCGAGGAGTTCAACACCCTCACGGACGAGCATGAGCAGCTGAGCCAGCAGCTGGAGACGCTGCAGGGGGAGTACACCAGCCTGTCCACGGACCACGAGACGCTCACAGACGAGAAGGAGGCACTGGAGGAGCTGTACGCACAGCTTGAGTCAGAGTACGAGTCCCTCCTAAGCGACTACGAGGCCGCGTTCGGAGGGCTCGATATTTCCCCAGAGTCAATACCCGTGCTGGAGAAACTGTACACATGGGAGTGGGACGGCACAGAGAGAAGCGTCTCGATTACAGTGCCCGAGCCCCTCTACACCTACTACAGCGAGAAGGAGCGTTACGTGACCACCGACTACAGGGTCTACGTGCTCCACCCATACGACGACCAGTACGTGGAGGCACTAGTGAACGAGTTTAAGCTCATCGAGATCGAGGAAGGGTTAACCGAGGAGAACGTGACGGACTTGGTGATCTCTTTCATCCAGGGCATGGAGTACAGTCTGGACCAGGACTCGGCGCAGCAAGGCGAGTACCCTAAGTTCCCGCTGGAGACCCTCGTCGACGGCGGCGGCGACTGCGAGGACACTAGTATACTCGCGGCTAGCCTGCTGAAGGCCATGGGATGTAACGTGAGCCTGATCCTGCTCCCCAACCACCTGGCGGTGGGCCTCGCGGTGAACGCCACAGGCGAGCACTGGGAAGTCAACGGCACGGACTACTACTACCTTGAGACCACCGCGACAGGGT
>JAFGTA010000061.1 GCA_016934355.1 Candidatus Bathyarchaeota archaeon | reverse complement strand
TCTCTAACCCGATGCCCTCCAGCACGTCCTGGCTGAGCTTGAAGCGGCGCATGTACTCGCTCCGGGCCTGGTCCAGGTCCTTGCAGAAGGCGTGGACGTCTGGCATGGTGAACGCGCGGAGCCTGCGGAGCCCGGTCAGCTCGCCGCGTTGCTCGCGGCGGAAGCTGTAGCGGGTCATCTCGTAGATGCGCATGGGGAGATTCTTGTAGCTGATGGTGGCGTCGTGGCTGATGAGGAACTGGCCGAAGCAGGCGGCGAACCTCAGGAAGTACGGGGTGTCGTCCGACTCGACGGTGTACTGGCGGGCGGGGAACCTGTTGAGGTAGCTCTTGAGGGTGGGGTGCTCCAGGCTGTACATGATGGGGGTCTCCACCTCCATGCCGCCGTACTCGTGGACCATGCTGGTCACGTAGTCCTCTAGCAGCGCCTTCACCATCCGTCCCTTGGGGTAGTACCTGAAGTTGCCGGGGTCGCTGGCCGGCTCGTAGTCGACGAGCTCCAGGTTCTTCATGAGCTCCACGTGGGGCGGTGTCCGGTCTACGGTGCGGTCCTTTGCGTACTCGTACCCGCTGAATATGCGGAGCTTGTCGTGGCCTTGGAAGTCGAAGTCGTCGAGCTCCCAGAGCTTGCCGTCCAGGTCCATTATGTACCAGTGGCTCCTGATGCTCTCCTCGGCCTTCAGCGCCTCCGATACTACCTCTTCCTTCTTTTCACTCACTGGTTGTCACGTCCGTAGAAGCCGTGGTGGTGTCTACATGGCTCGCGCTGCCCAGTCGGTTGCTTTAGAACAGCGGAGGAGCGTCTAATGTATTCAGGTTGGGCCATTCGGCCTAGTCTGTTTGGCGGGACATCACCGCGTTCTCCTCTCACACCCTTGAAGGAGCCCACCACTTTTAATCTTTACGTATCAGTCTTTGGGTGGAGCTCTGCCTCGACGATGCTGTACCTGCCACTGACGCCGTCCCAGGTACGGTCCGCCCTCTGGACGACGATCCTGTACCTGAACCACAGCGCGTCCAGCACCAGACTCTCGTACTCGCCTCCCTCCCCGCAGGGGTCTACACCAAACCTCTCGCTGAGATCGATGAGCCTGTTCAGCGCCTGCCTGTCCAGCTTCTTCCCGAGCCACTTCTGGTCTAGGCCGTGGGCTGCCACAGCCGAGAATATGATAGTCATGCCGCTGTGGAGCATCTCGTTGAGCAGCCCCTTCCGCTCTCTGCCCCATAGCGGGCTGAGGTGCTCCAGCCCCAGCTCGCCGCATATCCTGTCGACGCGTTCCTTCTGGTAGTTGGACGCGATGGCGCCGGTGACGATGCCCTCGACGTCGAGCCCCGCGAGGCTCCTCTTGAGGTCGTCCAGCTCCTTCTCCTTGACGCCGCGGGTCTTGGCCTCGACGTACTCTTTGCCCCACGCGTACGCCTGAAGCTCTGTGAGGCCGATGTTGACTGTGTGGAACATGTAGCTGTCCGGGTTCTCCGAGCGCATGGACACCAGGTAACTCAGATCATGGCCTTCCAGCTCGGCTAGACGGGCCGCGTAGCAGCTGTCCTTGCCGCCGCTGAAGAGCGCTGCGAGACGCATGGGCTTGAAGCGGACGCATGCCTGATAACGTTGACGCTTTACCCATATTTCCTGTAGAGGCGATACACGTAGAAAACTGAGCCCCGCCACCGACAAGAAAAACATGAGGCACAGACCGCGGCCAAACGGTGGGGGGCTACCCCCCGGAAACCGGAAACCAGACCCCTTTCACCCGGAACAGCCACAGAACAGCCCCGTTCCGACCTCGAAACATGCAAAACCGCTATCTATACAACGCAAAAACGCTACCCACCGAAGCCAAAGAAAAAGATTTTTTTCCAATATTGCAGGTAACCTGCAACAATTTTTTTCGCGAGATTCCGTGTAACACGGAACTAAGCGATTCCCGATTCTCCATCATACCTGAAGCGGCAGCGCATCCGGTACCGTATGCAGCCGGCGAGAAGAACGGCTAAAACACCACGGGGTTATCCGGCTGCTCCCCACGCATAGCCTTCAGCACGCCCTCAGCTACCTGCACCGCCATCCGGGTCATGCCCTCCAGGTTACAGGCGCCGAGGTGAGGCGTCAGTATCACGTTATCCATCCCAAGGAGTGGGTTATCGTCGCTGATAGGCTCCTTCTCGAAGACGTCCAGCGCCGCGGCCCTGATCTTCCCGGACTTCAACGCCTTAACCACGGCGGCCTCGTCCACCACCCTGCCCCGCGCCGTGTTCACGAGAATCACGCCGTCCTTCATCAACCCGATCTCCCTCTCGCCGATGAGCCTGTGGGTCTCGGCGGTGCCGGGGACGTGCAGGCTCACTATGTCGCTTGTCGCCAACAGCTCGTCCAGCTCCACCCACCTGACGCCCAGCTCCTCCTCGACTTCAGGCTTCCTCGTCCTGGACCAGTAGACGACGTCTGCGTCGAAAGCCTTCACCCGCGCAGCGGTGGCGGTGCCTATCCTGCCGAGCCCCACGATGCCCACCGTCTTGCCGGCTAGCTCGCCTCCGATAAGGTCGCTGTACTTCCTGTTCCACTCGCCGCGGCGCACCGCCTTGTCAGCCGCCACGATGTTCCTCACCGCGGAGAGCATCGTCGCCATCGTCATCTCGGCGACCGTCACCGTCAACGCGTCCGGGGTGTTGCACACCGCCTTCCCGAGTTCACGGGCGGCCTCCAGGTCGACGTGGTCGCACCCGATGCCGTGGACGCCCACCACCTTGAGCCTTTTCCCCTTCTCCATAATCCCGCGTGTGATCTTGATGCTGCCCCTCGTGATGAGGCCGTCCACGCCTTCGATGATCTCCGTCAACGCGTCTCCGCTGCTCCCCGGCGGAAGCTCGACGACGTCGACCCCCTCAGCCCTGAGGAGGTCCACGCCCGCCCTGTTGATAGGCTCCGTCACGACTACGGTGAAACCCGGCATAAGTATCAGAGAGAAAATGTGGCTGCGGGCTGTTAAGGCTTGACATGGGGGTTGGGGCGTCTGCGTCCCCTGCGCTTCCCCTTCTGGGGCTCCTTCTTGGCCCGTCTCAGCGTGCTGTCCAGCGCGTTGCAGAGCCCGTCGAAGGTCTCCATGAGGCCCCAGCCCTCGTACTCCGTGTTGAAGCTGACGCTGGGCCCCATTACGCGTGCGTTCAGCTTGTACCTCACCCGCTCCCCCTGGGTGCTCTGCTTCTTGACTCTGACGCTGACCTCGGTGATGCCCTCGTGTATCTTCATGTTCTTGGCTACGATGCGCCTCAGCTTCTCCTCGGCGACCACCCTCTCGAAGAAGTCCTCGTCCGTGATCCCCAGGATGTAGACGGGGATTGCCTCCTCCTCCCTGAGCCCAGCGATGACCGCCAGAAGCTCCTTGGACGTGATTATCCCGTGTACTGCCCCGGCTTCGTCCGTCATGAGGCACGCGGATTTCCCCTTCTCGGACATGCCGCGGACCACCTGCAGCACGTTGGCTTCGGCGCCCACCGTGAACGGCTGAGTGTCCATCACCCCGCTCACCTGCCCGGGGAACCGCGTCCCCTTCTCCCCCACCTTGTCGCCCTGGGTCGTCTTCGATGCCGGGGTGATGAAGGTGTGAACTATGATGTCGGCTGTTACGATGCCCTTGAGCTTCCCGTCCTTGGTGACCGGTATATGGCTTATCCCCTTGTCTAGCATCAGTCTCCTCGCCTGTGCGACGCCGTCCGCCGCCTCCATGGTGACCACGGGGTTCTGGATGATCTCCTTCGCCGGGAACCCCCTGAGTTCACCTACATCCGTCATGGCGCCGGTGATATCCACCTGCGAGACTATGCCCATCACCTCGCCGCCTTCCACGACGGGGACCGCCCTCACCCCCTTCTCGATGAGTATCTCCGCCGCCTCTAACACGGACGTCCCCGGGTAGACGACGCCCACCTGCTCCCAGATGCTCTCCACCTTGGTCCTCTGAGGCTGATCCACCCCCAGCAGACTACGCACCGTCACAATACCCACCCTGTCACCCTTCGCGGCGACTGCCTCGGGTCGTCCCGTGTCTTT
>JAFGTA010000006.1 GCA_016934355.1 Candidatus Bathyarchaeota archaeon | reverse complement strand
GATGAGGCTGGCCTCGTCGCCGCTGAAGAAGGCGTCCTGCATGTGTACACCGTGCCTGAACAGTATGTCGGTGAGGAGGGCGATCCTGTCATACCTGTCGTCGCCCTGCGCCATGGCTATGTTGAGTTCGGCGTAGCCCTCACGCACCTCAGGCTGGTACTGCCAGAGCCTCTGCATGAGCTCTGTCATGGCCTCGGTGGTGGTCACTATCTTGAGGCTCTCAGGAAACTGGTGGAACTTGAGCCTGAAGCCCTTCCCCTGAAGCTCGGTGAGCTGCGCGATGATCTCCACCTGCTCGCGGCGTGAGACCCGGAGGGTGACGTCCTTGATGTCGGTCTCGAGGTTGAGTCTGGAGCCGTAGAGGGCGCCGCGGCGCTCGGGGGGCTGGGCTTCGGTGGCCTCGCGGGAGAACCGCATTATCGCAGTCACTATGGTGTTGGGGTCGACCTCGTTTCCTGCGAGGCTCTCGACGTCTTCCTGTATGTACCGGGCGGCTGCGCTATAGTTTACGACCTGCATTCTGATGCCTCGGTAGAGGTAGGGGTTTCTGGTTATGATGACCCGGACCGCCTCCTGGACTGAGCTGCGCCGCGTTGACATATCACTTCAATGAAAAACCGCGTGATATAAAAATTTATGACATCTGGTCAGGTATCCGGCAGCTTCAAGCTGGTTTGTAGGACACAACATAAGTATGTCAGAAACATGACATTTTGCCATAATATTTATATCCCGGGGCATCCCAGAGAAAGACAGCGAAAAAATATGTCATGGATAAACGACGACTTCGAAAAGTTCGTTGAAAGGATATTCAAGCAGTTCGGAGTAGACCCAGCCATAAACACTGGCCAGGGCGACCCCAACGTGAAGACGTGGAGCTACGGCTACTCCATGACCATGGGGCCAGACGGCAAGCCCGTGATCAGGGAGTTCGGCACAGGGCTCCCCCAGACCGGGTTCAATCTGGGCGAGCCACAGACAGGCTTCAGCCTCGACGAGCCCCAGACCATGGAGACCCTCAGCCAGGTCGACGTCGACAAGGAGAACCGAAGGGTTAGGGTGCTGGTAGAGATGCCCGGCGTCTCAAAGGAGTCCATCAAGGTAAAGGCCACCGGCGCGGGAGTACATATTTCAGCTGGCAGCGAGACCAAGGACTACGAGACCGAGGTGCCGCTGAATGTGGAGGTGGACCCCGACTCGGGGAAGGCCACCTACAACAACGGCGTCCTGGACCTCACGTTCACCCTCGTGAAGGCCCCCGAGGACGACGGAGTAGACGTAAAGGTAGAGTAGATTCAAGGAGAACAGATTATGGAGAACGTAACACTTAGAGTGGCAGAGGCTCCGCCGAACCTCGTCGGCAGAGGCATCGCCGTGCTGGACCCCAAGGTCATCGAGGAAAACGGGTGGCAGAGCGGCGAAGTGCTGGAGATCACGGGCGCGCACAAGGCGTACGCCAAGATATGGCCAGGCCAGACCATGGAGTACGGCCGCGGCTTGATACGGATCGACAGCATGACCCGGAACAACGCCGGCGTAGGCATAGACGACCGCGTGACGGTAAGAAGGATCGAGGCGCGGCAGGCCGAGGGCCTGACGATGTACCCCACCGAGCCGCTGAGGATAGTCGGCGGCGAGAGGTACCTCGCCCAGCTGCTGGAGGGCAGGGTCGTCTCACAGGGTTCGGTTATAACAATCAACATCATGGGGCGCAGGGTAGACCTAGTCATCACCCAGATACAGCCAAGGGCGGACGCCGTAATAGTGTCCAAGGAGACCCAGGTCAGGTTCACGGACAAGGCTCCCCGGCAGTCCACTGGCAACATCCCGAAGGTCACCTACGAGGACATAGGCGGCCTAGACAGGGAGATAGCGAAGGTCAGGGAGATGATCGAGCTTCCGATGAAGCACCCGGAGCTCTTCGAGCGGCTGGGCGTGGAGGCGCCGAAGGGCGTGCTGCTGCACGGCCCCCCGGGCACGGGTAAGACGCTTCTAGCGAAGGCCGTGGCTAACGAGACCAACGCAAGCTTCTACCACATAGGCGGCCCCGAGATTATGAGCAAGTTCTACGGCGAGTCCGAGGAGCGGCTCAGGGAGATATTCAAGGAGGCCCAGGAGAACGCGCCAAGCATCATCTTCATCGACGAGATAGACAGCATCGCCCCCAAACGAGAGGAGGTGAGCGGCGACGTCGAGAAACGCATCGTCAGCCAGCTCCTCACCATCATGGACGGCCTGGAGAGCCGCGGCAAGATCGTGGTCATAGGCGCCACCAACAGGGTGAACGCACTTGACCCTGCGCTCAGGCGGCCAGGCCGCTTCGACCGTGAGATCGAGATAGGGCTCCCCGACCGCAAGGGCAGGCTGCAGATACTCCAGATACACACAAGAGGCATGCCTCTAACCGACGACGTAAAGCTCCAGAGCATCGCGGACACCACCCACGGCTTCGTAGGCGCAGACCTTGAGGCCCTCGTCAAGGAGGCCGCCATGGGCGCGCTGAGGCGGGTGCTCCCCGAGATCAACCTTGAGGAGAGCAGCGTCCCAGCGGAGATACTGGATAAGATCAACGTCACAATGAAGGACTTCGAGGACGCCCACCGAGAGGTGCCTCCGAGCACCATGCGTGAGGTCCTCGTCGAGTCCCCCAACGTCCACTGGGACGAGGTCGGCGGCATGGAAGAGACCAAGGCAGAGCTCAGGGAGGCCATCGAGTGGCCCCTCAAGTACCGCGAGGTCTTCGAACACGCCGACGTGAGGCCGCCGAAGGGCATCATGCTCTACGGGCCCGCCGGCACAGGGAAGACCCTGGTAGCGAAGGCGGTTGCGACGGAGAGCGAGGTGAACTTCATCAGCGTGAAGGGCCCGGAGCTGCTCAGCAAGTGGGTTGGCGAGTCCGAGCGAGGCGTAAGAGAGGTGTTCAGGAAGGCGCGTCAGGCTGCGCCGTGCATCATCTTCTTCGACGAGGTGGACAGCATCGTCCCGCCCAGAGGAAAGGACATGGGCACCAACGTCACTGAACGCGTCGTGAGCCAGATACTCACGGAGCTGGACGGCCTGGACGCTTTGAAGGACGTGGTGGTGATAGCGGCGACGAACCGCCCAGACATGGTGGACCCGGCGCTTATGCGGCCCGGCAGGATCGACAGGATACTGTACATATCGAACCCTGACATCGAGGCGCGTAAGGAGATCATCAGGATACACACCCGCGGCAAACCCCTTGGCCCCGACGTGGACGTTGACAGGCTCGCGGAGCAGATGGAGAACTACAGCGGAGCCGACATCGCGGCGACGTGTAGCGCGGCGAGCATGGCGGCCATCAACGACTACCTAGCCAGGCACAGTGACCCCGAGGAGGCGCGGAGCCACAAGGACGAGCTCGTGGTTACGATGGACCACTTCGACGCGGCGTTCCAGAAGGTGAAGACCAGCGGCTACCAGAAGGCCACCATCTACTGGGACAGCCAGAGGAACGCGCCCAGCACCAACGTCATCTAACCCTTTTTCTATACTAGGCTCCTCAGGCTAGGAGCACTACCAATAGAACCGACACTAGGCCTGTGAGGTAGACGCCGTCGAAGGTGCCTGCCCCGCCGATACTCACCACGGGGCCCACGCCGGCCACCCTGTGCAGGTTCATCAGGTCAGCCCCTATGAGGGCGCCGAGGGTGCCTCCTATGTACGCGATCTGTGTGGCGCACGTGACGGGGCTGAAGTGGTTTATCAGCATCACTATGAAGGCGGTCATTGTGGGTGGCCCCCACGCCGGCGTCGTTATGCCGAGACCCTCCACTATCTGGGCGCTCTGGTGCGTCGTGAGGGTGACAACTATGAGAACGACGAGCGCCTTCAGGTACGTATTCCAGAGGTTGGGCGCACACATCGGTATGGAGAAGATGAGCAGATACGCCGAGATCAGCGCCGGTATGATGGCTCCGCCCAAGTTTATCATTATGAGGGTCTGCTTGGGCCCCGTCTCCACCTCGGGCACCTTCCACGTGACTCCGAAGGAGTCCACCTCCTCTCTGTAGACCACGGGCTTCTCGGACTCCAGGACTGCGAGGGGCAGGTTCACGTAGCTGCCTATGAGGCTGAGGAGTGTGACTGCCCAGAAGTACTCCTGGGGGATGCCCAGCGTCTGGACGAGCAGCCCTTTGAAGAAGCTCAGGAACCAGCCGGCCACCGTGAAGAGGACGAAGAACAGGAAAGCCATGTAGAGAAGGTTGAACGGCTTGTAGATCAAGCCCTTGATGTTGCGCATCATTACCATACCTGACGGTTTCCCCCGAATAATTGTTCCCATCGAGGCGGGCGCTCAGATATAATTGAGAAGCTGGTTTGCCTCACTCAGCGGGTTCATGTTTCAGGATCTCTTCTTGCACGAAATCCGCCAGCAAGACACACCGCTCCTGCTCCTCAGGGTTTCCGGCGGGGGCCTCCATGTCAAGCACGTCGAGATAAGGGCAGCTTCGCAGCACGGCGTGGATAACGCCGCCGTCTTGTTTGGCTTCCAGTTCCACGGTGATCCGGTTCCTCTGTATATACCCAACGAACAGGTTCATCATGGTCGCCGTCAGCTGGGACCTCCGCTTGGCGCTGGCCCCTATTACCCTAAACCCGTCGCCCGTCTCCTCCCTATGAATCACTTTGAAATCTATCTCGTCGAGAAGCCCGAGGAACCGTCCCAGCAACTCGCACCATGCGCCGCGGACATCCATAGACCTGACGATCATCGCTGATAATCTGAACCGCATGTTATTTAGACTCATCCGTATAATGGATTGAGATACGAAATGGTAGTAATTGACGGCCACACCCACTTCGCCGGGCCGGGGAGAGGGCTCCAGCCGAACACGGTAGAGGAGTTCACCACCATTATGGACAGAAACGGCATCGACGCGGTGGTCACATGCGCCCCATACTCATCAATAGGCAAGGACAGGACCTACGACGAGACCAACGAGTTCCTAGCCAAGGCCACGGAGGAGGCGGGCGGCAGAATCATCCCGTTCATGAGGGTCAACCCACACCTGCAGGAAAACGCTCTAAACAGCATAAAGAAGGGCGCCAAGCAGGGGTTCAGGGGCATAAAGTTCCACCCAAGGAACGAGGCTTTCCCCATCAACAGCGAAGAGCTCGCGTTCCCCATAGCTGAGCTCGCCGTGAAGCTCGGCATGCCTATTCTCATTCACACGGGTGAGCCCGACACCTATGGCTACGCCCAGCCCACCCTCGTGGGAGACCTCGCGGACAGCTTCCCAGACCTCACCCTCGTGATAGGCCACATGGGTAAGCGGCTCTACGAGGACGCCATCTGCGTAGCTCGCTGGTTCGACAACATCATACTGGAGACCTCTTTCAGGAGCCACGCAGACATCGCCCGCGCTGTCAAACGCATCGGCGCAGACAGGGTGGTCTACGGCTCCGACACACCCTTCGGGATACCCGAGGTGGAGATGCTGAAGGTCCGTGTCGCCGACATCTCGCCTGAGGAGAAGAGACTTGTGCTGGGGGACAACATGGCTCGTATACTGGGCCTGGAGGTATCCTGATGAAAATCATCGACGGACACGCCTTCCTCGGCAAATCCATATACATGAAGCAGACCGCAGAGACCCTCATAGCCACGATGGACAGAGTCGGCGTCGAGGCCACTGTGGCGGTGGCCCCGCCGCCCGGCCCCTTCTACGACGCGGCCAACGACTACGTCCGCTCCGCATGCGAGACATACCCGGGGAGACTCGTGCCACTGTACAGGGTGAACCCCCAGCTGGAGGGGATGGAGGACAAGATCGAGACAGCGCTCTCGGAGCAGGGCTTTAAGGGCGTGAAGCTTGACCCCACGAACGACGGCTACGGCGTGGGGGGCCAGCTGATGGAGCCCGTCCTCAAGAAGGCAGAGGAGCACGGTGTACCAGTCTACATACACTCGGGGGACTCCATATTCTGCCCGCCCGAGTCGGTGGCCACCCTCGCCTCCAAGCACGAGGAAGTGAACTTCGTCACCCCGATGACCCGGAGGGCACCTGAGACGGCGAAGAACGTAGCGAACCTCTACCTCATGACCAGACAGTTCCCAGCACTCGCCTTTCAGTGGGGATATGCCTCCCACTACGACCTAGATAGGCTGGTGTTCGTCTCGGACGCGCCCCTCGGGAGCCTAGACGTGGAGCTCAAAGGAGTCGAGGTGTCAGAGATGGGCGGCGGCGTAAGGGACAAGATCATGGGCGGCAACTTAAGCCGCATCATGAGCCTCTGAGGCCCCTAAACCACTTACTTTTTTCTCTTTCTCAAAGAAATTGGGCACGCCGGTGTACTCAGCGTCGCCTGAGCCGCGGGTTGATTATCTCCTCGATGGTCTGGCCGATGAGCGTCAGCGAGGCCACGGTCAGGGCGATGCAGATGCCCGGAGGTATGATCCACCAGAAGGCGGGGTACCCCATGTTGGCGTACCAGCCGCCAGACGTCTCCGCGTAGTGCAGTATCATGCCCCAGCTCTTCTGGCTGGGGTCGCCGAGGCCGAGGAAGGCGAGGCTGGCCTCTGACATCATGGCCCCCGCCACCTGGTAGATGGTGGTCGCCATGATTAGGGGCGACACGTTGGGCAGTATATGCTTGAATATGATGTGGCTGTCGCTGGCGCCTATCGCCTTGGACGCCTCTACGAACATCCTCTCCTTGATAGAGAGGGTCGTGGACCGTACCATCCTAGCCGTCCCTGTCCACCCCGTGAGCGAGATGGCGAGCACCATGATCAGGAAGCTGGACTTGCCCAGGATTGCCATAAGCAGAATCAGCAGCGGAATATTCGGCAGAATCATGACGATGTCCGTGAACCTCATCAACACCTCGTCGACGGAGCCCCCCATGAAGCCCGCGACCACACCGATGAGGGTGCCTATAGTGACCGTGAAGATGGCAGCCATGAAGCCTATAGTGAGGGAGACCCTGGTACCGTGGAGCAGCTCCGAGAAGATGTCCTGACCTATGTCGTTTGTGCCGAGGAGGTACTTGTCGGACGGCGGCCTGAGGGGACGGTCCACCCTGTCATACGGGTCGTAGGGGCTCAGATACGGCGCGAACAACGCTATGAATAGGAAGGACAGGAGTAGGGCCATGCCGAGTAGACCAGAACCGCTCCTCCTGTAGACATCCGCGAAGTCGCGTAGACCCTTTTTGAGTGTGTCCATTCTTATGCTGCTGCGCTTCGGGGCGGGTTTCTGCGTCGTCTTCATCACACTCCTATATCTTGATCCTCGGGTCGAGGAACGCGCACAGTATGTCTGCGATGGTGTTCGCTATCAGCACGGTTATCGAGACCATGAAGAAGCTGCCCTGCAGCAGGAAGAAGTCGTCGTTCATTATAGCGGTGTATATGAGGCGCCCCATCCCCGGGTACGAGAACACTGTCTCCGTGAGGATCGCCCCGTTCACCATGAACCCGAACCGCAGCGCCGTCACGGTGACTATCGGCAGAAGCGCGTTCCTGGCGGCGTGCTTGAACATCTGAGCCCTCTCGGAAACGCCCTTAGCCTTGGCGGTGAGCATGTAGTCCTCACCAAGAACCTCCACCATCGAGTTACGCGTGTAGAGTACATACATTCCAATCTGGCGGACGAGAAGCGTCGTTAATGGAAGAGTGGCGTGCCATAGGAGGTCTCTAATGTATTCGAATGTGTTGGCGTAGGTAATGCCGGGTGACTTATAGCCGAACAGGGGGAATATCGGGTAATAGTACCCGAAGATGATGAGGAGAATCATGCCAAGCCAGAAGTGGGGGGTGGAGCGAACGAACATGAAGGCATTCGTGCCCCATATGTCGAGCTGTGTGCCCCTCCTCCAGGCAAAGTACACGCCGATGACGAAGGACACCAACGTTGAGATGATGATCGAGGTGCCTAAGAGAAATATCGTTTTAGGCAGCGCCTCCATCACCTTGTCGAACACGGGCATGTGGTAGTAGAGGCTGTACCCGAACTCGCCCTGGAGTGTACTCGTAACGAAGTCAAGGTACTGTAGATGGATCGGCTTGTCTAGGCCAAACTTTGCCCGTAGCCTCTCTATCTGGTCAAGCGGGATACGCGGGTCCTCGGAGAGGTAGCGCTCGAAGGGGTCGCTCCCTGCGCTTCGTGCGAGGAAGAAGATCACAGAGATCATGATGAAGAAAGTTATGAGACGCGATGCAAACTTTTTCGCTATGTACGCCATGGCTTTCAGGTCCTAGTATACCTACGATTGGTTAAAGATCATAGTTTCAGATGTTTTTAAGATATCCCTGTCAGGATGAAATAAAAAAAAGAGGATGATGGCTATCTATTTCTTCGCGGACCTGTAGACGAACACTATCGCCACGACTGCGAGCACCACGACCACGCCGGTAACCGTCGCGCCGTAGGACTCCCAGAATGAGGGCTCCTCCGGCGGCAGTTCGGGTGCGGGCTCGGCGACGTCCACAGCGAACGTCGTTAGCAGCTCGTTGTACCCTACGGCCGTTGCGTCGATCCTGAGGGTGTAGTCGCCCTCAAGCCAGCCGGTTGTGTCGAAGGTGGTCCTGTATGTGCCCGCGCCTGCGTGAGCAAGGACGTAGGATGTCGGGTCGCCCGTGACGAGCGCCGTAACCTCTGCGTCCGTGATCTCCTCTCCGCTTGGGCCTATGTACTTGATGCCCACCGTTATTGTGTCGCCTATCTCAACCTCAGGGGCAGGCGTGTTCACGACGGATATACTCATGGCCTTCAGCGACACCTTGGGACGCACGTTGACGTAGTCCCAGAAGTTGCCTCTGCCCGCGTCGAAGTCGTCTACCCAGCCTGTCAGCTTATCTGTTCTGTAGACGCTGGGGCTCTGACGGAAGTACATCACGACGAGCGGGATCTCTTCCGCCAGTATCTCCTGCATCCTGAAGACGCTTGCCCTGCGTTCATCGACGTCGAACTGCTGACCCTGTGCCTCGGCTAGCTGGTCGAACTCCGCGTTGACGAACCCGTAGTAGTTGGGGTTCGGTATAGAGGTCGAGTGTAGCCTCGTCTTTAACCACTGTGGGTCGATGCTCTCTGACGAGCCTAGGAGCCAAGAGTCGATCTTGCTAGGCGAGTCGAGCGGTTGTATGATCTTTCCCCAGAGGGTAGCCCACTCCATGTACTGGACGGTGGCGTCGACGCCTATCTGCTGCAGGTTCTCCGCTATCAGCTCGGCAGCCCTGACCCGTACGGGGTCGTAGATGGGTGGCCCGATGTCGAAAGCTATGGGCTCTCCGGCGTGCTCCCCTACGCCCTCACGGATGCCGTCTTCGTCTGTGTCGACCCATCCAAGGTCGTCCAGAATCTCAGCGGCCTTCGTGAGGTTGAAGGTGTAGGTCTCAGGCGTGTCCTCGTTGAACCAGTAGCTGTAGAAAGGCGCTTCGACGCCCACGGGGCCGGGTATGCCGTACCCTAGCAGCAGTGTCGCGACGAGGTCCTGCTTGTCGACGGAGTAAGCGCACGCGTACCTGAACTCCTTCTCGTTGAAGGGCCAGATCGCTGTGTTCATTCCCCAGTGGTAGAAATAGGGATTATTGTACAGGAACAGGCCGATGCCCTCCTCCCTAAGGAGGCCGGGTATAGCCTCGGAGGCGAGGAAGCCTGTGAAGACATCCACGTCGCCCCTCTTGACGGCTAGCAGCTCTGCGTCGCCGCTTGTGATTATAGGTCTAAGCATGTAGTCGACGTAGGGTTTACCGTGCCAGTAGTCCTCGAATGCCTCGAACTTGAAGTGCGAGTTCGCTTCATACTCGATGAGCTTGAACGGGCCGCAGCCCACCTGCTCCTCAAGAGTCGGCACGTACGTGAACCAGTCGAAGTCCGGATCAGCCGCGATGACCTCCCACACGTGTTTGGGCACGATGGCCACTGTGGTCAGCGTCTCCTGCGGGAAGGGCACGAAAGGTTCCTTCAGATGGAACTTGATCGTGTAATCGTCGACTATCTCTGTCGGGTTCTCCGGGTCAAGCACGTCCCAGACGTCAGACATCCTAGTAAACTGGTTCTCCATGACGAAGTCGAAGCACCACTTGACGTCCTCGCTTGTGAGCTCGGTGCCGTCGTGGAACTTGACGCCCTTCGCAAGGTGAATCGTGTAGGTCAGGTGATCCTCTGAGAGGTCCCAACTTTCCGCGATCCACGGAACAGGGCCGCCCGTCACGGGGTCAGTGCGAACGAGGTAGTCACTCATCGGGTCTAGGAATTCGTAGCTTGCTGAGGCCCCTGCGTTGAACTGGTGCTGCTCCGGAGGGTCAGACGGCGTGGCGATCACGAGGGTCTCCCCATGGACCACGGCGGGGTCGTACAGGTAGCCCTCGAACGGCTCGTCCAGGACGACGCCTGACGAGTCGAAGTCGGGGTTCCACTCCACTCCGGTTTCTGTGGTTATCCCAAAGATCGGGATGGTTGAAGACAGCAATAGTGTTAGTATAGCCAAAAGGATAATCGGTTTTTTCATCAGTCGATCTCCTCAGGATTACATTGATTAATATTTATATAACGTTTTAGAAACTCCTTATTCTATATACCTCTAATTATTTATATTTAAAAAATGTTTTTTCTTAATAAAAGGATATAATATGCAAGTAATTCTAGTCACGAAGTATTTTGAACTCCCTGTGGCTCACTCGAAGGCAAGCCCCGCGACGAGCGCCGTCAACAACGTAAAAAACGCGGTCACGAGAGTGTATTGCACCACCTTCAGGAACGCGGCGTAGACGAAGAGCTGCCTGTACCCCGGGTCCTCGATGACGCCGAACACCACGGGCGCAGACAGGGTGAGCAGGAGCATCGCCGCGGACACCACGATGACAGAGAACGTGAGCACGATGGTTCTCCTCATGCTCCTCTGGAACCAGCCGATGCACATCACCAGGGTGCACGGCACCAGTATGGTGGTCAATACGCCGGGCACTGCGTAGAGGTTAGATGCGAACAAGCCCATGTTGATGATGACAGAGCTCGCCAACACCAGAGCCACAGGCCCAAGTTTCTCTGTGATAGGCATCGTGGAATGTAGTTGAACCTGTCGATTAAAGTTTAGCGCCTCTTGAAGGCGCGGCGTCTTGACCGGCTCCTAGGTGGAGTTAAATGGCGCCACCTAATACACAGTTTTGGTTCAGACGCCATTTATCCTATTTAAATGAAAGTGCGGAGGCCGACGGGGTGACTGTGGAGACCGGTTGGGGCGAAAAGAGGAGGATGTACGCCCGGTTTCTGTTGTCGTTCCTCTTCATCGGCCTAGTCATGAAGATACTCGGGGAGTTCACCCACGAGGCGGGCCACGCCCTCATGGTACTCGCGTTGGGCGGCAGTGTCAAGGGGGTATTCATCAGCTTCGAGTGGCCCTTCAGCCTGTCGCACACCACGTGGGTGCTCGACGGCCCCACGGGCGGCCAGATTGCGTTGATAGCGGTGGCGGGCATCCTCAGCGACACACTCCTGACCGTGCTGGGTCAGTCACTGCTCCTCCGCAGAAGCATCAGCCATCCCCTCGCCACGGTCTCGGTGTTCTGGCTGAGCTTCTGGACGTACCTCAACTCGATGGTCTACCTTGTGGTGGGCTCGGTCCACCCCTTCGGCGACATCCTCGACCTCATCGAGGAGGTGCCCGTGCCTAGGCTGCTCATAGGGGCGCTGGGCGTCACGTTACTTGCGGCGTACACGTACTCGCTGTCACTGATCCTACGCGGCATCTTCAGCCAGCTGCTGGAGCCTGAGAGGGCGTCCGAGATGGTCTCCATGTTCTGGATTCTGCTACACATGTTCTTCGTGTTAACAACTGTCATGAGGTACGGCCTGCCCATGCCCCCGGAGATCGGTGTAGCCTCGATTGTGCTGATATTCACGCTGTCTTATATCTCCGGAAGGGGTCTGATCTTTCTAGTCTCCCGGCTGGGGACAGGAGAAAGGTTGGAGCTGATAGGTTCACCCGAGCTAAAGCCACGGGAATCAGACGCCGAGGACGACAGAGGCATACGGGAGAAGTACGGCTACGCAGTCATCCTGCTGGTCGCGGCGGTCTCTCTGCTCGCCACTGGCGTCATGGTCAACCAGTACCTCTCAACATACAACCTCATAATGAAGACCGAGGTGGCTGTGGAGGCCACAGGCTTCCAGAGGGGGCAGGGCGCCGTCCTGTACGTTAACGTCTCCGTCACCAACCCGACGCCTGAGACCCTGACCGTTAAGAGGGTCGAGTTCGACGTGAAGCTGAACGGCAAGTACATGACCCAGATGACCCTCAACCAGATACCGCCCGTAGCCCCGGGGGAGACGGTGTTCTTCGGGGAGACTGTGGCGCTTCCCGCGGATAGAGGATTCACCATCGACGAGGCAGTGAGAGACGACAGCTGGGACTGGACCGTCGCGGGCGTCGGGTACGTTGACACTCTGTTCGGCGAGACGCTGCTTCGGTTCAGGTGCGCCTCGACCGTGGCCCGAGTAACTAGATAGAGTCTAGGAGGCGTTTAGACGTGGTGGCAGGCCACGAAGTGGCCTTTCTCGTGCTCCTTCAGCTTGGGCTCCTCTTTTTTGCATAGGTCCGTCACCTTGGGGCACCTTGGGTGGAACCTGCACCCTGACGGGGGGTCGATGGGCGTCGGCACCTCGCCGCCTATGATGGCCTTCGCCTTCTCGATCTTGGGGTCGGGCACGGGCACCGCCGCCATTAATGCGACCGTGTAGGGGTGCAGCGGGTTGTTCACGAGGCCGTCCATGTCCGACAACTCAACGATCTTACCCAAGTACATGATGGCACCCCTGTCGCAAATGTGGCGGGCGTAGGCTAGGTCGTGTGTGATGAACAGGTAGGTTACGCCCTTCGCCTCCCCAGACTTGAGCATAATCTTGAGGAGCCCCGCCCGTATGGATACGTCCAGCATCGAGATGGGCTCGTCGGCTACGATGAACTCGGGGTTCATCACCATCGTCCGGGCGAGGGCGACCCTCTGCCTCTGGCCGCCGCTCAGCTCGTGGGGGAACCTGCCTATGAACTCCTCAGGCGGCACCAGCTCTACGTCCTTCAGGGACCTGTAGATGAGTTCGTCCACCTCGGCCGTGGTGTCCGCGAGTCCGTGGATGCTGATGGGCTCCGCGATTATGTCGTGGACCGTCATCCTGGGGTTCAGGGACTCGTAGGGGTCCTGGTAGACGATCTGCATCCTCCTCCTGAGGTCCTTCATCTCCCGCTTCCCTATGTCAGTGATGTCCTGTCCCTGGAAGTAGATGTGGCCGCCCGTGGGCTCAAGCAGCCTGAGCAGGGTCTTACCGGTGGTGGTCTTTCCGCAGCCGCTCTCGCCGGCGAGGGCGAATATCTCGCCCTTGGCGATGTCGAAGCTGACTCCGTCCACCGCCTTAACGTACTTGGTCTCCTTCGACGTCAGCGTGGACACGAAGCTCTTCCTCACCGGGAACCACTTCTTAAGGTCCACTACGCTGAGCTCGGCTGCCTGGCCTTCCATCTTATGCGTCTCCTCCTGTAAGAAGGTGGCAGGCTGCATAGTGTCTGCCCCCGAGGCTGGTGAACTTTGGCACATCTTCTTTGCATATGTCCATGGAGTAGGGGCAGCGTGGGTTGAACCTGCACCCCATCGGCGGGTCCAGGAGGTTGGGCGGCGTCCCCTTGATGGAGACCAGCTCCCGTCTCGCCTCCTTTATGCTCGGGAAAGCCCCTATCAGCGCCTTGGTGTACGGGTGCTTCGGCTCCGAGAACACCGTGTCGATGTCGGCGTACTCCACGATCCTCCCCGCGTACATTATGGCGCAGGTGGTGCAAGTCTGCGCCACCACCGAGAGGTCGTGGGTGATGAGCATCATGGTGAGCCCCAGCTTGGCCCGCAGGTCGTTTATCACCTGCAGCGTCTGGGCCTGGACGATGACGTCCAGCGCTGTGGTGGGCTCGTCAGCGATAATAAACTCCGGGTTGCATGCGAGAGCCATGGCAATCATCGCCCTCTGCTTCATGCCGCCGCTGAACTCGTGGGGGTAGTTTGTGACGCGGTCCGGGTCTATGCCCACGAGGCTGAAGAGACCTCTGACCCTTTCCATCGCCTCCTCCTTTCCAACGTCCTCGTGCAGCAGTATGGCCTCAGCTATCTGGTCGCCTACCCTGAAGACGGGGTTCATGGCGTTCATGGCCCCCTGAAACACGTACGACAGCCTCTTCCACCGGTACTCCTTGTTGAACGTCTTGTCGTCGACCGTCAGCATGTCGTCGCCGTCGAACAGTATCTTGCCGCCGACGAACCGTCCGTTATATGGGAGGAGCCTGAGTATGGAGAGGGCGAACGTGGTCTTCCCGCACCCCGACTCCCCGACTAGGCCGAGGGCCTCTCCCTTCTCTACCTCCAAGTCGACGCCGTCGACTGCCTTGACGTCTCCTTTGAGGGTGGAGTAGTACATGCGGAGATCTTGTACGTTCAGGATAGGCATCTGAGTTCCTCGGATCAAGTAAGCGCTTACGTTTATCAAACTTAGGATCGGTGGTTATGGCTAGGCTGATGAGATTCAGTCGAGGCCCATGTCTACTATCGAGATCAATGTCTACTGGGGATGAAATCGGCGACCACCGACACATGACGTGAACTGGTTAGAAGGTGACGGCGAACCTGCAAGAGTCGCCCCCGAGGCCGATGGAGTCCAAGAGCTCCACCGAGACCGGTTTACCCAGCAGCGTCTCGAAGACAGCCTTCACCCAGCCCCTTGAGCAATGGCACATGGTTCCACTCAGCTCGACGACTCCGTTGGTGACGAGGGGGCAGCCGCATCTCCCGCAGACGGCCTCTAACTTCTCTCCGTCGTACACCCATCTGCCGCACCAGACTTCTTTGGCGTTGAGCCGGTCAAGCTTCTCCTCTAGGCTGAGACCCAGCGAAGCTATCCTCTCCGCCTCCTCTAAGTTGCCTGTGGCTGCGGCGCACGACCTACCGCACATCTCCATAACGTCCTTCATGCACTCGCCGTCAAGCCTGCTCACCCCTTCTAGGAGCGCGTTGGAGAGCACGCCTGCGCGGCGCATGAGTAGATGGTACCTGCCTTTCTCGTCCAGCTTACGCAGCATGGATGCGTCGAGGCTCCTGTCCGCCATATGCATCGCCTTGGAATTCGAGGCAGCCGCTATAACCTTTGTAACGTCATATGACGTGGACACACCTTTATTCGCAGACGCTTATGAACCATCATGGTCCTGTACGAGGTGGCGCTCAGGGTAAGGCACGACTGCCCCTACCTCCGGCTCACCGAAGACTATCCCTCCGCCAGCATCTACGTGTGGTGCAACCGGGAGACCGAGGTGCTTGAGCTAAAAGTGGGCGACGACTCCGAGTACGACGCTGCAGTAGACGCCCTCTACGAGTTCGTCGAGGCACTAACTGAGGTTAGGGGCGACGGCGAAAGCCTCACCGTGATCCGTAGATGCGTGTGCTTGGACGAGGACTCCGTGCTCAGCTGCCTGGACGAGTTCAACCTGTACCCGTTGTCCCCCGTCGTCCACAGGGAGGGCTGGGAGCACTACCACTTCATCGCGTTCGACCACGGGGACGTGGAGGGGTTGTTCACAAGGCTCCACGAGAGGGGGTTCACGGTCGAGGTCGTCAAGAAGACGACCTTGGACAAAACCCTCGCCGAGCTGATGACGCTGCCCACGAGTGCCCTGTTCAGCGACCTCACTGAGAAACAGGTGAGTGCCTTGGTCTCAGCCTATAACTATGGTTACTACAAGTTCCCGCGTGAGATCAACGTACAGGAGATGGCTGACCGGCTGCGAGTCCCCAGGACGACGCTTCAGGACCACCTCAAGAAGGCCCACGGCAAGGTTATGGACAGGCTGATGCCGTACCTCCTACTCACGAGGACCAAGAAGAGGTATTAGATGAGCCCAGATACCTATATTAACAGTTTTGTTGTTCATAGTGCCGGGTGTTCAAGGTGCCGATGAGACAGCCGATAGTCTGCATGCTGGGCCACGTAGACACGGGGAAGACAAGCCTCCTCGACAAGATCAGAGGCACAGCAGTGCAGCTAAGGGAGGCAGGCGGCCTCACCCAGCAGATAGGAGCCAGCTACTTCCCCTTTGACACCCTCGTGGCTATAACCCGGCAGCTGATGCAGAACGTCAACTTCAACGTCAAGGTACCCGGTCTACTGGTCGTGGACACGCCGGGCCATGAAGCCTTCGCCAACCTGAGAAGCAGGGGGGGCAGCGTAGCCGACATCGCCATCCTGGTGGTCGATGCGATGCACGGCTTCGAGAACCAGACCTACGAATCATTGAGCATCCTAAAGTCAAGGAAGGTTCCCTTCATAGTCGCGGCCAACAAGATCGACAGGAT
>JAFGTA010000060.1 GCA_016934355.1 Candidatus Bathyarchaeota archaeon | reverse complement strand
GTCGTACCACCAGTTGCGGCGGGTGGGGCTCCAGTGGGCTCTCGTCCACCGCGTGCTTCTCTAGGTCCTCTGGGGTGGAGGAGACGTTCTCCTGCCCCACGATGGCCTCTATCTGCTTCCTTAGTTCAGGTGTTACCGTGTTGTATTCAGGCATCTCCCCTTTGCTCCTTTATCTTCTCTATGAGACGGGGAACCACCTCATATAAATCCCCAACCACTCCGAGGCTTGATATCTTGAAGATAGGCGCCTCAGGGTCCTTGTTCACCGCGATGATGACGTCGCTGGTCTTCATACCCGCCTGGTGCTGAACTGCGCCGCTTATGCCGCACGCCACATAGACCTGGGGGCGAACGGTTCTGCCGCTGAGACCGACCTGGTGCCTGTAGTCTATCCACCCCTCGTCGACGGTGGGCCTCGACGCGCCCACGGCGCCTCCGAGGCTGTCGGCGAGCTGCTTCATAAGCTCGAAGCCCTGGGGGTCTCCCATGCCGAGGCCGCCTGAGACGATGATGTCCGCCTCGCTGATGCTTATCTGCTCCGTGGCCTCCTCAAAGCCGAGTATCTTCACACGGTCCCTCACGGCCGACATGTCCACAGGTTTGACGATGGTCTCTCCTTTGGGGCTGCCAACCTTCTGCGCCTCCGGGAACATCTTGTACCGAACGGTCGCCATCTGCGGTCTGCCGTTGGGCGTGATGATGGTTGCCATGATGTTTCCTCCGTACGCCGGGCGGGTCTGCCTGAGCAGCCCTGTCTCCGGGTCGATGTCGAGGTAGGTGCAGTCAGCGGTGAGCCCTGTCTTGAGCTTCGCAGCCACACGGGGGCCGAGGCTTCTGCCTTCGCTGGTGGCTCCTATGAGGAATATGCTGGGCTTCTCCTCCCTGCAGCAACGGGCCAGCAGGTCCGTGTATGGGTCGTCCCTGAAGTCCTCTAGGGCAGGGTCGTCGTACACGAAAACCTTGTCTGCGCCCCTCGCCACAAGCTCATCAGCGCTGACGCCGCTGCCTATGATCACGGCGTAGACCGGCTCGGATAGCTGCGCCGCGAGTTCCTGCGCCTTACCGAGCAACTCGTAGCTGACGGGGTGGACCTTTCCCTTCCTCTGCTCCGCGAAGACCATGACCCCCTTGTACTCTGAGAAGTCTGCCTCTTCAGCCTCCTTCATCGTGATCGCGCCGACTGGGCACGCGTCGACACACTGGCCGCACGCCCTGCACGCCTCTGTGATGACAGCCTTCCCGTCGACCATCTCGATGGCTCCGAAGGGGCACACGTCCACGCATAAGCCGCACCCTGTGCAGGCTTCCGTGACCTTGACCGGTGTCTCGCTCATCTAGATCACCTTACACTCCATGAGCTTCTGCAGTATGGCCTCGGCCAGCTCCTCGGGTGTGCCCTCGACCATCTCACCCGCCTCGTGGACCTCGGGCTCGAACACCTTCACGACACGCGTGAAGCTGCCGTCGAGCCCGATCTCCTTGGGGTTCAGGCCCAGGTCCTTGTTTGTGATCTCCTTAATCTCTGCCTTCTTGGCCTTGAGGCGGCCCCTCAGGGTGGCGAGTCTGGGCTGGTTGATGTCTTTGCCCACTGAGACGAGGAGGGGCAGCGGCGCCTCCAGTGTCTCGACGCCGTCGTCCATGTTCCTCCTGAGCACCACCTTTCCATCGCCGATCTCCTTGATCTCGCTCACGTAGCATACGTGGGGGATGTCCATGTGCTCGGCCATCTCGGGGCCCGTCTGCCCCGTGTCGCCGTCCGTGGTCTTCAACCCGCATATGATGAGGTCGTATTCGCCCATCCTCTCGACGCATTTGGCGAGGGTCAGGCTCGTAGCCCACGTGTCGGCTCCCGCGAAGGCGCGGTCGGTGGCGAGCCACCCCTCGTCGGCGCCCATGGCTATGGCGTCCCTGAGGGCATCATCGGCCCACGGGGGGCCCATGGTTATCACCTTGACTGTGCCGCCGTGTTTCTCCCTGATCCGTAGCGCCTCCTCGATGGCGTACTCGTCGAAGGGGTTGATCACCGCGGCGACGCCTTCGCGTATCAGCCGCCCTGTCTCCTCGTCAAAGTTCACTTCAGTCGTCTCCGGAACCTGCTTTATCGGGACGACGATGTTCAAGCCTTCACCCATTGGAATCACGATTTATTTGTCTATGAAGGAAGGCACCCCCTATAAAAAAACGTGGTTCAGGTCGAACACCTAATCTACGATCGTCGACGAGATACCATCATGGCGATAGCCTCGGCGAGGCTCCTCGAAGAGAGGGGCGTGGACTACAGGCTCATCGAGCTCAGCGACAGGGCAGTCACCGTCGAGGACGTGATCAGGTACTCGAAGACCGAGATAGACCCCGGCGAGATATGTAAAACCATCGTCGTAAAGGACGTCCGGGGAGCCAAGAAGGCGCTGTTCCTGCTAGGTGAGCACAGGATCGACTTCAGGAAACTGAGAAAGGTCATGGGTAAGGCGAGCATCGCAAGCCCCGGGGAGGTGGAGGAGGCGACGGGCGTGAAGCCTGGCGCGGTCTGCCCCCTCACGTTGAGCATACCAGTTTACGTCGATGAACGCGTCTTCGAGAGGGGGAGGATCAACTTCGGCTCGGGGGATCACCTATACGGAATCGAGATGTCGCCCAGTGACCTGGGTAAAGTCCTTGTTTATAAGGTGGTAGACGCCGTCAAGGTGTAACCGGGCAATTCTGAACTGATTCTGAAAAACCCTTTTAACGAGAACTGAAGATTCACGTCTCGATGAGTGATAGCCTTCGATCCATAAGGGGCGTGCTGTCTTACATGCCTCTGTACATCAAGGTGGGTCTGGGGGTGCTGGTGGTGTACCTCTTCTACCTGCTTGAGAGGACGGTCACATACCTCGGCTAGGTGAACAGCCTAAAACGCAATAAATATATCATACAGTCATATTTATGACATACCGTAAAGAAAATAAATAGCAGATTCAATCATACTCAGAAACATCACAAGGGCGCAGCCATGACACCAAAGAAACCCAGCAAGAAGGACCTCGAAACACGAGTCGAGGAACTGGAGAACCAGCTGAAGAAGCGGGAGGAAGAAGCCGGTAAATACATGAGCCAGCTCAAGTACGCCAAGGCAGACCTCGACAACTTTCAGAAGCAGAGCCAGAAGAGGGTACAGGACGTGATGGACAGGGCCAACGGCAGCCTCCTCCAGCAGCTCCTCCCGGTCCTAGACGAGCTTGAGATACTCGCCACGAAGGACGCGGAGAAGGAGAAGCTGGTCCAGGGGCTGGGCATGGTCCTGAAGAAGACGCAGAAGGTCATGGAGAGCGAGGGGGTCCACCCCATAGAGGCGGATGGACTCCAGTTTGACCCCTTCAAGCACGAGGCGGTCCTCGAGGTCGAGACCGATGAGGAGCCCGACGGGTATGTCCTTGAGGAGATAATGAGAGGCTACATGTATAAAGACCGGGTCCTCAGAGCTAGTGTCGTGAAGGTGGCTCGCAGCCCCAGGAAAGAGGCAGATGAGGAAGATCAAGATGAGTAACGAGACTAAGAGAGAGAAGATTCTAGGGATAGACCTAGGCACAACCAACAGCGCGGCCGCCGTCATGATGGGCGGAAAACCCGCGGTTATCCCCAGCGCGGAGGGGCCGACCGTCGCAGGGAAGATGTTCCCCAGCGTCGTCGCCTTCACCAAGGACGGGCAGCTCCTCGTAGGGGAGCCCGCAAGGAGGCAGGCAGTCACCAACCCGGAGGGAACCATCAGGGAGGCCAAGCGCCAAATGGGCACAAGCCGCATGATCACGCTCCAGGGCAAGGACTACACGCCCCAGCAGATCAGCGCATTCATACTCCAGAAGATTCTGCGCGACGCGGAGGCCTACCTGGGGGAGAAGATGACGAAGGCCGTCATCACGGTGCCCGCCCACTTCAACGACAACCAGAGGCAGGCTACCATCGATGCGGGGTCCATCGCCGGGCTCAGCGTGACGAGGATCGTTAACGAGCCCACGGCCGCGGCGCTTGCCTACGGCCTGAACAAGAGTGGCCAGGAGCTCAAGATTCTGGTTTTCAGCTTCGGCGGGGGAACCAACGACACCACCATCATGGACTTCGGCGGAGGCGTATTCGAGGTGCTCGCCACAAGCGGTGACACCCAGACGGGCGGCGCCGACGTCGACAAGGCGATCATGGATTACCTCGTCGCCGAGTTCAAGGGCGAGACGGGCATCGACCTCAGCTCCGACATGAAGGCCATGGCGAGGCTCAAGGAGGCTGCTGAGAGGGCCAAGATCGAGCTAAGCAACCTGTTCACCACCGACATCGACCTTCCCTACATCGCCATGAGCGCGGGGGGACCCCAGAACCTCCACGTGACCATGAACAGGGCGAAGCTTGAGCAGATAGCGATGCCCATAGTGCAGAGGATCAAGGAGCCCATCGTCAAGACCATCAGGGACGCGGGGCTCACAGCCGACAAGATCGATAAACTGGTCCTGTTCGGCGGCATGACCAAGATGCCGCTGGTGCAGAAGACCGTGGAGGAGATACTGGGCAAGAAGATGGAGAGAGGCATCGACCCCATGGAGTGCGTCGCAATTGGCGCGAGCATCCAGGGGGCTGTGCTGGCGGGCGAGATCGACGACATCGTGCTGCTGGACGTGACGCCGCTGAGTCTCGGCGTCGAGACCCTCGGCAGCGTACTCACCAAGGTGATCGACAGGAACACAACCATCCCGACGAAGCAGACCAAGGTGTTCAGCACCGCCGCAGACATGCAGACCGCGGTCACCATACACGTCCTCCAGGGTGAGAGAACCATGGCCAAGGACAACATCAGCCTGGGCAGCTTCAACTTGGAGGGCATCCCGCCGGCGCCCAGAGGCGTCCCACAGATCGAGGTGACCTTCGACATCAACGCCGACGGCGTCCTCGACGTATCCGCCAAGGACCTGGGCACAGGCAAGCAGATGAGCATCAGGATCGAGGCTTCCACGAAGCTCAGCGACTCCGAGAAGGACAGGATGGTACGGGAGGCCGAGCAGTACGCCGAGGCCGACAAGCAGGCCATGGAGGAGGCCGAGACCCGGAACCAGGCCGACACCCTCATCTACAGCACCGAGAAGATGCTGGGCGAGCTCGGCGACAAGTTAAGCGGAGACGCCAAGACCAAGGTACAGAGCAGCCTGGAGGCGCTGAAGAACGCCGTAAAGGACGGCAGCGTAGCCGAGATCAAGGCCAAGATGGAGGACCTCCAGAAGGTGGCGCAGGAGGCCGGCAGCGAGATCTATAAGCAGGCCCAGGCCGCCCAGCAGGCACAGCAGGCCCAGCAGGGGCCGGGTACGCCTCCGCCGGGAGCCGATGAAGACCAGGGGAAGAAAACGGTTGACGCCGACTTCAAGGTAGTCGACGAGGAGAAGAAACAGTAACCCTGTTTCCTCACACATACCAGCCTTCGTTATCTATACTCCTCAACCCCTTTAGGCGCGCACCCGGAGTGAGACCGGCGCACAGTGAGTTACTTCAAGAAAGAGGACGACGGCCAGAAGAAGAAGATTATCGCAGCCGGCGTCGTCATAGTCATGATCTTCGGCGTCGCGGGGACCCAGATGTGCATCAACGGTCGCGAGTACGCGAGCAAGGTCAAGCATCTGGAGGCCAGAGGGTTCGAGCTGAACGGGACCCTGGCGTGGGAGGACATGGGCGACTGGGAGGACTATGTCTACGAGAAGCTTAGGAACGGCATCAACATCGAGAGGAGGCAGGTAGAGACCTGGGAAGAGTTTTACAGTATCCTAAGGGGTACGAAGAACGTAGCGGTCTACGATAACAGCCTGTACGACGGCGTCCATAATTGCGACGAGTCGTTCGTCATCTGGTTCAGCACCATCTATCTCAGGGGGAGCCGCAGGGGCTCGTTGACAACCTACTACATCTTCCCGGACGGTAACCCCTAATAACGGATCAAGCAGCTTCTAGTTTGATCCTTATGCTCGATAAGAGATACCTCAAGGGTGAACGGGAGCTCATCGGCGAGGTCTGGCAGAACAACGAGATACACGGCAACATGCTCGTGATGGCCGACGAGATAGGCAGCCGCTTCGCTGGGACGCCCAGCGAGAAGGAGGCCCAGAGGTACATGGTGAAGAAGCTCAAGGAGTACGGCTACGGTGACGCCCGCGCTGAGCCCTTCACCTACTACGGCTGGAGGCGCGGCCCAGTCAAGCTTGAGATGGTGCAGCCTGTCAAGAGGGAGTTCACCGCCATCAGCCTCGCCATGAGCCCAGGCGGCGACGTCGAGGCAGACGTCATCGACATGGGCACCGGCAGCCCCGAGGAGTTCGAAGCCGTCGACCCAAAGACGGTTAAAGGCAGGATCGTGCTGTGCAGTAGCGCCACGAGCCCCAAGGGGAAAAGGGTGCACAGACGCACCAAGTACGGGTACGCAGTCGAGTACGGCGCCGTGGGGTTCATCTTCATGAACCATAACCCGGGGCAGCTGCCGCCGACGGGCAGCCTGAGGCCGAGCTACAGGATGGGCGGCGAGATACCCGGCATCGGCGTCAGCCTGGAGACTGGGAGTCATATGCTGAGGCTCGCCAAGGGCAAGTCTCTTCGCGTCAGGTTCAGCGATAAAAGTAAGGTCATCCCCAACACTGAGAGCGCTAACATCGTCGCAGAGCTCCCGGGGGAGACTGATGAGTGGATCGTCATCGGCGGCCACTACGACGGCCACGACATCGCGCAGGGCGCCATGGATAACCTCAGCGGCACCGTCGTCACAATGGAGCTGGCCCGCGCCCTCAAGCCCTATGAGGGTAAGCTGAGGCGGGGCATCCGGTTCATCTGCTTCGGCTGCGAGGAGGTGGGGGTCACGGGCAGCACGTGCTACGTGGCGGACCACGTCGACGACATGGCGAAGACCGCCATCATGGTGAATCTGGAGCTCGGAGGACTGGCTTATAACGAGGGCACACAGCACGCGGCGTTCACGGTGTACCAGCCGCCCAGCATGAAGGAGTGGCTCGAGGAGTTCATCGAGGAGGTGAAGTACCCGACGCAGGTGATCGAGGGGACTTCGGCTGCGTCTGACCACTGGCCCTTCTACATGCAGGGGGTGCCAGCCATCTACATGCACGCTGAGCCCAGCATACAGCAGCTCATAGTGGGGCGGGGCTGGGGGCACACCACGGCGGACATGATGGACAAGGTGGACCCGCGGAACCTCCACGAGGGGGCTATGCTTCTCGCCAGGCTGCTGCTTAGGCTCGCCACGCAGAAGGAGAAGATTGCGGAGCACACGCCTCTCAAGGAGATAGTGAAGCACTTGGAGGAGACGGGGATGAGGAAGACCCTGGAGGTCCAGCTGAAGTGGCACCCGGAGGCCCCCAGATAGTTTCTCCGTTTTTCTTTTCAGCGGGCAACGTTTATTAACGGTGGGTCTCGGAAGAATCAGCGTAACTGGGCGGGCGTGAAGGGTTGTCTGAGAAGCGTGACTACTACGAGGTTCTGGGCGTTGAACGCGGCGCTTCCCCGGACGACGTCAAGCGGGCGTTCAGGAAGCTCGCGTTCCAGTATCACCCCGACCGCAACAAGGAGCCCGAAGCCGAGGAAAAGTTTAAGGAGATAAGCGAGGCCTACGCGGTCCTTAGCGACGAGCAGAAGAGGCAGCAGTACGACAGGTTCGGTCACGCAGGCATCAGCGGCGCCTACAGCACCGAGGACATTTTCAGGGGAGCCGACTTCAGCAGCATCTTCCGTGAGATGGGGTTCGGCGACGACATACTGAGCCGAATCTTCGGCGGCATGTTCGGAGGAGGCTTCAGCGGCTTCAGGACCTCCAGCCGCACTGGGCCGAGGAGAGGCAGGGACCTGGAGGCCAGGGTGGAGATCACCCTTGAGCAGGCGGCTTTCGGCACCACCGTGGAGCTGAGCCTCAACCGCCTAGAGACTTGCAGCAGCTGCGGCGGAAACGGCGCTGAGCCGGGCACCCAGGTGACCCAGTGTCCCCGGTGCAACGGCTCGGGCCAGATTCAGCAGAGGACTCAGAGCATCTTCGGGCAGATGATCACCGTCACGACGTGCCCCCGTTGTAAAGGCAGGGGGCAGTTATCTGAGACGCCGTGTAAGCTCTGCGGCGGAAACGGGTTGGAGGAGAAGCGGAGGACCCTGCAGGTAACCATCCCGGAGGGTATAGAGGACGGCGTCTACCTGACGCTACGCGGTCAGGGCGAGTCCGGGATGTACGGCGGCCCGAGGGGAGACCTCTACGTCGTCGTCAGGATCAAGCCTCACAGGCACCTCGTGAGACGCGGCGCGGACGTGATCTACGAGGCCGAGGTGACGTTCCCGCAGGCGGCGCTGGGGACCGAGATAGAGGTGCCGACGCTTAAGGGCGGCGACACGCTGAAGGTGCCGTCTGGCACGCAGAACGGCGACATACTCAGGATGAGGGGCAGGGGTATACCCGGGCGTTTCGGCTCGGGCGACCAGCTCGTGCACATAACCGTGCTTGTACCTAAACGGCTGTCGCGTAAGCAGCGGCAGCTCCTAGAGGAGCTTGAGAAGGAGCTCGGCAAGAAACGGGGGCTCTTCGGCTAGATTCTACCTTCTGTCGATTATCTCGTCGACGCCTGGGCCAGTGCCTAGCAGCGTTACAGGGAGGCCAACCTTTTCCTCGATCTCGGCGATGAACTCTTTGGCTTTCTCGGGTATATCCTCGTAGCTGTTCACCCCCTTGCACTCGGGGAAGAGGATGTCCATCTTCGTTATCGCGAGCTGCGTAGCCCCGTTGATCATGGCTGCGCGCTTAGCCAGCTCGTAGTTGAAGGGAGCGGCGCGTCTCTGGCGGCCTGTGACGGTTCCGTACTCGTCCCAGCCGCGTTTCTTCGCCTCCTCATAGCTTATCTCGCCTTCGAGGGGGCCTGCGCCGACACGGGTCACGTACGCCTTGCAGACGAGCACCACCTCGTCCACCCGCGTGGGCCCGACGCCGACGTCGCTGCAGATGGCTGCGGCGCAGACGTCGTTGCTTGTCACGTAGGGGTAGCCGCCGTGGTAGAGGCTGATGTAGGTACCTTGGGTGCCTTCGAGGACGACGTTCTCGCCGCGGTCCAGCGCGTCGTTCACGAGGTGGGGCACGTCCATTATGTAGGGCTTGAGTTCAGGTATCTCCCGTGCCATCTTGGCTACCCTGAGCGCGCGGTCAGAGTTGCACGGCCCGGTGCCTGTACCGGTGGTCCCTATCTTGTTTTTGAGGTGTCCCTGCCTGTCCTGCTCAATGTGTTTGGGCTCGATTATGGCGCACTGGGGGTCGAGGCCCACCCTTCCCTCTATGCCGGTCTCCTTGACCTCCTTGAGGAAGATCGCTGGGTTGACCACCACGCCGGGGCCTATCAGTTGTAGGGTCCGCTCGTTGACGAACCCGCATGGCACCATCCTGAGCTTGTACTTTACGCCGTCCTTGACGACGGTGTGCCCCGCGTTTGGGCCTACTCCGCCTCTGGCGCAGACGGCGATGTCCTCGGACACCGCCAGGTATGAGACTATCTTTCCTTTTCCGCCGTCTCCGAAGAAACCATCAACGACCACTGTGCAGCTCACAAACTTCACCGAGCCAAACACATCACCATTGATGGCGATATAAGTTTAACGCATATACAGGTGCCTCTCTCAACGTAATTTAACAGGTACATGTTAACGGGTTGGCTGCCGTATCACGAAAAAGCTTGATCCGTCTCACTTTCTTATGAGTGATTTCAGTATAATTATAGCTATGAACATGTTGCCTCAGGTAATGCTTGAGAGATAATTTTAACATCATTTCTATGTAATTATACATCTTGAGGACAACTTGAAGGTTAAGGTCTCAGGCGTCAGAGGCATTTTCTGTTTCCCGAGTTTCCCGGTGGCTGTGGCGTGCATACGTGAGAACCCGATAACCCTCGCCGCTGTAGGGTTCTTCTCGTTTAAGCCGCCTATCGTCGGGATAGGCATCATGGAGAACCGTTACTCGTACAGGCTCATCAAGGAGACGATGGACTTCACCCTGAATTTGCCCTCGGTGGAGCAGCTCGACGTGACACACTACATCGGCACGGTGTCAGGGAGGGACGTGGACAAGTTCAGGGAGACAGGGCTGACCCCGGTAAGGGGAACCCACGTAGCCTCGTCGTGGATCAAGGAGTTCCCCGTGAGCATGGAGTGCAGGGTCATACGCACCATCGACCTCGACGGCAGCCACGTCTGGTTCCTCGGCGAGGTGCTGACAGCCTACGTCGAGGAGTCCTACGACCGCTCCCAAGCGATCAGCTACTGGGGAAACCAGTACAGGCGGACAGGCGACGAGCTCGCTGTGATGAAGATCGAGGGAGAGGGGAAGGAAGCGCGTATCACTGGTTTGAGGAAGCCTAGGGATTAACCCTTAGAACACAACGATTTCGATAATTTTAACCTCCCTTAGCACTAAAAATATGCTATGATTGACTTACAGACGACACTCACCTATCTCACGTTGATCAGCGTCCCGGTGGGGGTCTTCTACCACATCATGACGCTGAACAACACCCGTAGAAACCAGAGGATGACGCTGGAGACGAGGCAGGCCCAGCTGTTCATGAACATCTACAACCAGAGCCACGCGAATCAGGCTTTCATGAAGGCGTGGAGAACCCTACAACAGAAAGAGTTCGAGACGCCTGAAGAGTTCTGTGACGCCTACTTCTCTGACAGCCCTGAAGACGCGGATTTCATAGACTCGGTGAACTATGTAGGCAGCTTCTTCGAGGGCGTGGGCGTTTTCGTGAGGGAGGGATACCTTGACATAAGACTCGTAGCCCTGCTGATGACCGGCTTCACGAAACATTTCTGGCAGAAAATGGCGCCTCTAAAGGAGGAGATGAGGGTCAAACGAGGGTACACGGTGTGGCTCTCCGAGACAGAGTACCTATTCGATAGGCTGGAGGAGTACCTCAAGAAGAACCCCGAGCTTCACTATAGACCGAAATCACCATTGAAGGCTGTAGGCGATGCCTCATGATTGAGGAGATCACTTTCACCCTAATATTCCAGTTCCTGCAGACTGTGAGCATCTGCGTCGGGGTGTTCTATTACATAATAACGATTAGGACAAACCAGCAGAACCAGAGGCTCACCCTAGACGCTCAGCAGCAGTCTCTTGAGACGCGGCAGGCTCAGCTTTTCATGCAGCTCCACAACCGCATGCTTGACGAGCTGAAGAGCATCGACCAGGAGAGGCTCATGTTGAACAAGCTGTCGGGCTTCGACGAGTACCTTGAGAAGTACGAGAACGATAAGGAGTTCCGGGACAGCTTCAACACCATATCGAACTTCTACGAGGGCATCGGCGTCATGGTGAAGGAGGGGTACCTCACCATACGCCTCATCGCGTTGATGTGGAGCAACATGACGATACGGTACTGGAAAAACGTCCTGGAGCCGTCCCTTGAAGGCATAAGGGAGTACTACGGCAGTAACCGGGTGTGGAGCGAGGCTGAGTACCTCTGCCGTGAACTCATAAAATACCATGAGGAGCACCCCGAGCTGGCCGCCTACTAGTGCCCTTGAAACAACCGTAACCGCAACGAATCCCCCGTTTTGATCTTCTAGGACTTGAATATGATTGTCGAGAGCAGGGGAGAGATCGGGTTTAGACTATAATTTTATCATCACCTACCATT
Source organism: Candidatus Bathyarchaeota archaeon (assembly GCA_016934355.1). The sequence continues at coordinate 2,801 of JAFGTA010000060.1, read as the reverse complement.
CAAAGTAGTAACATGTTCGATAGGCTATTCGACACCGGAAAAGTGAAGCTGGATTACACAGAAGGCCCAGACGCGGGTCCCCCGCTTATCATCATCCCCGGCGGGCCGTCGAGGTGGCAGAAGGGGTACGTCAAACTCTTCTCGGCTCTCTCAACCAGGTGGCACGTCTACGCCTATAACCACAGGGGAACCGGAAAATCAACCCACACAAGACAGTACCGGCTCAAAGACCTTATCGACGACGCCGTAGCGTTCACAGAACACATGGGCGAGCCCCCGGTGCTGTTCGGCCACTCGCTCGGGGGCATGGTGGGCATAGGAGTAGCATCCAAACCAGGGGAAAAGGTGTCCGCGCTCGTCCTAGCCGATCCACCCATGACCAACAGGGGCACACGAGGCTGGCTCACCTCCGAGCTCTTCGTGAACTACGTCAAAGCATACATGAGCCTGAGAGAGAGCAGCGAGTCAGTCACCGAGATCGCGTATAGACTCGGGGAAGGCACCCTCACACCTCAAAACCTCGAAACGGCGCGGACCATCAGCCAACACGACACAGGCTTCTACAGGAGCTGGCTCGCATACGACGACTGGATACAAGACGTGGACCTCGACTCCATGCTAAAGGAAATCAAGTGCCCCGTACTATTGCTGCAGGCAGACACGGTGGGCATGGGTCAAGCCGTGACGGACGAAGACGTAGAGTACGCCGAATCCGTGCTTCCCGGCCTCACCCACGCGAAGCTGGCTGGCTTGGACCACGGCATGGGGTTCGATACATGGAAAGCCTCCCCGGCGCTCATGGAGGAACTCATGAAATACCTAGAATACATAAGACCATAAACAACAGGGGGGGTACCCCCCGAAAACCGGAAACCAGCCCCCGTTAACCGGGAACAGCCACAGAACAGCCCGAATCCGTCACCGATCTAGGCAAAACCGCTATCCATTCAACGCAAAAACGCGCGTCATAAACAATACTTGCCAGATATTGCAGCCTACTTGAAACAAGGCCGAATCCCTGAGACAGCCTAAACCGGCGACGCGGAAGAGATAAAAATTTTTTTTGAAGATTCCCTGTAACAGGGAACATACCGGTGGTAACCCCTAAGAACAAGCAGCCCCACCAGTACGGCATGAGGCTATCACGACACCAACGCTACACCGCGGAGGCCACGTGGAACCACAGGACCGGGGGAACAGCAAAGCTGGACGGCTTCACCCAGCAGTTCGACACCCCACACGAGTACGGTGGAGAAGAGAGCGCCCCCTGCCCCGACCAGCTTTTCGCCACCAGCCTCGCAGGCTGCATCATGAACACGTTCGGCTACTACCGCAGGATGCTCGAAGCCGAGACACGGGACCTCAAGGTAGACGTATCCATGGACATAGAGCTCACCGACGTGAACGGGTACAGGGTCACCGGCATCCAGATAGACACACAGGTCTGGTGCGACGCCGAAAACGAGGAGCTTAACCTGAGATGCGCCGAGCGAGCCATCGAGTACTGCCACCTAACCAAGAGCATCGAGCCCGCCATCCCCATAACCACCACCATCCAGGTCCACGCAGAGTAACAATTATCACCCCACACCCCACACTACCAGACAAATGAACACCGCAGGCATCCTCATAATCGGAAACGAGATACTCGACGGCGTTACCCTCAACACCAACAGCCAGTGGATCATCAACCACCTCAAACCCCTCAACGTCAACGTCAAGGAGACCATCACCGTCCGCGACGACACCTCAGAGATCGCTAGAGCCATCAAAAGGCTACTCAAAGACGGATGCACCACGGTGTTCACCACAGGCGGGCTGGGACCCACCTACGACGACATGACCCTCCTGGGCGTAGCCGAGGCGTTCACCCTACCCATGGAACAGAACGAAGAGGCGCTCACGATAGTGACGCGCCAGTACCGCGCGCTCCACGCAAAAGGCATAATCGACTCCCCCGAGATAACCGAGCCCCGCCGCAAGATGGCGGTCTTCCCCCGCGGCGCCACTCCCCTCGACAATAGGGCGGGCGGCGCACCCGGCGTACTCCTAAAACGCGGCGGCGCCTCCATCATCAGCCTGCCCGGGGTCCCCAGCGAGCTAGAGTGGATATTCGATAACCAGGTCACCCCACTGCTGAGGCGCAGCGCCGAAGGCGTCTACATAGAGAAGATAATCAACCTCCCCCTCAGAGACGAGTCCACCCTCGCCCCCATCATAGAGGAGGCGATGAGAGAGGCCCCAGACGTCTACATCAAGTCCATGGTCAAGCCCTACGGCGAAAAAGGCATAAGGCTCTGGGTCAGCGCCCACGGCGACGCCAAGGAAGAAGTCGAGGAACGCGTCGAAAGGGCAGCTACCCTCCTTGTTAGGTTAACCGAGGAACGGCTGCCCGGGGGCTGATCAGACGCCATATATCCCCGGAACCGTCAACACTAGGAAGAGCTGTCCCACGTGAAAGCCGCGGAACTAGACCTACCACCGCAGGTGAGAAGACTACTCATAAACAAGGGCATCGACGAGCTGTACCCGCCCCAGGCAGACGCCATAGCCACCGGCGTCCTAGACGGCAGAAGCCTCGTGCTCGCCAGCCCCACCGCCAGCGGCAAGACCCTCATCGCAGAGGCTTGCGCCATGAAGCATATCCTCGAACGCGGCGGCAAGGTGCTGTACCTCACCCCCCTAAGGGCGCTGACCTGGGAGAAGTACGAGGAGTTCCAGATGTACACCGGGCTCATGAAGCCGGACGGCAGAAACATCAGGGTCGGAGTCAGCACCGGCGACATGGACAACAGCAGCCC
>JAFGTA010000059.1 GCA_016934355.1 Candidatus Bathyarchaeota archaeon | reverse complement strand
GGTGCTGCGGGTGTTGGTGAATATGAGTGTGGTGTCGTGCTGTTCGATGAGGTCCTTCATCACCTTGAGCCTGACAGCCACCTCGGGGTGTGTGAACAGCTTGCGGGCCAGCTCATAGTCCTCGGCGTCCGGCTCTGGGTAGACGATGTCGAACTGGGTGTCCCTGAGCGCGGATACCTGAACTATCTCCACGTCTCTGCCTTCGCCGACGAGGAAGCTTGCGACCTTGTCGGGGCTGCCTATGGTGGCGCTGAGGCCGATGAACTGTATCTCGTTCTCGGCGACGGCCCTGACGCGCTCCAGCGCCAGGCTCAACTGGCTTCCGCGCTTGTTGTCTGCGAGCTCGTGTATCTCGTCTACGATGATCCACTTAACGGTCTTGAGGTGCTGCTTGATGGTGCGTCCCTGCAGGATGGCTTGAAGGGTCTCGGGGGTGGTGATGAGCATGTCGGGTGGGCTGTGCCGCTGGTAGGTGCGCTCCTTCTGGCTGGTGTCGCCGTGGCGGACGCCGAGCCGCATGTCCAGCCTGTTGCACCAGTAGGTCATCCTGTCTAGGATGTCCCTGTTCAGCGCCCGGAGCGGCGTGATGTAGATGATGCTTATGCCCGGCTGCCTGCCCCCCATCTGTAAGAACTTGTGCATGACGGGCAGCATCGCCGCCTCGGTCTTTCCGGTGGCAGTAGCTGAGATGAGCAGGACGTTCTTTCCCTCTAGGATTATGGGTATCAGCCTCCGCTGGGGCTCGGTGGGCTCCTCGAAGCCCTTTTCCTGGATCAGCCGCCGCACTGGGCGGCACAGCTGAGAGAAAGCGTCATCCTCTGTCAAAGCGTCGGCAACTTTCTACGCGGCATGAGATATAAAGAGTATCAGCTACGTCTGACACGGAAGCGTTTTTAGGCTGGCTTAACTACCCATCTTGATCCGTCATGGTTAAAGTTGGGATAATGATCTGCGACAGGAACCGCACGTGTACGGGCAACAAGTGCTTCAAGTCGATAATCGAGAGAGACGGCGCCTTCAAAGAGATCGCGAAGGGTGAGCCCATCGAGGTCGTCGGCTGGATGGCCTGCGGCGGCTGTCCCGGGGAGCGCCTAGAGTACGCGCCCGCTGACATGAAGAAGTATGGCGCAGAGGTCATCTACCTGGCGTCATGCTACCTAGCAGGGTACCCCCCGTGCCCTTACATCAAGGACCACAAGACGTACATCGAAAACTACGTGGGGCTTCCAGTGGTAATAGGAACTCACCCCATGCCTCAAAACTACATCGACGCCCACACCAAGGCAGGGGACTGGGAGGGCTGCGAGGAGTACCTGGAAAAGATCACGGGTGACCCTGAAGGCGCCCACAAGTACGACTCGACTCGCCCCGACTACACTGAAAGCCTCAAGAAGTAACCTTCTTAACCCACCCTCCTTTCAGGTTTTTTCAATGAGTTCAGACGACGAAGAGCTTGAAAGGATCAAGCAGCGGATGCTCAAGCGCATGATGGCGCCGAAGCCGCCCAAGCCGAAGCTTCTGAAGGACGGGCAGGTGAACGACCTATCAGACGCGACGTTCACGCAGGCGGTTTCAGGGGCGGATAAGCCTGTGCTCGTGGATTTCTGGGCGGAGTGGTGCGCCCCCTGCAGGATGATGGCGCCTGTCGTGCATCAGCTCGCCGAGGAGTACCGGGGCAGGGCCTACTTCGCGAAGCTCAACGTCGACCAGAGCCCCAGGACCGCGGCTCAGTACGGCGTGATGAGTATCCCCAACTTCATCGTGTACAGGGGAGGCGCCCCGGCTGGCCAGACGGTGGGTGCTGTGGGTAAGCCGGGCTTGGCGCAGCTTATCCAGCGCGCCCTTGGCGGCGTTTAACGCAATAAACCTTTTTTCATCTTAAATCTCTGGATTTTAGGGGATGTAAGCCAACCACATTTAGATAAGTATAGAAGTGGTGAGCCGCCTCGGGCTAGATGAGGCCTTTCCTGACCGCCTTGGCTAGGACGCCGTCGGCTGCCATGAAGTCGTCGGCTGCGTTGTACGCGATCTCCTCGGCGGCCCTCTGGGCGTCCTCGATGACTCTCTGCTCGTCCATGGTGGTCGCTGTCCTGTCCTCGACGACCATCCTGCCGTTGATTATGACGTCGGTGACCTCGTCGCCTCTGGCGCTGTACACGATGTTGGGCGCCACGTTCCTGACGGGCTTCACCAGCACGGGGGTCATGTGAGGCACCATGAGGTCGAGTAGAATTACGTCGGCCTTCTTACCGGGCTCCAGGCTGCCGACCCTGTCTCCTATTCCCAGCGTCGCGGCTCCCTCGGCGGTGGCGAGCCTCAGCATCTTCCACGCGGGAAGCACCGTGGGGTCCCTGTGACGTGTCTTGTTGAGGAGGGCGGCGACCTTCATCTCGACGAGCATGTTGTGGTGTCCGTTACCCGGCGCCTGGTCGCTGCCGATTGTAGCGTATCTGCCGCCGCTCTGGATGAAGAGAGCGAGAGGCGGCGTTATCCCGTCGATGCCCCCGATGCTGGAGGGGCAGGAGGCGTACCTGACGCCGCGTTTCGCCAGCAGAGTGACCTCGTCGTCAGTGGTCTGGTGGCAGTGGGCGGCGATGAGCCTGTCGTCAAGGTAGCCGATGCTGTCGAGGTACTTGATGGTGGTGGTGCCGTACCTGAGCCTCATCTGTATCTCCTCGCGGCCTCCCTGGGCGACGTGAATGTGCGCCAGTTTCCCGAGTTCCCTCGCCTTCTCCTTGATCCTGAGAAGCAGTTCCTCGCTCATCATGTCGGCGCCGTGGGGTGACAGGATGCAGGTTATTCTGCCGTCGCCTGCTCCGTCGTACCCGTCTATAAGCTCGATCGCCTCCTTGAACTTACGTTCGCCGACGTCCTCGTAGAAGATGTAGGGCTTGTTTGCGTCGGGTCTGCTACCGGGGCCGATCTCGTTGATGGTGTTGGCGAGGTTCGCCCTGACGCCGGCTGGTATGAATACCTTCTCCGCTATAGGGGCCATGTCTCCCCCTATCTCGCCGAAGGTGGTGGTTCCGGCTTTCACCGCCTCCAGCACGCCGAGGGCGGCGCCTTTGGCGCTGTGCTCGGGCTTCATGTGTCTGGTGAACGGAGCCATGGTCTTGAGCATCCACTCGATCTCGGGGACGTCCTGGGCTTCGCCTCGGAGGAGGCTGAGCCCGGTGTGGATATGTCCGTCGACGAAGCCGGGGAGTACAGCTTTCCCCCGCGCGTCGATGACCTTGTCGGCTCCGCCATAGGTCTTGGCGAGGTCGCCTGTCTTCCCGACTGCTACTATGTCCTCGCCTTCGATGGCTACGGCGCCGTCCTCGATGGTTCCTAGTCCTTCTCCTTGCATGGTGAGTAGGAACCCGTGTTTGATGAGTATTGACTCGTACTTGGTCATGGGCACCACATTTTCCCAGAAAAACATCTATGCAGATAAAAACGCTTCCCAATGAACGTATGTCATACGGGTAGCATTACCTAAAATGGGTGCTCGTATAGATTTATTATCAGGCTTAGTTACGTTGATCGTTCAACGGGAGACGTCTACTGGCTGCGGTCTGAGAACTCTTTGCAGCGTCTCCGGCTTCATACCGACGATGAATCCCCGTCTCCCGGCGTTGATGTACAGGTAGGGAAGCTCCATTATGGTTGACTGGACGTAGACCGGCAGCTCCCTCTTGGTGCCGAAGGGGCTGATGCCGCCCACCGTGTACCCCGTGTACCTCTGCGCGTCCTTCCTGCTGGTGGTCCTGACGTTCTTGGCTCCGACCTGCCGCGCCAGCTCCTTGAGGCTGACCTCCTTCTCGCCGTGCATGAGCACGATAAGCGGGTTCCCCGTGTCGTCCTCCATGACCAGCGTCTTGACGACCGTATGTTCATCCAATTCCATCTGGTGCGCCGCTACGACGGCGCCGGACTTCCTGTAGTCGTAGAGGTGCTTCGTGTACTCGGTGCCGGTCTCGTCGAGGAGCTTCGTGGCCGGGGTGACGGGGTACTTCAACTCGCAACCACATCAGATACGTTCGATGCATATTTGTGTGATTTGACTTCGAGCGATCTATTTTATGGATAAAGTATATGTATAGATAAAAGTGGGTATATATGCCACAGGAATCATGTTATTATAACCTCTTTTCTTACATGCACAAATTAATTTGAGTGCATTATCCTTCTACCAATACATGAATAAAATTGTAGATGATTCAACTGAATCGTCATTTTATGTAGAGGAGAAGTTTTAATATCGAAACAATCACTTCATTCGGAGGAGTAAACCCCTTTGATCGAGATCAGATTTCACGGCAGAGGAGGACAGGGCGCGGTAACGGGCGTCAGGATGCTGTCCTCAGCTGTTCACATAGAAGGGAAGTACACGCAGGCGATCCCCCAGTACGGCACGGAGAGGAGGGGGGCGCCGGTCGTCGCCTTCTGTAGGATAGCAGACGAGCACATCAAGGAGAGAGACCTGGTACACGAGCCAGACATAGTAGTCGTCCTAGACCCGCTGCTGGGCAGATCGGTGGACGTGACTCAGGGGCTGAAGGAGGGCGGCCTTGTCTTGGTGAACCACCCCGGAACCTACATGGAGGCCGGGCTCTCAGGCAGCTTCAAGGTAGCCACGGTGGACGCCACCAAGATAGCGCTGGAAGCCCTCGGGAGGCCGATCACTAACACGGCTATCCTCGGGGCTTTCGCAAAGGTGACCGGTCTGGTAAAGCTGGATTCGCTGGAGGAGGCGGTGAGGAGGGAGTTCCCGGCGAGGATCGTCGAGTCTAACATCCGGGCGATGCGTGACGCCTATGAGGCCGTTGCGGAGCCCATGGACGCCTCGGGGGTCCAGAAGATGAAGCGCGTGGAGGCGAAGTCAACGGAGCCACTGATATCGTATTCGAGGAACGTGGCCGACTGGCGCGTGTTCCGCCCGGTGATAGATAAGGATACGTGCGTCGGCTGCAAGCGCTGCTGGGTGTACTGCCCCGAGACGGCTATAGAGATCGTCGATGGGAAGGCCGAGGTGCGTTACTCGTATTGTAAAGGCTGCGGAATCTGCGCGGAGGAGTGCCCTGTGGGCGCGATAGAGATGGTGTTGGAGGCTTGAAGATGAAGTCAGAGGTAATGGTAGGGAACAAGGCCGTCGCATACGCCGTGAAGCTGGCGCGGACACGGCTCGTATCCGCTTACCCGATCACGCCGCAGACCACCATAGTCCAGTATCTCTCGGACATGGTGGCGAGCGGCGAGCTGGACGCCGAGTTCGTGAACGTCGAGGGCGAGATAACGGCGCAGCTTGTGTGCATGGCTGCGTCGATAACCGGGGCGAGGGCGTTCACGGCGACGTCCGGCCCGGGGCTGCTTTACATGCATCACGCGCTCCACGGCACCGCCAGGTACAGGCTCCCTGTGGTCATGGCGGTCGCAAACCGCGGCGTCAGGACGATGGGGCCTGATCACACGGACTTGATGGCTCAGAGGGACACCGGCTGGATTCAGCTGTACTGTGAGAACAACCAGGAGGTACTCGACACAGGGTTGATGGCGTTCAAGATAGCCGAGGACGAGCGGGTCAGGCTGCCCGTCGCCTTCGGGCTGGACGGGTACGTGCTCAGCTACACGGCTGAGCCGGTGATCATACCCGACCAGGAGCAGGTGGACGAGTTCCTGCCCCCATGCAAGGGCAACTACCCTGTGCTCCCCGAGAGTTTCGACGCCGAACTAGAGAAATACAAGAGGCACTGGGGCGAGGGTAAGAGGATCGACGAGCCTTTCACACCGTTCCCGGCTGACGAGTGCTTCTCCCACCTTACCATGGTGAAGTGGGGCGCCGGCCACGACCTCCAGTGGAGGTGGCGGTCCCACCAGGAGGCCATGGAGAGGGCGAAGAAGGTGATCAAGGAGGTGGACGAGGAGTACGGCCGCCGCTTCGGCAGGAGTTACGGCGGCCTCGTAGAAGAGTACCGCTGCGAGGGCGCGGAGGCTGTGATAGTCGCCATGGGCACCATCGCGAGCACCGCCAAGGCAGCCATCGACAGGATTAGAGGCGACGGCAAGCCCGTCGGCCTCGTCAAGCTCAAGGCTTTCCGGCCCTTCCCCAGCGAGGAGTTCGCGAGGATAGGGGAGAGTGTGAAAGCTATAGGCGTGCTGGACAGGAACATCTCCCTCGGCGAGGGAGGTGTGGCCTTCAACAGCATCCGCAGCGCCGTCTACGGGCTTGATGCGCGGCCGGCGGTCCACGGCTACCACGTCGGGCTGGCCGGGAACGAGGTCCGCGTACGGGACATCACGAGGATAGCGGAGAGGACGCTCAAGGCGGCGAGGGGGGAGAAGGTCGAGCCCCTCGTCACCTGGGTATAGGAGGTGTGTGACTTGAGCAAGAAAATTAGTATAATGGACATCCCGGAGGAAGAGGCGGTCTGGCCGGGGAACCCTGCGTGCCAGGGCTGCGCGGGCAGCATAGTGGGCAGGCTCGTATACAAGGCGCTGGGTAGGAACTCGGCGCGCGTCGAGGTCGCCTCATGCGCCCCCGGCTTCATGAACATCAGGGTGCCCAGCTACTACGCGCCTGCGTTCGAGGGCGCCGCGGCGTTCCTCACTGGCCTCTCACGCGGCTACAAGCTGATGGGGAGGGAGGACATAGTCGTGGCTGGGCTCATCGGGGACGGGGGCACCGTGGACATCGGGTTCCAGGGGCTCTCTGCTGCCGCTGAGCGTAACGAGAACATCTTCTGGTTCACCTACGACAACGAGGCGTACATGAACACCGGAGGCCAGAGGAGCAGCTCCACGCCTTATCTGGCGAGGAGCGCCACGACGCCGATAAGCAAGAACAGCCGCGGTAAGAGCGAGGCGAAGAAGAACCTGCCTTTCATATTGGCGCTGCACGGTGTGCCTTTCGTGTCCACGGCGTCCGTGGCCTACCCTGAGGACCTCACAGCCAAGATACAGTACGGTAAGGGGCTTAAGGGCTTCAAATACATGCACGTGCATGCGCCGTGCCCCACGGGCTGGGGGTTCGAACCTAAGGACGCGATAAAGGTGTCACGGCTCTCGGTGGAGTCGGGGCTCTGGCCTCTGTTCGAGATCGAGGGAGGCAGACGCTTCAGGCTGACGTATAAGCCGAGGGAGCTTGCGCCGGTGTCTGAGGCTCTGAAGCTGCAGGGCAGGTTCAGGCACCTCACGGAGATGGAGACGGACACCATCCAGCGGATCACAACGGAGAACTGGGATAGGCTCCTCGCCCTCGACGGCGGGGAGATATGCTAGGTGACATGAATTGACAGGGATGCTCGAAGGAGTCAGGGTACTTGACCTCAGCCACGTTTACTACGGCCCCTTCACGACGATGGTGCTGGCTTCCATGGGCGCCGATGTCATCAAGATAGAGCCCCCCTGGGGGGAGATGTCTCGGCTGTACCCGCCGCTTGTGAACGGCGAGAGCTCGCCTTTCATGTACCTGAACAGGTGCAAGAAGGGGATGACACTCAACCTAAAGAGCGAAGAGGGGAAGAAGATATTCTTCGGTCTCCTAGAGGACGCGGACGTCGTAGTCGAGAACTTCAAGCGAGGCACCATGGAGAAGCTTGGGCTGGGCTACGAGGACCTGCGGAAGCGGAAGCCGGGCATCATCTACGCGGCGCTCAGCGGCTTCGGCGTGGACGGCCCCTACAGGGACCGGCCGAGCTTCGCCCCCGTCGCCGAGGCCATGTCAGGGTGGATGAGACTCACGGGCGACCTTGTGGACCCGGAGGGTCCGCCCCTCAGGCCGGCGGAGTACCACGGCGACCTTGACCCCGCCATGTGGGCGATGGTTGGTATCCTCGCGGCGCTCAGGCATAAGGATAGGACTGGTGAGGGTCAGCTCGTTGACGTGGCGCAGCTTGACTGCATGATAGCCATGACCGGCATACCCATGTCGAACTACCTTGTCAGCGGTAAGCTTGCGTGGGAGGTGTGGAGGGACAGGCCCACCGCGGGCATACTTTTCGGGTTCTTCAAGGCTGCTGACGGCTACGTCTACGTGGCTGCTGAGGGCGGCCAGGTGGACAGGCTCAAGGAGTTGACTGGCAGGGAGCTTGAGTCGGACGAGGACCTGCAGGAGTGGATCTGTGACAAGGAGGTGCGCGGCGTCGTGGACGCACTTGTCGGCGCGAACATACCCGTGGCCCCCGTCTATCAGCTGGACGAGGTTATCGAGGACCCGCAGGTTAAGGCGCGCGAGATGATCGTAGACGTGGAGCACCCCCGAGCTGGGGTGACCAGGCAGCCTAACTTCCCGGTGAAGTTCTCCAGGACGCCGGCGGTGGCGAAGGCGGCTCCTATGCTGGGTCAGCACAACGAGGAGATTCTGACGGGTCTCGGGTACAGCGTGGAAGAGATAGCGGCTCTCCGTAAAGCCGGGGTCATCACCTAACCCGATTTCATTTTTTCTTGCTTCTTCATAGCGTCTCTGGTTAGCATCAGCGGCCCCGCCGCTATGGATGCCGCCCAGAAGATTAGGTCTATGAGCATGGCGTTGAGTTCGACGGTCCACGTGTCTACTGGGCCGGCTATCGTTATCTGCTGGTTTCTGCCCCATGTGAAGGGTAGCCCGTGGCTGGTGTAGGCGTTGTCGGGTACGCTGGTGGGGAACCCGTAGACCATGCAGGCGATCATGAGGATCGACGCGGCGGCGGTGTAGCCTATGACCATTTTTCTGTCCATGGTTTCCGGTGAGGAGCCGCGGTTTATGAGAGTTGCTATATTTGCGTGGGCTGCTTGTTGTCTATGCCTTCGCTGCTCGATGTCGGTAACCTGTTTATCTTCGTTTCGGGGTTCATGATGATCCGCACGGCGTACCGTGACAGGGCGGTGCTGAGGGGCTACAACCTCGTTGGCTCGCTGTCCCTCGCGGTGGGGATCACGTTAGTTATCCTGTTCTACGCTTTCGAGGGGTACTGGGTGAGCGTTTTCCTCACTCTTCCTAACTATGGTTACTGGATTGTGGTGGTGGCTTCCCTCCTGAGGACGAGGTAGAGCTGTTCCCGGTTACCGGGAATAAGCGTTTTCTGGGGGTATGTTCCGTGTAACACGGAATCTTACGAAAAAAAATATGTCTTTTATCAGTCTGTTCTTTTCTGGTTTTACGTTGTTTGGACCGCGTTTTTGCGTTGTATGAGACGCGGTTTTGCATAGATCGAGGTCGGATTCGGGCTGTTCTGTGGCTGTTCTAGGTGGATAGGGGCTGGTTTCCGGTTTTCGGGGGGTACCCCCTCCCCCCCTCAGCCGCTTGGTTTCGCGTGTCCTGTTTAGTGTGTTTTGGTGTAGGTTTGTGTGCTGTGGGTTCGCTGCTGTAGGTAATATTCGATTTTTTTCTTGGTTTACAGGTTTGGCTGTTTTTTCATTTGATGCCTGTGTTTTTAGCGTGGTTTTACGCGGTTTCCTCTTTTCATGCTGGCTGTGTGGTTGTTTTCGCTGTGACAGCGATTTTTTCGCGGTCGCCAGATAAGTGTTTACTTGGAGCACAGGGTTATTAGTGCCGATACATAGTTTGATAGGCTTGAGTTTTCGCGGCTGGCGAAGGAGGGGCTGAGCACCCGAATCAATGATACAGCGTTAACGTTTTCGGAGACGGTTTCACTTGACCAATAAAAAGGATGATCCAACTAAGAATGATGAGACTGAGAAACATAGCCTGAGCAGCGGCATCCCATGCAAGGCTCACGGCTGCGTCAAATGCTGTATAGATACTCGTATGCCTCTCTCGCGTCTAGATGTTGAGAGGATCTCGGGTCAGGGGTACAGGTTTAAAGAGTTTGTCGTGAAACGAGGTAAAGAGCGTCAACTGAAAAACAGTAATGGTAGATGCGTTTTTCTCGGGGATAACGGTTGTACAATATACTCTTTCAGACCCGAAGGATGCAGACTTTATCCGCTCGTGTATAACAAGAATAATGGGAAGGCTTTTGTTCATGACTTATGCCCGTACGGGCAGGAGTACAAAGTCGGCAGAGACGATATAGAGAAGTTAAATGTTCTTCTCAAGAAGCTCGACAGAAAGGAGTAATGATATACGGTCACATAGAGAAATTCATCATCCGCGTCACATGGAATTTTGAATATTATCTTCACATAATACCAATGGTGTGAAAAGCCGTTCAAGTAAAACGACATCATTACAATATGGGCTCTGTTCCACTGTATCTGGCACATTCGAAAAAAGATCAATTGGGCAAAAATATTACACTAGAGACGCGCATGTTAACCGATGAACTCCTACGCCGTGATCATGGCTGGGGGCACGGGCACCCGCCTCTGGCCCCTGAGCCGCAGGGAACAGCCTAAACAGACCCACGCACTCATCGGCGAACACTCAATGTTCCAGGAGACGGTCCACCGCATCACCCCCATGTTCAGCCACGACCACATATACGTGGTCGCCGGAGGCAAGCAGGCAGCCACACTATCTCAGCAAGTACCGGAGATACCAGCCGAGAACTACATAGTCGAACCCGAGGGACGGGGAACAGCCCCCTGCATCGGGCTCGCCACCGTCTACCTCCAGAAACATGACCCAGACGCGGTCACCGTAATACTGACGGCGGACCACCACATAGGCGACCCCGAAGAGTTCAGGGAGACGCTGAAGGCAGGTATAAAGACGGCGGAGGAGGGCTACCTCGCCACGATAGGCATCGAGCCCACCACGCCTTCCACCGCCTACGGCTACATCAAGCAGGGCGAGAAGATACTAGAAGTGGATGACAGGTCGGTCTACAGGGTGGAGAGGTTCACCGAGAAGCCCGACAGAGAGACCGCCGAACAGATGTGCGGCGAAGGCGTCTACTCGTGGAACAGCGGCATGTTCATCTGGAGAGCCGAAGCCATCCTAGCCGAGTACAGCCGCCAGATGCCCACCCTCCACAGAGGCTTAACAAAGATACAGGAAGCCATAGGCACAACAGGCTACGACCAAGCCCTAGCCAAGCACTGGCCAGGCGTACCCAGGCAGACCATCGACTATGGCGTAATGGAGGGCGCCGAGAACGTCGCGGTGATCCCAGCCAGCTTCGGGTGGTCAGACGTGGGCAGCTGGTCAAGCCTCCACGCGCTGCTCCCAAAGGACGACAAAGGAAACGCCGTGAAAGGCAGCCACCTGGGCATCGACACAGGCGGCTCACTGATACTCGGCGGAGAACGCCTCATAGCTACCATAGGGCTACAAGACGTCGTGATCGTGGATACGGGGGACGCCCTCCTAGTCTGTGCGAAGGGTCAGGATCAGAGGGTACGCGACATAGTCAAGAGACTGGAGGCGGAAGGCGGCAGATACGTCTAGACCCTCTAGTAAAAATCGCATGAAACTAATGTATAACAGTTAAATACTGAGTGAAAACAGTGTTTTTCCCCTGATGATCTGTTTTTTATAATAAATATTACAGATATAGAGCGTCAACTCATGATACTCAAAAGAAAACTCATGTTACTGATGCTAGGCGTGTTCCTAGCATCAACGCTTGTGAACGTCGCGTTCGCCGCCGATCTCAGCGACCCCAGCCTCAAGGGAAGCTTCAACGCCTTGGGGTCCGGGTACGCCATAGGAAGGTGGCCGTACAGCGACGGCGACGTGCCTATTGGCACCTTGGTCGGCGTAAGGGCGTCAACCACGAACATGGACGCCACGCACGTCATATTCGTCTGGAAGGCTGACGAGGCCGAGATATACCGAAGCGGGAAGATCCCGTTGGAGGACAACGGCGACACGTGGGGCGGCGACCCGGTCCTCGACGCCTACGACAGCAACATGATAAACGTGGCAGGCGACTGGGGAGTACAGGCGTACTTCTTCGATGACGTTGATGAACCGTTTGATGATGCACTAGGGCGTGACAGCTGCGGGATAAAGGCGATATCGTTCCACCCCTTCGTCATACCCGAGGTCCCCTTCGGCACCGTCATGGCAGTCCTAGCGATGCTCGCCGCCCTCGCCTTCAAACGGTTTATTTAACCTATTTTTTAACTCCAAATGAAGCGTCAATAATACGTTGCAGTAATTCGTTTACTGAAAAGAAATGTTGGGTTAGAGCTCGGTCAGGTCGATGGTCTCGGCCCTCGGCGCGTTTAGCTTCACCGACTCGACGCCGTTGAGGCAGCCCTGCTTGGTCTTGTACCTCTGGCTCGCGGCGATGATCTCCTTGTTGGGCGCCCGCAGCCTGAACCTGCACATGCCAGCCTTGTCGTCGTAGACCTCGAACCTGTCAGACACGGCCGCGTTCTTCTTCACGGACTCGATGCCGCCCAACGCCCCGTCCTTGGTCGTGTAAGCCTCGCTCACCGCGATTATCTTGTTGTTAGGCGCCTTCAGCCTGAACCTGTACGCGTCGGCGGCGTCTGTGAAGACCTCGAACCTGGCCCAGTACCTACGGCCCGCCTCGGCCTCGACACGCGATGCCTCAAGGGTCTCCGCCGCGTCCTCGTCGGTGACGTCCTTTTCCTCGATTTCGAAGGCGGGGCTGTGCACCACCTTGTACCAGACGCCGAGGGGCTCCAGCGCCTCGTCGATCCTCCCGTAGAGATCGTGTATCTGCGTCAGCGTCGGGATGGTCCACCACTGGTAGTAGAAGTCGAAGCGCCCCAGCCTGTAGCTGCTATCAGCTATGATGTTACTGCACCTCTCCCTACTCACGACCTCGCCGGACGACTTGAAATAGTCCACAGTGTTCTCGGCGGTGAAGAAGTTGTCAGGGTAAGTCTCTATGTAGGTGTCCATTATGCAGACCTCGGGTGTCTGCCACCCCACCTTCTCAAGCGCCCTCAGCGCCTTGCCGAGGGGCGGCCCGTAGAGCTTGATGAACGTCCTCATTTATCTTCCCTGTATAGTAAAAAAACATTAGTAATAAACGTTAATGCAGATACTCACGGGGGCACACGTCTCCCCGTCCATCACCCAACTATATAGTTATAAACTGTCGTTTCCAAGAGAAACTTGGTGTTTTCTGTGAGTGAGGAAGTATTCAAAGAAATGTTGTCCGAGCTTAAAACCATCAAGGAGTCACTGGCCGCCAAGCCTGCGGCGCCCCCGCCGGCGGCGCCCAAGCCCGAGGGGATCGTGGAAGAGTTCAAGGCCTTCCTGTCCAAGTACGGCATCGTGGGCCTCGCCATAGCCTTCATAATAGGCGGCGCCGCTGGGAAGCTTGTGTCCGCCCTCGTGGCAGACATAATAATGCCTGTGATAACCTTCTTCATACCCGGGGGCTCCTGGGAGGAGGCCGTCTGGGCCATCGGGCCCATCGTCCTCGCTGTGGGCCACTTCGTGGGTTCGCTGATAGACTTCCTGGTGATAGCCTTCGTCGTGTTCTGGCTGATGAAGGTCCTGGAAAAGACTCCGCTTAAGTAACTCCCCTTCTTTTCCATCTTCACCGCATTGCCTAGTGGATAGAGGTACTGTGACTGTTGCTTGTGTAGTATTTCAGAGAAAGGTGAGACTGTGGAGCTGAAATAGACTCGTAGTTGTAGGAAGCGGAGGGGCTTAGACCCATACATCCTCTAGGAGTTGTAGCGCGTTGCCGCCGACGACCTTCTTGATCTCCTCGTCGCTGTACCCATGCAGTATCATCCAGCGGGCGACGTTCACGAACTCGCTGGGGTTCTCCAAGCCCTTCACGTAGCTCGGGTCGGCCTCGATCTGCACAGGGGTGGGCTCGGCGGCTGCGCTGGGCCTCTTGTAGTGTCCTCTCCGCAGCGGGAACCAGACATCGTAGAGCGCCTGATGGGCGCCGTACAGCGTGTCAGGCCCGCAGCCCACGTGGTCTATCCCCATGACCTCGATGCAGTACTCGACGCACTCCATGTAGCTCTCTATGCTGCCGACGGGATTCTTCTCGGTGCGGAGCCCCCTGCCGGCCCCGCCGACACCTATGAGACCGCCACTCTCCGCGAGGGCGTGAAGCACCTCGTCGCCAGTAGTATGTCCCTGAGCGATGGCTGCTGGCCCGCTGTGGCTGTTGTAGATGGGGGCACCGCTCGCTTCCACTGTGTCGAGGGCTGTGCGGTCGGTGGTGTGCCCCACGTCCACGAGGAGCCCCAGTTTGTTCATCCGCTTCACGGCGTCGTACCCGAAGTCCGTGAGGCACTGATCCTGTTTACTCTCGCCCATGCCTCCGCCCAGCATGTTGGACTCGCTGTAGCAGATGCCCATGCTTCGGACGCCGAGGCCGTAGAGCACGTCGATCCTGTCGAGCTCGTTCTCGATTGGTGTCGCCGACTCCAACGCAAGCACCAGCGCGACTCTGCCGCTCCCATGGGCTTCCATGATGTCCTGCACGGTCCTGCAGTGAGTCACCATGCCCTGGTGGGCGATGTCGCTGAGCCTGATGCCGATATCGTGGACAACGTCCGTCCACTTCCAGCCGCTGTAGCTCGTGACGTACGCCATCCCGTCCATCATGTTGTCGAAGACACAGTCGATGTGGCTGCCGCTCAGCGCCTCGTACGCCGTGAACTGGCGGCCCAGCCTGTGCATCTCGGGCACCTCGGCCATGTCCTCCGGCCACAGCACGGGGTGCTCGTGAAGGTCGACCACGACGCTGCCCTCCATCAAGCCCTGAAACCGCTCCTCCTCAGGCTTGCTCAGAGGCACGTAGTAGGGTTCCACCCTCGGGTGCTTGGCTAAATTGAACGTCTTGTAGTCAAAACCCGGCTCAAGGTAGCTGAACGCCCTGTAGCCACTGTAATCCTTCTTCCCGCCCATTACGATCAAGGAAGATCGGCCCGCTGCGATAAAAAACATGACATCACGATCAAGCTTAAGACGCTATGCCATGAACCAGATGGTATGGATACCGGCGCACTCTTCAGCCTAGCAGCCGCGTTCTACGTCGCGTGGAGCATAGGCGCCAACGACGAGGCCGTCGCTCCCCTCGCAGGCAGCGGCGCCATGAGCCTGAACTTGGCGGTGGCCGTCGGCGGCGTGTCCGCTCTGCTAGGCGCGGTCTTCATGGGCGAGAGAGTCGAGAAGACCCTCGGAAGGGGGCTGCTGCTGGGCTCCATAACGGAGACCGAGGCGCTGCTCATACTCGTCGCCATCGCCACGTGGCTCACGGCCGCCTCCATCCTCGGCTGGCCCGTCTCCACGACCCGTAGCTCCGTCGGCGCCATTATTGGGCTGGGCGTCGCCAAGTGGGGCCTCCAAGGCGTACGCTGGGGTACCATAGGAACCGTCGCCATAAGCTGGATAGCTTCCCCATTCATCGGGTTCATCGGCGCGGCCCTCCTTTACAGGGTCATCAGGCGTCTCCTCAGGGACCGCGTCAAGGGCCTGGTGGACCAGATGAAGCTCGCCCGCAGGTCAGCCCTCTTCCTCACCTTCTGGGTGCTCATAACAAGCTTCTCCCGAGGAGCCAATGACATAGCCAACGCCACAGCCATACTGGGCAGCGTCGACGGCCTCAACCCCATCTTCATAAGGGGTTTCGTGGCCACAGGCATGATGCTCGGCCTCATAATAATCGGGCGCAAGGTGATCCAGTCTGTGGGAGTGGACCTCGTGAAGCTGGACCCCGTCTCAGCCCTAGCCTCCCAGATAGCCGTCGCCCTCACCATGTTCGTAGGCACCTACCTCGGGATGCCCCTATCCGGCACCCACATCCTCGTAGGCGCCGTCGTCGGCCTCGGCGTCTCCAAGGGTGTCTGGGTCAACGTGAAGGGCGTCAAGGAGATAACATACATGTGGGTAGCCACCTTCATAGGCGCGGCAGCCATAACCGCCGCCGGCTACACCCTGCTCACGGCGCTCTAGAGGAAAGTGCTCACGACCACGACCCTAACTAGGTCCGCGGCGTTCTCGCAGCTGTCACCGATCATCTCCAACGCCTCAGCCAACTCGTTAGCCAACAACAGGGACTGAGGAGTCATCCTGCTATAGTAGAACCTCCTCAGCGTCTCGATGTACAGGTTGTCTATCTCGTGCTCGATGATCTCCACCGCGTTACAGGCGTCCAAAGCCGCCTCGTGGTCTGTGTACAGTAGCTTCACCACCTCTGAGAGCGCGCGAACACACTTGTCCGTCATTCGCGTCTGCTCGACGAAGATATCCCTCACGTCATCGGGCAGGTTATCCATGGACATGATCTCAAGAATCCTCCCGGACTGCTTGCACCAGTCAGGCACCTCGTCCAGCCTCTCCGTCAGCCTCGCCATGTCCGCCCTGCTCAGCGGCGGCAGTATGCCGCTCGCCAGCTCGTTCTCGATCCCACGCCTGACGACGTCGGCCTCCTCCTCCGAGGCAAACACGTCCTTTATCTGGCACTCGGCGTCGTCGCCGTCCCCGTCCATCTTCGCCTCAATGGCCTTCAGCAGGCAGTCGGCTGCGGCGACGCTCAGCTGCTGATGCTTCTCGATGAGATCGAGGACCCTGATCTCCGGCGGTTTACCTCTAAGGGCGTCGAGAAAAGACATTACCCATACTGCGCCCATCGAGGGTTAAGCGTTACTGAATACTTTGGCGTAACCACTCACTTTATAGACCCCCAGAAGTTATTCAACTCTTGTTATCGGTTGTGAAGCAATGAAAAAGGTAAAGGTAGATGGAGCCAAGAAGGACCCCAAGGTTTTCCTGTACACCCTCAGCACATGCGGCTGGTGCAAGAAGACGAAGGAGTTCCTCAAGGAGAGCGGCGTCGCCTACGAGTACGTCGACGTGGACACGGCGGAGAAGGACGACCAGAAGGAGATAATCGAGGAACTCAAGAAACGGAATGTCCCCGTCGCCTTCCCAGTAATCATCATCGGCGACGACCAAGTAATCTCGGGCTTCAAGAAACAGGCCGTCCAAGAGGCCCTCGGGCTATGACCACGCTGGACAAGGCTAAGAAAAGAGCGGAGCAGGACGCCAAGTCCCACGGAATCCACCTCACCCCCGACCCTAAGCTGCTCAACGACCTGATGGAGGGGCTGAAGACCAACGAGGAGAGGTACGGCTACCCCAGCTGCCCCTGCAGGATGGCGTCGGGCGACTTCGAGACCGACAGGGACATCACATGCCCCTGCGACTACAGGGACCCGGACGTCGCCGAGTATGGCTGCTGCTACTGCAGCCTATACGTAGACGACGCGATATTCAGTGGCGTCAAGGAGTCCCGCGCAATACCTGAGCGCCGCCCCTACGAGAAGCAGATGAAGGCTCTGGGCTTGGACGCTGAGCCGGTCGAGGTAGAGGCGACGGCTGAAATGGAGGAAACTGATAGGAAGCTCATCTACTGCAAGCAGTGCGGCTACGTCGTGTTCAGGGAGGAGGCGCCCTACGTCTGCCCCATCTGCAAGGCAAAGCAGGAGATGTTCGAGGAGATAGTAGCGGTCCCCAGCTACCGAACCAGGAAGCCCGTCTAGCTACTCTTTCTTTATGGTGACGGCTGTACCCGTCGCGGATATGACGATGACGCCGAGCTGGAGCCCGAGGTCGCTGGTCTCGAGGTCGAGGCCGACTATCGCGTTGGCGCCTAGGTTGGCCGCCTTGTCCCTGACGCGGCGCATAGCGTCCATCCTCGCCTTCTCGAGCTCGCTTGTGAAAGCCGTCACCTCTCCGCCGAACATGGACTCGAAGCCGGCGACGAACTTGCCTAGGAGCCCCCTCGTCCTCGGGGTGAGCCCCGTCACCACGCCCATCACCTTGGTTATCCTGTAGCCCGGAACCTCTGGGGTGGTCACGATCATGAATTCTGACGTGTCCTCGGCTATAGACTCCCCGCATTTGGGGCAGAAGCTGGCGTCCTCGGGTATCTCAGAGCCGCATATGCTGCACTTCATCTTGATCTCTCTGGTTGAACGCGGTTATGGTTAAAAAAGTATTGAATGGGGTTATCCCACGAGGGCGTTGAAGAAAAGCTTGAACGTCGCGTCCGTGAGCGCCCTCATCTGGGGGGCGAACCCGTATAGCACTACGCGTCCCTCACCCATCTTCGCCTCGATGAGAGCAGCCTTCCGCGCCAGATGCTTCTCGCCTATGAGCCACCCGCTCTGCATCATGTTCTCCTCGGGGTAGCTCACCACCGTCCTGTAGTTCTCGTTCCAGTGGTTCGCCTTCACGGCGTACGCGTGGTTACCCCGCAGCAGTATGAGCCCCCTCGCGGGCATTCCATAGCCCAGCGGGTGCCTGTTGTCTATGTTCGTCCATATCGTCGAGCCGGGGCAGTGGAACTCCTTGGGCTTTAGGTCCTTCACGGTGTTGAGCACGGGTACCTTCAGCTTCTCAATGGCGAACTCGCAGGACTCGTAGAGCGCCAGCAGAGTACCGCCCTTCTCCACGAACTCCTTCACCTTCTCGACGCCCTCCTCACCGATGCCCGTCTTATACTCGGGCGGCAGCACAGGCGCGGTGAAGGCGCCCTTGTACCGTTTCTCATACCACTCATCGACGCCCTCCCCCGTGATCAGCGCGGGCGGGTCGCTCGGCAGTATAAGCACGTCGTAGCCTTCGAGCCCAGCCTTCACCTCTTCGTCCCGGACGGTGGTGTACTCGAAGCCAAACTGCTCAAGCAGCCAACGCGTCCACCCCTCGTCCATGTTTCCGCCCCAGTACCTCTGGTACATGGCGACCCTCAGAGGCTTCACCGGGCTGTGGCTGAACCCCGGCTTCTCCTCCACGCCGATGAAGCTTACCCGGGTCTCTCCGGCTACGGTCTTCAGCTTCGACTCCACACCCCTCTTGTACGGGACATAGAACGTACCAGGAGGTAGGCGCTGTCCACCGACGGAGACCTCCTCCGGCACCCTGTGGACCTCCACGCCCGCCTTCTGCAGCCTGTTCACCGCCTTGAAGCTGTCGTTGACCCTGCAGTCGAACAGGTAACCCATCTTGGACTTCCCTACGGCGGCCTTCGGCGGCTCGATCTCCTCAAGCAGCCTGAACTCTCCCCGCGGCAAGGTGTCCGCCTCAACTATCTCGACGCCCTTGAACTCGGCCATGGTCTGGGTCGCGAAGTCGTAGTTCATCATAGGCACTCCGTCCTTAGACCTCACCCACAGGTTGTCTCGGTACAGCGTCCTGCTCAGCAGGCTCACCACGAAGGGCCTGGCCGTCTGGCTCGCGAACACCACGTGGGTGCCCTCCGGGTAGGTGACGCCGCCAACCTCCACGGGCCCATCCGCCCTGTGGACCTCGACACTCATATCCACGAGGGTCTTGAGGAACCTGTGCGTCGTGTTGGGGTCAGCCTGGCCGGGAGGCACTAGGAACGCGTATGGAGCCTCCTCTGCTCCCTTCTCTATGCTATTCTTGGCCTTGGAGTACATGTTCCTGAGGATCATCTTCCTGTTGTTCGCCGCCACCTCAAGCGTAGCCATCGCAGACGTGAGCTGCCCCTTCACTATGTCTCCGAGGTGCCACCATCCGCCCCTCCAAGGGTCGTTGAAGTTCACAGACGCCCTGTACTCTGGGCGGCCCCGCGGATGCGGCTGCAGCTGGTGATAGTGAACGTACACCGGCGTAGCGAACTTGACGCTCGCCGACTCCGTGAACATACCGCATATCTGGAACCATGGGAACACTAGGCTGAAACCCGGCATGAAGTCCGCGGGGAACACCGCAGCCTGCTCGACGCCGCTGATACCCTTCGACGCCATCCTTATCGCCATCTGGGCGCCGTAGTGCTTCTGCTCTGTCCAGACAAGTGGGTCGGCGACCTCGTTCACGGGGTTGCTGTTAGGCGGCACGAAGAACCGGGACCCGTAGAACCCCATCTGGTGCTGGTCCAGGTACGCCTGCGGATACCACTCCTTCAGCAGCACCCGGTTCATGATACGGGTCTCCACCTGGGTCAGCGTCAGCGCGTCCCTGTTGTTGTCGTGGCCCGTGTACTTGTGGTAGAGCCACGGGAGGCCGCAGCCCTCATACTCTGTGCCCAGGTTCTTGTTGTACCAGTCCACCGTCATTATCTGGCCGTCCGGGTTGGCACACGGGAACAGCAGGAAAACGACGTTGTCCCTGATCCTCTTGGTGAGCGGGTCCTCACATGTCAGCAGTCTGTAGGCGAGGTCCGAGGCTCCCTGGGTGCCCCCCACCTCGGAGGCGTGGATGCTCATGGTCATCGCCACCACGGCTTTGCCTTCGGCGACGATCCTCTCGGCTTCCTCCTCCATGAGGCCACGAGGGTGGCTGATGCTCCAACTCATCTCGCTAAGCTCATCGAGCCTCGCCAGGTTCTCGGGGGAAGAGATGAAGGCGAGGATCATCGGGTGGTCCTCGGTGGTCTTGCCCACCTCCTTCACCTTTATCCTGTCGGACGCCTCGCTCAGCTTCCAGAAGTACTCGACCACCCTGTCCCAGCGGACAAGCTTCCTGTCTGTTCCCGGCTTGAAACCATAGAATTGCTCGGGTGTGACGATTTCGGTCAAACGGATCACTGCATCAAATAGATGTGGACGTTATATAAGGTGCGATATCCGTGTGAACCCGCGTTTTTGCGTAATCCCCGAAAATCTATTTATATACTTTAAATAGTGGAATCGCGCCTAGTATAGCGAATGCCATGAAGTTTGTCCAGCTGAAAACCATCAGGGACATAGTCATGCTGGTCGCCTCCTCTCCAGCATCAAACGTGATACAGCACATGGAGAACGGCGGCGATCACCTGTACTTCATCATCGGCGGGACCCTGAGCGAGGTCTTTCTCTACTTCGTGAAGACCGGTGAAGCTCTCGAAGGAAGCTTCATCACATACAACAGCTACTCAGGGGCGATCGGGTTCAGCGACAAGGTGATGCACGAGCCCAACATAAGCACGATACCCGTCGTCGAGATAATGAACCAGAACCTCCTCCCGGAGGATATGCTGGAAAAGGTAAGCAAACTATAGCTGGCGTATTCGAAAGGTGTGAGAAGAATCATGGATATTGATAAAGAGTTAGACGACGACCTAGACGAGTTCGACGATAAAATAGAGGAAACAGACAAGGAAGAGAAGGACCTCGCCATCAGCATCGAGAACGTCGTTGCGTCGGCCAGCCTTGACCAGAAGATCGATCTCCTCGCCATCATGAAGGTCTTCAGAAACGTGGAGTACAGGCCCAAACAGTTCCCCGGCCTGGTCTTCAGGCTGAAACGGCCCAAGACGGCGACCCTGATATTCGGGTCGGGCAAGATGGTCTGCACGGGCGCCAAGAGCGAGAAGATGGCCCGCAGCGCCGTGAAGAAGGTGGTGAGGGAGCTCAAGAACAACGGCATCATCATCCTCGGTAAGCCCAAGATCGTCATCCAGAACATCGTTGCCTCGGCCAACCTCCACGGCAAGATCGATCTGGAGACGGCCGCCGACATCATGGATAACGTGATGTACGAGCCCGAGCAGTTCCCGGGCCTCATCTACAGGATGGGCGAGCCCAAGGTGGTGATGCTGCTCTTCGCCTCAGGTAAACTCGTTTGCACGGGAGCCAAGCATGAAGGCATGGTCAAGGAGGCTGTGGAGAAGCTCCACGAGATACTCGAAGACTATGACCTTATCTACTACGATTAGGCGTGGTACCCTTGGCGCCGAAAAACAACAGCGTGGAGCAGAAAGGCCTCAAGCTGATATATGACACTGGGGACGATGGCCTCCTTCAGAGCGAGCTATGGAAGAACCTCGGCGTGAGCAGCCGTGAAGGTTCGAGGATGGCCAAGAAGTTCGAGGAGAAGGGGCGGATACTAAGGAAGAAGGTGCTAAACGACGGTAGATGGACCTACAAGCTGTTCAGCAAGAAGGTGCCGGTCACCCTGGAGTCTGTGAGCGGCTGCCCATGCCTCATATGCAGCGAGTCGGAGAAATGTTTCAGAGGCGGCACACTGGACCCTGTGTTCTGCCTACGGCTCACCGCGTGGATAGACCCAAGGATCGAAGTAGAAGCTGTACAGTGAGCTCCTGATAATGGATGACGGTACAAAAGAACTACTGAGATACGGCGCGACGTTCATCGTCCTTCTAGGCGTCTTCTACGGCGGTACATTCGTGCTCAAGCAGGCGCTCGGCACAGACAACCCCATGATGGTGGTCATCTCCCAGAGCATGGTCCCCACCCTGGGGGTGGGCGACTTCATTTTCATCGAGGCAATCGACGACTTCGAGGCCGTCGCCGCAGGCGACCCGCCGGACGGCGACATACTCGTGTTCGTCCGGCCCGGCTTCGAGGACGAGTACATAGTGCACAGGGCCATCGAGAAATGGGAGAACGAAGACGGCTGGGTGTACAGGACCAAGGGCGATAACAACGCCTTCCCCGACGGCGTCCCCGTCTCCGAGCGGCTGGTTCTGGGCCGCGTCATCAACAAGCTGCCCATCATAGGCTACTTCTCACTGTTCATAAAGACGATGAAGGGCTTCGGGCTGGTGGCGCTACTCATGGGGTTGGCGTTCTTCTACGACGGGCTGCTGCCCAAACGGGCTGAGGGCGAGCCAAAGGGAGAGGTCCTCTGGGCGTCGTTTGTACCTTTCACGGTGGCGGTCATCTCGGTCATAGTGATGTACCTCTACACTGGAAACAGCCTGACCCTCGAGTACATCAGCCTCGGCGCATGGTACTTCGGGTGCCTGCTGCTGCCACTCTCCGTCGGTGACGACGACATGGGGCTGATGGTGTGGCTGTACCACCTCGTTCTGCTGATGATCCCCGTAACATGCGACATGACGTGGTGGACCCTCTACATAACGCCCAGCAACTGGTGGAGTTTCCAGGGAAGCATAGTACCCGTGACGTGGCTCCTCATGGAGGAGAGCGCGGTCTTCGACCGGGCCTTCAACAGGATACTGGTGTACCTGCTCCCCGGCATACTGCTGTTCCTGTGCATAATGTACCTGAAACGCAGGGGCGTCGAGCCCTTCAGAAGCATAAGCCTCAGGCTCAGAGAAATAGAGTAAGAATTTTTTTTTAAACAAGGATAAGAAAGATTGGAAAGAAGTTCATGCGGGCCTAGTCAAGCACCATGATAGTGCTGTAGACCGCTGGAACCTGACGCTCGATGGTTAGCACGGCGCCCGCTGAGGGCCTGAGCTCGATCCTGAACTCCTCGTACGGGTGAGCGTACACGTTGGCAGCGGAGCCCTGAGTGGGGTCCACGGTGCCTTTACCGAGTTCAGTGAAGTCGATGACCACCTTGAACTTCTCGCCAACCTCCAGCAGCGAGTCGCCGTCACCGTTAACGGTCGTGACCGTCATGATGGTGCCGTTGCTGCTATAGATCTCTCCGTGACACCTCTGGTTCGTGTATGTACCAACCAAGACGCTGTCGTCAAGGTCGATGGGCTCATGACCCTGTGACAGCTTCAGGTAGAACGTCAGCTTGGTGAGGCAGATATCACTCTGGTCACCTGTGACGTTGGAGAACTGGGCTACCATCCCGCTGTCTGTGAGCAGCGCAGAGGCTGCCTCTGCCATGCCTGAACTGATTACTGACTGCGTCTTCTCGGCAGTCAGGAAACCCATGTTCAGAACCACGAACGCGAAGGCGGCTGCGGTAATAACGAAGGCGACAAGTATGATGGCTGTTTCAAGTCCTGTCATCGCACGTCTTTCTTTCAGAATTTTTCTGTAGTTCACTTTGTTTACCTCCTTATCCTATATTAGGATAGACTGGCGAACCAACATCGAATGTTGTATATAGTAAAATGTTTGAATGGATGCAGTACCTACAACATTGAGCGACCGATAATGCTTAGACGGTGCAACCCGAGAGTAAACTATAAAATGGCTTGCAGTAGTTTTACCGTGAACAAAGTTGAAGAACGTTAAAGTAGTGTCTTACGGAATCGGAGTCATCGGGAGGAGACTCGCGACCCATCTGCTCACCAAGGAAGGCGTCGAGATAGTCGGCGCAGTCGACATCAACTCCCAGATCGTGGGGAAGGACCTGGGCGAGGTCCTCGGAGGGAAGAAGATAGGCGTTGTCATCTCCAACGACGCCGACAAGGTGCTGGAGAAGACGAAGCCGGACGTCGTTGTCCACACCACCATGTCCTACCTGAGGCAGACCCACGGCCAGTTTGAGCAGATCTTGAAGCACGGCGTGAGCATCGTCAGCACCTGCGAGGAGCTTGGGTACCCCTATGCAACGGAGGAGGGCACCAAGTACGCGAAGGAGCTTGACAAGGTCGCCAAGAAGTACGGGGCGACGCTTCTGGGCACCGGCATCAACCCGGGGTTCCTCATGGACATCCTCCCCACATTCCTGACGGGCCCCTGCGAGCAGGTGGAGACCATCTACGTCTCGAGGCAGATGAACGCAGCGACGCGCCGCATCCCCTTCCAGAAGAAGATCGGGGCAGGCATGACCAAGGAGGAGTTCAGGAAGGCCATAGACTCCGGGAAGATCACGGGTCACGTCGGCTTGGAGCAGAGCATCCAGATGATCTCCGACTCCCTGGGCTGGGAGCTGGACGAGATCAAGGTGGACCCGCCGCAGGCGGTCATCCTTGACCACGACGCCGCGAGCGACGCCATCAAGGTGCCCAAGGGCAAGAACGCGGGTTCCATGCAGATGGCTTACGGTATCATGGGCGGCAAGGCCGTCATCACCATGGACTTTAAGGCGTACATCGGCGCGCCCGAGGAGTTCGACGGCGTAGACATCGAGGGCGTTCCGCCGATCCACCAGAGGATCAGCCCATGCGTCCACGGAGACCACGGCACCATAGCCATGACCACGAACATGATTCCTCTGGTCATCAACGCGGAGCCTGGCCTGAAGACCATGGCGGACCTGCCTGTCGTCCACGCGACGCCGGTCCACTTCGGCAAGTACATAAAAAAGTAGGGAAACCCCCTACACCATTTTTAAAAAGGATTATCTCTTTCTCAGGGTCTTACCCGCGTGTACGCCAGTGTACACGCCTCCACCGATGGTGACCATGCCATTCACGACGACGTAGTCGATGCCCTCGGGGAACGCGTGAGGTACACTGTACGTCGCCTTCTCGGCCACGGTGTCCGGGTTGAAAACGGTTATGTCCGCGCACATCCCGGGCCTCAGCACGCCTCTGTCGAGGATGCCGAACCTCTGCGCCGGGAAGCTCGTCATCTTCCTGACGGCCTCCTCCAGCCGCAGCGTCTTCTCCTCCCGAACGTACCTGCCCAGTATCTTGGGGTAGGTGCCGTAGTGCCTGGGGTGGGGCTTCCCCTTGCAGAAGGGGCCCTCCACTGTGCAGCAGCCAGCGTCTGTGCCCACCATGTGGAGGGGGTGACTCATTATGCGTTTAACGTCGCCCTCGTCGCCGTAGAAGATGACCATCTGGGTGGCGCCTTCCTCCTCCAGCAGCAGCTGGTAGAGGGCTGTGAACTCGTCAGGTGCCCCGCGGTGCTTCTTCACCTCCACCATGTTCATCCCCTCGACCGCCTTGTTTGCGTCCGTCTTCACCCACGTAACGCGTACGTTCTCCCAACCGAGTTCGCCTCCGAAGTTCTCCCAGCCGGGGATGCCCTCCTCGATCTCCCTCTTCATTCGCCTCCTGAGCTCCTCGTCCCTGAGGCGCTCAAGCGCAGCCTCGGTGCCGCCGTCGTGAGCCCACGGAGGCAGAAGCGTAATGAGGCTCGTGGAGCCAGCCTTGTAGGGGTACTGGTCAACGGTGACGTCCACGCCGCGCCTCCTAGCCTCCTCGAACATCGTCAGCGACTCGCGGCTCTGGCCCCAGATCGACTTGCTCGCTATCTTGTGGTGGCTGATCTGAACGGGGATGCCCGCCTTCTCACCGATCTCCAGAGCCTCCCTGAGTGCGTCGAAGAGCCCCCTCCCCTCGCCCCTGATATGCGAGTCGTAGACGCCGCCGTACCTAGCCGCCACCTTCGCCAACTCGATGAGCTCAGGCGTCTTAGCGTATATCCCGGGCGGGTAGATTAGCCCCGAGCTGAGGCCGTAGGCGCCCGCCTCCATAGCCTCGGCGGTGAGCTCCCTCATCGCTTCGAGCTCCGTCGCCGCTGGGTCACGCGCCTCGAACCCCATGGCAGCAGCCCTGACGGCGCCGTGCCCCACCATGTGGGCGACGTTGGCTCCGAGCCCCTCTTTTTCCTCCTCGACGAGGTAGTCGTCGAAGGTGTCCCACGTTAGCCTCAACTCGTAGCCCTCGGGGAGCCAGGCGTCCACGTCCTTCTGCATCTCCGCCCTCGACTTGTCGCTGAGGGGCGCCGGGCTGGCGCCGCACTGGCCTGCGACGACGGTGGTGATGCCCTGGTGGATCAAGTTCTCCATGTCCCTGTATACGAGGGTGTTATAGTCGCCGTGGCTGTGGGCGTCGATGAACCCGGGGGCGACTATGAGTCCCTTCGCGTCGATGACTTTACCGGCCTCGCCTTGAAGGTTCTTGGCGATCCCTGCGATCTTGCCGTCCTTGACGGCGACGTCTGCGAAGTACCACGGGTTCCCGGTGCCGTCGACGACTCTGCCGTTTCTTATGACTAGGTCAAACATGACTGAACAATGAGAAAGTCGCCTCTAGATGATATAATATCTTCCAGAAACGTCCGGTTACTAGGCGCTCCTCCCCGAGGTAGCGGATGTTGAGGCACTTGTTCGTAGCCGACTGAACCGCGTTCATTAGGGCCGTCCTCAGCTTCCCGTCCTCGATCTCGTATATGCCCTCGATGGCGGTGCCCCCGACGTGGTCACCATCTCCTCTATATCCGACGGCACCAAGACACCCTCCATGACAAGCTTCGCGGCGCCCAGCAGGCACTTCGTTATAGCGCCGCCTATGACGCCAGCGCCTATCGCCGCGACCGTGTTAACCACTTTTTTCGCCTCTTTTATGGTTCAACCACGTTCAATAACCTCAATTGTTACATATCAAAGTTAAGATTAAGCGTCGGATTCAACCTCTTTTTACATGTTTTCTGTGTGCCTTGGAAAGCTTTTATGTCCGATCAAGCCATGATGCTCTGAGCGGAATGGCGGATTTCGATGCCGAAGCATTCATCGAAGGCCAGATAACAGCGATAAAAGATACCCTCGGAGACAAAAAGGCCCTCGTGGCGGTCTCCGGCGGCGTCGACAGCACGACGTCAGCCGTGCTGACACACAGGGCGATAGGCGACAACCTGATCTGCGTCTTCATCGATGACAACTTCATGAGACTGGGTGAGGCGGAGCACGTGAAGTCCCTGCTCTCATCTGAGCCTCTGAGCCTTCCCGTGAGGATAGTCAATGCGAGGCAGAGGTTCCTCGAGGCTCTCGTCGGGATACCGGACGCCGAGGACAAGAGGAAGGTGTTCAGGCAGACCTTCTACGAGACCCTCGGCGACGTAGCCAAGGAGGAGCAGTGCACCATCATGGTGCAGGGCACCATCAAAGCCGACATCGACGAGACCTCCGCGGGCATAAAGACCCAGCACAACGTCCTCGAGCAGATCGGCATCGACCCCGTCGAGAAGTACGGGTTCAAGGTCATCGAGCCGCTGAAGACGCTGTACAAGAGCCAGGTGAGAGAGGTGGCGAGGGCGCTGGGCGCCCCGCCGGAGCTAGCCATGAGGCAGCCCTTCCCGGGGCCTGGGCTCAGCATCAGGGTCGTGGGGGAGATCACCCCCGAGAAGCTGGAGGAACTGAAGAAGGCGACGTTCATAGTCGAGGAGGCGTTCGAGCCCCACAACCCGTCCCAGTTCTTCGCGGCCATATTCAGCGGGCTGACGCAGAGGGACCTCAAGGTGCTTAAACGGGACGCAGCCGAGATAACCGGGTTGGACCCAACGATGATCAAGGCCGGGGTCCTGAACGAGAATGCGACGGGTATGATCGAGGGTAAGCGAGCTTATGGCTCCGTGATGACCCTGGCCTTCAGCGACAACTCTGATAACGCGATGGAGCCAAGCTACGACCAACTCGTCAGCATACTCTCCTACCTCCAAGACAACTACCCTGAGGCGACGAGACTCCTCTACAGGGTGGACAAGAAGGACGGGGAGGGCTACGCCGTGGCGATGCGCGCCGTGAAGACGAGGGACTTCCTGAAGGCAGAAGTCATGAGGATACCCTGGAACACCCTCAAGGAGGCCGCGTCGAAGATTCTTAACAGCTGCGCCGGCGTCGTGAGGGTCTACTATGACGTGACTCCCAAGCCGCCCGCGACGATAGAATACGAGTAAAAAAGTTGGGGATTATTTTTTGATTCCCAGTTCCTTGAACTGGTTCTCGACGCCCTTCCTCATGTAGATGAGGTCGTTGCCCAGCGTCACAAGGTTGTAGCCCTTCTCCATCCGTTTCTTAATGGTGCTACCGGAAGCCTCATGGATGCCCGCGGCGAGCCCAGCAGCCTTAGTGGCGTCGTATACCCTGTCGATGGCCTTCTGCACGTCCGGGTGACTCATGTTACCCAGGTGCCCGTGGCTGGCTGACAGGTCGGCGGGCCCTATGTAGGTGGCGTCGACCCCCTCGACGCTGCAGATGTCCTCGATGTTGGCGACCGCCTCCTTGGTCTCGATCTGGACGATGACGGCTATCTCCTTGTCCGCCGTCTTCAAGTAGTCAGGGTCGAACATGGCCGCCCGCCTCGGGCCGCAGCCCCTGAGCCCTCCGGGGGCGTACCTCGTAGCCTTGACGGCCATCTCGGCCTGCTCCCTGTTGTTCACCCACGGTACGAGGATACCGTAGGCCCCCACGTCCAGAGCCCTCTTGATGGCGACTATGTCGTTCCACCAGACCCTCACTATGGGGGTCGTCTTTGAGGTGCGGTGCATCGCCTGCATCAGCGTCTGCGCCGTCCGGATGTCGAGGGGCGCGTGCTCCGTGTCGATGACGAAGTAGTCGAAGCCCAGTGTGCTCATCATCTCCGAGGCGATGGGCGCCTCGAGGGTTATCCATGTGCCGTACAGCTGCTCGTCGGCCTTGAGCCGCCTCTTTAACTCGTTCCTCAATCATTTCACCTTCGATGGTTCACTTATCTCGGTGGGATACAGTATAAAGGGTTTCTCCGGGCCGGTTAGAGCTTGGAGAACATATCAAGTATGCCCTGAACCCAGCGGAGGTAGCTGTTGAGGGACGCCCGGAGCGCCGTCGTGTCGCTCGCCTCCGCCGTGATCACGATCTCTCCGTCGCCGCCCCTCACCCTGGCGCTTGATCTCTCCGAAGAAGGGGTCTCGGCCTCTGGCCGCAGGGCTTCGAGGATTGTCAACGTGAGCTCGCGGGGCACCTGTATTTGTACCTCCGCCTTGGCCTGTATGGTCAACGCCTTGGAGGTCATTGTTGAGAAAAAAAATAAAAAATTATTTTTGGACGCGTATGCGGTGTGACGCCTGGCCCAGCTTTGTGGAGGGTGTGTACGCGCCTCCCGCGAACTTGTACCCGCACTTTTTGCAGTTCCAGATGCCTACGCTCACGCGTTTAACGGATGGGCTGGCGCAGC
The DNA here is from genome assembly GCA_016934355.1 of Candidatus Bathyarchaeota archaeon. The sequence continues at coordinate 5,680 of JAFGTA010000059.1, read as the reverse complement.
TCGGGCACTTGTGGGTCGCCCTCGCCGTCGCCATTATCCTGCTGTAGCGCTTACGGAGAGAGGCGCCGCCCCTCACACGTAGCCCGGCGTTCTTTCTTTTTTTAGCCATTTTAGCCCGCCAATGCGACTGCCCTTATCTCTGCCGCCTTCTCCGACGCGATATTTATACATTTCTTTATCTCGTCAACGGTGAAGCCGACTGCGCCTCGTTTCTGCATGGCGTTTATGTTGCCCTTCTCGTCGACTGTGACGGTGATCCTGCCGTCCTTGACCTCGTCCTCGTCCGCCGTGGGGTCCAGGATGAGGCTGTCGCCGATCTTGCACACGGTTACCGCTATGGGCAGCGCCTTCAGCTCGAGCTTCTTGGTCTTGCTCATCTCGTTCAGCTCGCCCTTCGTGACCTTGTACTCGGGTATCTCGGCCTTAGAGAGAGCCGCGAGTGCGCCTGCGGAGCATGCGTCGATGAGGTTGCCGTCGTAGTTCAGCACGTAGAGGTCGACGAACACCATCTGCACCTTCTCGCCCGAGATCAGGCCGAGGTCCTTCATATCGATTATATCGGCTGCCCTCAGACCCCTGTCGACGATCCTCGCAAGCTCGATGCTGTCCTCGTTGGGTGGCCCGGGCTCCCAGGTCGGGTGGGCGACTGGGGTGAACTCGGCGTTGCACATCATGACGCCCTCGTCTGGCGTGTCATCGAACGGTGTGCCTACGCCGGCCTTCACGCCGACGATCACGTGGGTTTTACCGAGCCTGACCTCGGCTGAGCCCTCGGACTTTGCGAGGAAGTTGGTCTTGAACTCCCAATCCCTGTACTGTAGCAGGTCTCTGCCGTCCATGCGCTTGCCTGTGGCGACGATGTCCATTATCTTCTTGCGTTTAAGCCGGGAAACTATGTTGTTGCTCATTCCTCTGTCTCCTCCTCGGGGGCCTCTTCCTCTACTGGAGCTTTCTCCTCCGCCTCTGCGGTCTCAGCGCCTTCCACCATGCCGTACTTCTTCTTGAGGGCGTCCTTCTGGATCTCGTAGATCTTCTTGCACCCCTCGACTGCGAGTTCGATGCACTTCTCTGTCTCCTCTTGGGTCATGATGCCCTCCATCTGGAGCAGTGTCACCTGGTCGAACTTCGGCATGTAGGCGATGGGTACGTCCGATTGGCCCTTCTTGTCCTCGTAGTCGCCGAGGTCGAGGATTATCTTGTCCTCGTACTTGCCTGCGGCGCAGGCGGAGACCAGGTCCTTCATGGGTATTCCGGCGTCTGCCAGCGCGACCGCTGCGGCGTTGATCGACGCGCACCTTGTGCCGCCGTCCGCCTGTACGATCTCTATGTAGACGTCGATGACGCTCCTCGGGTACCGCTCAAGGAACAGCGCAGGCTCGATGGCGTCCGCCATGACCATGCTGATCTCCTGATCCCTTCTGGATGGAGCGGGCGACCGCCTCGGGTCTACGCTGAATGGCGCCATGTGGTACCTGCACCTGAGGATGCCCCTGTTGGGTTTACTCCGCCTCTTGGGGTGCATCTCCCTCGGCCCATACACTCCCGCGATGATCTTGTTGCGGCCCATCTCGATGTACGCGGAGCCGTCAGCGTTAGGTATGACTCCGCTCTCGATGATAATCGGCCTGAGCTCGTCGACCTTCCTTCCGTCCACTCGAGCCCATTTCTTCTTCGAGGTTCTCTTCCTCTTTGGTTTACTCAATTCTTTTCCTCCCTTATCGTTCTGAGGTACTCCTGAATCCTGTTGGTGAGGCCCGAGGTGTGAGCCTCGGCCTCGATCTTCTGGATTACCTTTACAACCAGCTCCTCATCCTCCCGGTTTCTGCCGTTGATCAGTATCATTCCGTTCTGACCTATGGTTACTTGGCACCGGGTCTCCCTGAGGATCATGTTGATCATGCTTCCCTTCTTCCCGATGAGTCGGGGTATCTTCGAGGGCGTTATCATCATTATGAAGCCCTCGTGGACCCTACCCAGGTCCCTCCCGACGATGGACAGGATGGGGGTCCTGTTCCTGTCGAGGTCAACTATCTTAGCCACTATCGTGTCGCCCACGTCGAGAACCCTGGTCATGTCGAACCCTGTCCTGAAGGGCTTGTTGACTGCGTCGCTGATGGTCAGGATGGCCTCTATGTTTGCGCCGATCTCGACCTTCCACTGCCCAAGCTCGATGTCCGTGACCTTTCCTATCACAAGGTCTCCTACGAGTTGGCTGTACGTGCCTTCGAGGGCTATCACCGACACCCTGTCCTTGTTGTAGTTGGCTAGGCCGACCTTGGTGGCGTAGACGTTTCCCTCGTTCCTGTACGTGTTCTCTCCTGTGCTTATCCGTCCCTCGTAGAGCAGGTCTCCGGGGACCACTATGTCACGTGTCTCAAATTTTGCGCTCAATCTAGTTACCTTCACTACTTCACTATCTTTGACTGGACGTTGCCTTGGGTCGCCTTCCCAAGTGCATCCATAAGCTCCACCTGCATCGCGGCGGGCATCTCAATGACTGCTACCCATGAGCCGTCCGCCAGCCACTCGTCCCTCTTTATGTCGCCGTAGTCCTTAGCTATCCCGTAGCTCTTACCCGTGTACTCGGCGGGGATCTTTATAGCTATCTGGACGTTCTCGCTGCTCATCGGCAGTATGTGCCTCAGCGCGTCGACTATTTCCTTCACCTGCTCCTCGGCGTCCTTGAACGGGTCTATCTGGACCCTCACGTCCTCTAGGGCGTTCTCTATCCTCACCGGCGGGTGGGGGAGCTTGGTCTTAGGGTCGACGTATGTGCGGGAGATGATGTGGATTATCTGCCTCCACTTCTGCTCCATCATCTCCCTGCGTTGCTGGGCGTTTAGCTGGAAGACGCCCTTATCGAAGATGATCTCTGCGACCTCGATGGGGTCGCTTGTCCCGAAGGCGTGCTCCAGCTTATCGGCCGACGCCTTCTCTCCCTTGTTGGCGTCGGTGAATACGGTGTCTACTATTAGGGCGTTGGCCACGTCGCCGAGCTCACCCCTCTTGTACTCCAGACCCTTATCTGGGTCCACTAGTATCTCGAACTTTTCGCTGCCGCTCTGATAGCGTACAAGGGTGTACTTGGCGCTCATGGGTGAGCCTCTCTATGCGAGGTGCTTCTCCACTTCCTCGTCCTCTAGTCTAACGAAGGTCTTGGTCTCAGCCGATATCACGGCGACCTTCACGGTCTTGGGTGTTACCTCCGTGTCGGAGGCTGCCTTCACCGCCTCAACCGCGAGCTTGACTGCGTCGTCGAGGGACATGTCGTCCCTATACTTCTCCTCCAGGACCTTGTTAGCCTCATCGGTCTTCCTCCCAACGGCGGTCGCCTTGAAGCCCCTGTAGGCCCCGCTGGGGTCTGTGGTTAGGACGCGGCTTCCCGTCGCGTCGAAGCCGGCTAGGATCATGCTGACGCCGAAGGGTCTGACGCCGGCGTGCTGCGTGTACACCTGGGTCATGTCGCCCAGCCTTCGTGCGAGGACCTCGACGTCTACGGGTTCGTCGTAAAGCAGCTTGTTGCTCTGGCAGAAGACGCGCGCTTGGTCGATGAGCACCCTAGCGTCGCTGCTGAGGCCTGCGATGGCCGAGGCGACGTGGTCGTCCAGCTGGTATATCTTTCTGAAGTACTCGGGGTCCTCTAGGTGGCTCTCCGGGGTCTCGTTGGCGGCCAGCACGACTCCGTCTGGGCAGGCTATCCCGACCACGGGCGCCCCTCGCTTGACGAGCTCCAGCGCATACTCGACTTGGTATAGCCGGCCTTCCGGCGAAAATATGGTTATGGCCCTGTCGTAGGCTCTAGGCATGAACAAATCCTTTCACTTCCCTCTATCCGCTGTCTCTCTTTCTCATACACCAGTATTGATACTTACTAAAAAACTTAGTTGAGTCACCTATGCTGAGAATAACCTTTCAGCGTAACCTTGAGAGGGTGGCGCCCTGGCCGGGATTCGAACCCGGGATCGCTCGGGTGACAGCCGAGCATACTGGACCGAACTATACTACCAGGGCAAACGTAGAAGCATAGGTTATAGCTTTGATAATAAACTTTACGCATACCGCCTACCGTATGAGGGTGAGCGCCGCGTAGAGGACTAGCGTCGTCAACCCGTCCGAGATCGAGGTCTCTATGGGGATCACGAAGTTGTCAGGGTTCAGCCCCCGTCTCGTCGTGACGATGGCAGTCGCCATGGCCACCACCACTATGACGGGTATCAGCACCACGTTCACTAGGATGAGCCTGAGCGCCAGCCCCGAGACGAGGTGGACGCCGTACACGATGCTCGACGCCACGGCGTAGACGATGAACATGGTGAGGGACGCGAGCCACGTACTCAGGATCTCTTGGGTGTGCTCTCTTATCGCCGTCAGCCTGGGGCTCAGCGTGCCCAGCAGCATCTTGGTGGTCGCTGTGCAGCCGACTATGCTGCCCGCGTCGCCAACTGTGTCGATGAGCGCCGGGTAGACCATGTATATTTCGGGTCTCTTGCCTATGGTTCCCGTTATCCGTTCGAGGGCTGAGCCGGTGATGTTCACTATCACGGATACGATTGCTAGGGTGACTAGGAACTGTTTCACCGTGTCCACGAAGTCCCTGTTCTCCCTGTTCCTGTCGATTATATAGATGACTACCCCTATGAACGCGGCGTCGAGGAGGGCGAACACTGCCCAGCCGAGCCTGCCCCACGAGACGGTGCCCTTGATGACGACGACGTAGCAAGCGGTGACGATGATGTCGCTCACTGTGGATATGATGGGGTACACCACCTTGTCCGGGTCGAGCCCCTTCCTGTAGCTGTACACCGAGACCGCGTAGGTGAACGGGGGAATCAACACGACGGACAGCAACATTGTAGCCGTGACGACGATGAATATCCTGAGGATATCCTGGAGGGCTGCTGCGCCCTGGGCGACGCTGAAGAGGCTTCCCAGGGTGGACATGAAGACGCTGCTGATGAGGGCGATCGCCATCACGGTCTGGAACAGGGTGTAGGCGTACTCTGTGTTGTCCCTAACTGTCGGCTTCACGAGGCCGAGGTGGAGGCCTGTGCTTACTCTGCCGCTGAAGAGGCCGCCGATGGCTCCCCTGACGCTCAGTATCCCTGGGTAGAGTATGAAGGCCCAGCTATACTCCTTGAATAGGCCGAAGTAGATCGAGAGGAGGCCGCCGGCCAGCAGGCCGGTCAGGTTGAACGATAGCGACGCCAGCGACTCGGCGTACGCTTCCCGGAAACTGGCTCCTACTGTGCGGGTCAACGGCTCTCACCCCGTTTCACTCTCTTTTCTACCTTTGATGAGCCGTTTACTCCATGATTTAAGGATATGGGGATAGAAAGAAGACCGTGGGCGGGTTTCCACCTACTTGTACTGCTTCGCTATGAGCATCGTCGCCGTCAGGAAGATGTTCGGTATCGACCTCAGCTTCTGGATGATGAATGTGTCGAGGGTCTTCATGTCGGATGTATTTACCTTTATGATGGCGTCATACTCCCCGTAGATGACCGCGATTTCTTCCACTTCCTGGTACTTCGTGAGGGTCTCACAGACCTGGTCCTCTGAACCGGATTTTATGTTCATCATTATGTAGGCTTCTATACTCAAACTTACTTCACACCTTGGCTACCTGCTCATAGCCTAAAACACCACTCCTATTCATGCTAAAAAAGGGTTTTGGGTAGCT
>JAFGTA010000058.1 GCA_016934355.1 Candidatus Bathyarchaeota archaeon | reverse complement strand
GGTGCTGCTGAGGGGCGTCTTCCTGGGGATCAAGCACGCGGCGCCTGTGATGAGGGGGCAGGGCGGCGGCAGCATCGTGAACACCGCGAGCGTCGCCGCCATCAGGACGGGATACGGGAACCACGTCTACAGCGCGGCGAAGGCAGGGGTTGTTCAGCTCACGAGGTCGGTCGCCATGGAGCTGGGTGAATGTAATATCCGCGTCAACTGTGTGCTGCCGGGCTATATCCCGACGCCTATGATCGCGAGGGCGAGGGGTGTGCCGCCGGGAGAGGCGGACTCCAAGCTGGGTGTCATAGAGGAGGCTTTCACGGGGGCTCAGCCCATCAGGGGCCCGGGGACACCGCTGGACGTCGCCCGCGCCGCTCTCTGGCTGGCGAGCGAAGACTCTTGTTTCGTGAACGGCCACGCGCTGGTGGTTGACGGCGGCGCCACGGGGGGCAAGATGTGGAGAGAATACATGGACGCCGTGGACGGCTTGGGGAAAAGGCTGGGACTCGGCTAGCGGGTTATCCGTTTCCTGAGGTCCTGTAGCTCAATCTCGGCGTTCTCGATGAGCTGCGTGAGATGTTTTTTCCTCCACTGGATGCGTGCGTCGATGAAGGCGTCTGGGTCCGGGTGGTCGCCTCGCCTAGCTACAGTTGAGTCGTCTGCCTGGACGTGGAAGAGGCTGCCCAGCCCGGGTGTGTCGGTGTCGCTGTCGAGGTGTTTCTTGATGTTTCGGCGGCACTCGCTGCATTTTTCGAGGTGTTCCAGGATGTTCAGCTCGGCGTGGGTCTCAACGATGAATCTGAGGTAGCCGCCTTCGAGTCTTATGAGTTCGAGCTGGTCGCAGTCTTCCATGGCTGATATGCGGCGGCGCCCATGTTTAATCTGTTTTGGTGAGCTTGTCCGTGGGGACCCAGCCCAAGGCGCCGTCGCCCAACCTGACGAGGGTCCAGTACTTGACCTCGGTGACGTACTCGAGTGTGTCACCCTGCTCCACCGTGAGTTCGAGGGTGTTGTATTCCTGGGTTATGGCACCCTCTTCGCCGCGGATTTCCAGGTACTCCTCGGGTATCCAGGAGTCGACACCGTCCTTGTCCCGGCACCAGTACCAGCCGGGCATCTCTGGGTCCTCCCGCCCCACGCGGACCCTGTCGCCTTTCTTGAAGTCTACGCTGTAGTCGAACGACGCCTCGTGGGGTCTCGCTACCTTGAGCTTCATGGCTTCTGGTTCGGCGGCGACGTTTTAAGCTGTGCGGATGGGCGTGCGTACAGCGGCTGGAAGCGAACTGTTCCGGCTACCGGGAATAAGCGTTTTCTGGGCTATATTACTCTCGCCATGATATGATTTTCGGTTTTTACCGAAAATTTATTCTGGTCGTGTTTTGTTTTCCCACCAGTGTGGTAGCCTGAGCCTCTTGGTTCCCTGCTTGGTCGCGACGATAGCGTAGGGGTTCCCGAGTGCCATGGCGAAGCCGTCGAGGAAGCCCACCCAGTCCCGGGGCGGCTGCATCCCGAGCCAGTGCAGCATCAAGGCGGCGACCCACGTGTCATGACTCACCAGTATCCCTGAGCAGTCGCCGGCGCCCGTCACCATGGCGTGTGCGATCATCTGGGCGAACTCAAGGGAGGGGCGCACGACGTCGGGCGGGTAGAGACCCGCGACCCAGTTGGTGAGGTAAGCCGACGCGCTCTCGGCGGTGTCCTCGACGACCTCGTACGTGCCCGGCAACCCGTGGAACCTGTCGAGGTCGAATATCGTGGAGACGCCTACCCAGCCCATACACTCGCAGGTAGAACCGGAGTCCTCCAGCCCCGCCTTGATGGACAGAGCCGTCTCGCGGGTCCTGTCGACGGAGGTGTGCCACACCCTGTAGCTGGCGGTGGGCAGCGCTGCCCCGAACTCGCGTGCAGCCTCCTTGCCCAACACGGTGGACACGGGGTTGTCTCGGGGGTGCCTCATCGAGTCTCGCTCCGTGTGCCTCACGTGGATAAGTAAAGGGCGTCCGACTGGGAGTGCGCGGGTGTGCTCAAGCAATCTAAGCGCGGAGCTACACCAGCCGTGTTCACCGAGTACGCCGCCCATAGCTTTCAGCCGCCGAGTATAGGAGAGCCCGTGAAGTGAAATATTTACCTCTGGGAAGGAGCCGAAAACGGTTTTTAATATATTAATTTTTATTTAAATAATATTTTAACTTGTGTACATATATCTTCCAAGCTTCTTCTCGTTTTTTTACGCCGTCGATGGGATGAATTTGCCATCCTGGAAGGATATCAAACGTTACTTGGGTATCTGTTCCGTCTTGTGATAACCTTATTCGGAAAACCTTTGGTAGGTTCACAGCTTCTTTACTGATGCTCACTCCCACGTCAAATGTGGTGTCATACACCTCATGGTAGGCAAGGATGCCGTTATTGTCAGTCTCGATGAATCTTGCGCCAATGTCTTCGAGCCACTTTAAACACGTTTCCTGTACAGAGTTCAGGCTAGATTTCTGTACGGTAAATCTTTCCTGAATTATGGGTCTATATTGTCTTGATTTTTCGATGTTTCGTTTTATTTCTTGGTCTTTAGCTGCGGGGTAAAGGAACGGCATTATGAACACGCCTGAGGCGGGAATCACTGCAAAGGCACCGAGATAGTAGACGACATATTCATATTTTGAGCCTAGAAGTATCAGAGAACCGAAAAATACTATTATCCATATAACGGTGAAATATGAATAAAATTCTACTATGTACTCGCTGAGGTTTTTCTTAATTATTGACATAAAATTCCATTTGCCTTTTACTAAATATTTGTGGCTATCTAAATAATTTAGCTCGAAACGCCGCCATTATCGAAAAGAATCAAGGTACTTCTATGCATCACTCGTGTTGGCGTATGAGATAAGGCTCTGAGTACCAATCATCGAGTGAACGTGAATGACCCGGTTGAAGAGTCGTAGTAGCCGACGGCGTCGAAACGCGCCTCGCCGTCGACGAGTATCCACTCGTATATCCTGTAGTCGGTCTTAGCCCTGTCGCCGTACTCGTTAAGAGAGCAGTCCCCGAGTACGCCTTGGTACCGTTCGCACACCGTAGGCAGAGCCTCCTTCACCTCTTGGGGCTCCGCGGAGCCCGTCTCGATGACTGCAAGCGCCATGAGCCAGGCGGCGTCGTACCTCGCGGCCTCGCCGTATACCTTGTTAGGCGTAGGTATAGCGCCCACGTGATCCACGTACTTCCTGTAGAACTCCTCCGACCTCGGCGAGTCAGTGGGGCACATCACCATCTGGGTGAACCCGTACCTCGCCAACCGTGCCCCAAGGTTCTCCTCTGTGATGCCTTCCTCTGGGATGCCTCCGTAGTCAAACCATTTTACCTTGGATAACACGCTGTGGCTGTCCGCGTTGGTAAGTATCTCAGTCAGCTTATCCACCCCGAGGGGCTCAACGAGGACGCACATGTTCTCGACACCGTACAGTGCGGCGGTCTCGTTCACGTACTCAGCTGCCTGCCTCAGGTAGGGTCCGAGGTCATCTGCGTTGATGTCCATGACCACCTCTGTCTCACGGTACGGGTAAGACAGCGCCTCACCCGTCTCGTCGAGCAGGCTCCGCATGAAGACGTGCCCGCCGGAGCCTATGGTCACGAACGCTTCGTAGCCCATGCTCCTGATCATGTCGGCGAAGACCCTCTCGTAGACTTCGGGGTCCTCGTAGATGTTGGGCATAAGCTTGTGCAGGCAGTCGCCGGGGAGCGACTGGCCCAGCCCGACCCCCGAGGGGCTCAGCAGGAGCATGCCGTGCTCGTCAGCGTATTCGAGGGAGTACCGGTTCGCCCTTGAGAAGTCGTGCCCCACCACCAGTGACACGCCGTCCTCGTCGAGCTGCATGGTCTCTTCGAGCCCGGGCGGAAGCTCATCTCCACTGGTACCACCCTTGTTGAGGACCGGCGTAGGGACGAGCCTGAACCTGTACTCGCTCTGGTTCTCCTCACAGTAACTGTTTATCTCCGCCTCTGTCATGTTGATGAGGGCAAGGACTTTTTCCTCTGAGACGGGGTGAGGCCAGATCTGAACTGTCTCACCCAGCATCTCGTAGGTGACGGCGATCCTGACGCTTTCATCGCCTTTCTCCTCGTCCACCGCGGCGGGCTCCTCCTGAACCGGGAGCCTGTAGACGATGAAGGCTAAGGCGGCGACGAGTACGAGTATCAGCCAGCTTCTCTGGATACGCATGTGCCACGAGGGTTTCAGGGCGTATATATGCTGATTTGTAAAGAATTCTTTTCAAGACGAGGTTCAAACATAGAGTGACGCTGTCTGAATACCACTCAGCTCCCTGTTCTCCACTCTCTCCGCAGGATCGAGAGCATTATCAGGTCCACATAGGCGCCTCTCTCGTACTCGTAGCCTCTCATGACGCCCTCCCTCTGGAAGCCATGCTTCTCCAGCACCCTGAGCGAAGCCGGGTTTCTCGGGTCAACTAGGGCTTGAATCCTGTTGATGTCGGTTTCGCCGTAGATGTATCCCAGCATGGCGGACATCGCCTCGGACATGTAGCCCTTACTCCAGTGCCTCCGCGCCAGCTTATACCCTATCTCGGCTTTCCTGTGCTTCTTCTTGTAGTCGTAGAAACCGATCTCGCCGACGAGGGAGCCGTCCCCGTTCAGTGTGATGACCCAACGGGTGCCTGTGCCCTCCCTCCATATCTTGAGGAACCATTCGACCTCTTCTCTCGCCTGCTTCTCCTCCTTGTAGGGCTCCACGCCGAAGTACAGCATCACTTCCTCGTCTTGGCTCAGTTCCAGCAGAGGGACTATGTCCTCCTCGGTGGGCTTCCTGAGGGTTAGTCGCTCGGTGTGCAGTACTGGGAAAGGCTTCATGATTCTCCACCCTCCAGACACTGACGCCTCTTTTCACTTTTCTGGTTCATCCGCTGTGAATGCTATGAATATAAACTCATATGCGGGAGAATCTGGTCTGAAAAAGGATCATGTTCCCGTGGGAACGTAGTGAGCCGAGGCTACTTGATCTTCATCCTGCTCGCATCACATTTCGTGCATGAATACTTGCCATAAACGAACGATTTCTTCCACTCATGCTCACCGGACAGACACGTGGTTGCGTCAGCGGCATGTAGGGTTTCCTCTGTATCATACTTGACTTTGTTCAGAAGGTACTCATATCTCTGGGGAGATTTGGTCAATTAACTCTCTTCCATGTAAAGTAAACGCCCGGCGTTAATAACATGAATACTTTAAACATTACGTTTTATTAAAAAAAAGCGGAAAAAGACGGTAACTTACGGACCCCAATCACCGGATTATTTGGGATCACAAGATGCCAATAGTAGAGGAGACGCCCCCCAACTCTCGCATCATTATTTATGAGCCATTCAAAGAAACATAAGGTAATGTGCATCATCAGAGAGGCGGTCATCGACGACTTGGCGAGAGTAGAGGAGATCGTAGAGAAATCGTACAGCAAGTACGTTGAACGGATCGGTAAACCTCCCGCTCCGATGAAGGATGACTACAGGAAGCTGATCGAAGAGAAACGCGTCTACGTGCTAGACGTCGAAGGCGTGGTCCAAGGTGTGCTTGTGCTGATACCACAGAAAACCCACATGCTGCTCGACAACGTCGCGGTACACCCGTCCATCCAGTCCAGGGGGTACGGCGGAAAACTAATGCAGTTCGCCGAAGACCACGCGACAGTCATGGGCTATAGCGAGATACGGCTGTACACCCACGAGAAGATGACCGAGACCCAAGAGATGTACAGACACCTCGGATGGAGCGAATACAAGAGACAGAACGACGACGGATACCGACGAATATACATGAAAAAGAACCTAAAAAAATAGCATATCATTGGTGAAGTATTTTCACTCGGAAAATGAGGCTGTTTGCCTTGATCTAGAAGAGAAGTAGCAGGATGACCATTACGGCGATTATCCCCATCAGCAGTCTAGCGGCTCTCTGGTTAATCCTTGACGCGTCCTCGTTTTTCTTGGAGTCGACCAGCCTCATAATGTATACCGAGGTACCCAGATTATACAGGAAAATGATGTACACTGTGAGCATCATCCTGTCGGCTAACGTCAGGTACCCCGTAGGAGGCAAAGCGTTCAGCAGGTTGATGTGAAAGGCGGAGGCAGCCATCAGCGTCGAGACTGCGAGGCTGATCCTCTGTCCAAAGTTCTGGGGCGCGATGAAGAAGGTGAGCAGCGAGATGACCGTGATCACCGTTATTGGTAACACGTTTTTCACCACAGACGATAGGAAGGGTCTGCCCACCTTCAGCTGGAAGACGTAGTTGCTGAAACTGTTATCGATGAGCTCATGCTCTTGGAAGTAGTCACAGAAGCCTAGGTAGTCCCAGCCGACGACGTTCACCCCCTCGTCGACGCCCGAATCAACATCCAGTACGTACACGAGCGCCGTGCTGTTCATGTTCTTATGCTCGATGGTAACCGCGAGGTTATAAACCTCGAAAGGATACTTACTGAAATCGAACGTCTTCAGGAAATCCCCTCTAACCCTGTACTGCAGGAACCCCTCCTCCTCGGTGAAGTAGACGACGTCTTTCGAGGGCACGCCGTTCAAGAACTCGAAGTCCTGAACCTGCTTCATCGAGAGCAAGCCCGGGTCCCAGCTAAACCAGAGATAAAAATCCAGTCGATACGTGTTCGCCGCCAAGTCAACCTTCTCTATGTTGATGACACGAACCCCACACTCCACCTGCACAGGCTCCGCGGACACCTTCGGAGCCGCAGAGACAAGCAAGACGACCAGCAGGGTCAAGAACGATAACCTTATGGATGGACGCAAGCGTTCCCGTGAATTATTTTTCTCAGCCACGATCTTAGTGAATTATATTCCTTGAAAAAGGTTAGCATACCCAGAAAGGATTTAATAAAGAAGTTTCTAAAAAAGAACTCAGAACGCCAGCGTGAAGCGGTTGAATCATGACCTAATTTTTTTTCGCAAGATTCCTAGTAGGTAGGTACAAGGCAGCCCAGTGCACCTGAAACCATTAAATCATAGCGCCGCGTACCTTCGTCAACATATCACGAGGAATCAACCGGATGGAAGTAGATAAAAGAGCAGTGCAGCTAACGATGAGCCTCAGCAGCTTCCTCACCCCGTGGAGCGGCAGCAGCTTCAACATCGCCCTCCCCAGCATAGCCAAAGAGTACGGCTTAACGGCGGTAGCCATGAGCTGGGCGAGCCTAGCCTACCTGCTCACCTCAGCCATGTTCCTCATACCCTTCGGAAAGCTCGCCGACATGCACGGACGAAAGAAGGTCTACCTCGCAGGCATAACGGTGTTCACAGCCGCGTCTGCCCTCCTCGCGGTCCACCCCTCCTCGGAACTCATCGTCGCCTACCGAGCCCTCCAGGGCGTGGGCAGCGCCATGATATTCGGCACAGGCGTAGCCATCCTGGTCTCGGTCCACGAACCCCAGGAACGAGGCACCGTCCTCGGAGTCAACGTCGCATGCGTCTACATCGCCCTCAGCGTAGGACCCTACCTCGGCGGCTTCCTAACCAAGAACTACGGCTGGAGAAGCATATTCCTCCTCAACGTAGCCCTAGGCCTAGTAGTGATCGCAGTCACCCTCCTCAAAGTCAAGGCCGAGTGGAAGATAGACGGAGAACGAGGCTTCGACCTCAAAGGATCAGCCGCGTACAGCCTCATGCTCATGGCTCTCACCTACGGAATGTCAAACCTGCCAGCCACAACAGCCTACATCCCCATACTCGTCGGACTCGTCCTCCTAGCCGCGTTCATCTGGATCGAGGACAGGGCGCAGAACCCCGTCCTCGACCTCCGCCTGTTCCGCGAGAACAAGGCGTTCAGCTACAGCAACCTCGCCGCCCTAATCAACTACAGCGCCACCTTCGCCATGACCCTCCTACTCAGCATGTACCTACAGTACATCAAAGCCCTCGACCCCCAGCAGGCTGGAGCCGTCATGATGGCGTCCCCAATAGTCCAAGCCATAGTCTCCCCCATAGCCGGCAGACTCAGCGACACCGTACAGCCCCACAGACTCGCCACCGCAGGCATGGCCGTCACATCCGCTAGCCTCGTACCCCTCATCTTCGTCACAGACGCCACCAGCCTGACATACATAGCAGCCAGCCTCGGACTCCTCGGAGTCGGCCTAGCCCTCTTTAGCTCCCCCAACACCAACGCCATAATGGGCAGCGTCGACAGCAGCCGCTACGGCGTAGCCTCATCCACCGTGGGCACAATGAGGCTCACCGGCCAGATGGTGAGCACAGGCATAGCCATGACGGTCTTCGCAGTCAACCTCGGCGCACAGGAGATAGCGCCCGCCCTCTACCCGCAGCTGCTCCAGAGCATAAAGACGTGCTTCATCGTGTTCCTGGTACTGTGCATCCCCGGCGTCCTCGCCTCCAACGTCAGGAGCCGCCTATCGGCCTAGGTGTCGAAAACAATTCGTACGCGCCAGCCTCCGCCCTCCTCCACGATCTCCATCATGTGGAAGGTCACCGCCTTCACGGCTATGCCCACCTCGTGGGTGGCGGCGCTGAACCTCTCACCGACGCACTCGGCTACCGCGGTAAAATTCTTCTTGTCAACCTCGATGTTTATCCTCCGCGGCACCAGCTGCTCCACGTCGTTGATGTAGAGGAACTCGTCCATCAGGTTAAACAGCAGGCTCTCAAGGTCGCTGCCCTCAGCCTCCAGCGTGTACTCCTCCGCCTCGGCGATACCCTCGATGGGCGTCATCACGTTGAACATACCCAGCGCCAGGTAAGCGAAAGCCTCCCCCAGCGATGAGCCCGTCGCCTCCACGAGGAGGTCGGCTGCCGGCCCCCCCTCGGGGTATGTGAAGCCCTTCATCACTCCCACTCTATGGTGCTCGGGGGTTTATGGGTTATGTCGTAGACGACCCTCGTCACGCCCTGAACCTCGTTACCGATCCTGTTGCTGATCCTCTCAAGCACGTCCCACGGCGCCCTGCTGAATTTCGCCGTCATGGCGTCCACGCTCTCCACAAGCCGCACCGCGACGGTCCACCCGTAAGCCCTCTCGTCTCCCTTCACTCCGGTGCTCTTCGTGTTGGTGAGCACCGCGAAGTACTGCCAGAGCCCCTCGCCGAACGGGTGCGCCTCCACCTCCTCGCAGACGATGGCGTCAGCCCTCCTCAACAGTTCCAGCTTCTCCTCGGTGATCTGCCCCACGATGCGTACAGCCAGCCCTGGCCCCGGGAAGGGCTGCCGCCACACGAGTTCACGGGGCAGCCCAAGTCTCTCCCCCAGCGCCCTCACCTCGTCCTTGTAGAGGTCCTTCAACGGGTCGATTACCTCCCTGAACTCCATCCGCATTGGTAGCCCGCCCACGTTGTGATGAGTCTTGATGGTGTCGCTGTTCCGCGTAAGCCCCGACTCGATCCTGTCAGGGTAGATGGTGCCCTGGATCAGGTAATCGGCGCCCACCTTCCCCGCCTCGTCCTCGAACACCCTGATAAACTCCTCGCCGATTATCTTCCTCTTCTCCTCGGGGTCAACCACCCCCTCAAGCCGCCTCAGGAACCTCTCTCTAGCGTCGACCACCACGAGGTTGACGCCGCGGTGCCTGAAAGCCTCCTCCACCTCACTGGACTCGTTCATCCGCATCAAGCCGTGGTCCACGTGGACGGCGAACAGCCTCTCCCCCAGCGCCCTCCCAGCGAGGGCCGCGGCGACGCTGCTATCCACGCCGCCGCTCAACGCGATTATCGCCTTGCCGCCCCCCACCTTGGAGCCGATCTCCTTGACCGCCTCCTCCACCCTGTCCAAGGGACGCCAGTTTGCTTCGCAGCCGCAGACCTTAAACACAAAGTTCCTGAGCATCTCAGCCCCGTGCGTGGTATGCACCACCTCGGGGTGCCACTGGAGGCCGTAGACCTCCCTCTCCACGTCCTTCATAGCAGCCACTGGCGCCCTCTCGGTGTGGGCGAGCACCCTGAACCCCTCGGGAGCCCTGAACACCGTGTCACCGTGGCTCATCCACACCTGCTCACAGGAGCCCAGCCCCTCAAGCACCCCGACAGGCTCATCGATGTACGCCCGGGTCACGCCGTACTCACGTGCCTTCCCCAGCTCACCGCCGTGCATGCTCGCCAGCAGCTGCAGCCCGTAGCACAGACCCAGAACCGGTACCCCCAGCCCCAGTATGGCTGGGTCGAGCGTCAACGCGTCCTCCGCCTTTACGCTGCTCGGGCTACCCGAGAAGATTACGCCCTTGACCCTCATCACGGAGCCCAGCGCCGTCACCTCGTCTGCCTTGGCGTCGCTTGGCAGAATCTCGCTGTAGACGTTCATCTCGCGGACCCTGCGCGCTATGAGGTGGCAGTACTGTCCGCCGAAGTCGAGTATCGCTATTCCGTCCGGGAGTGAGTCGGAGATCATTACCTAGGATAGAATCCGGACTGTTTTAATGGTTTTGTTAAAAGAACATGAAAGTTTACACGATTATTACATGGATGATACGAGAACGCCTTAACTAGAGCCCTTCCAGACGGGTAAACATGGCAGAAACGAGGACCCTGAGGTACGGAAACGCGGTGAGCTACGGATTGATGGTGACGGTCAACGCCCTCGCCAACCTGCTGCCCCTGAACGGCGTAACCACCGCCGAGCTGTCGGACAGCTACCCCAACTACTTCGTGCCCGCCGGCTACGTATTCAGCATCTGGGGCGTCATCTACCTCCTGCTACTAGCCTTCACAGTACACCAGTTCAGAAGCGGACAAGACCAAGAATACGTGAAGAAGATAGGGTGGCTCTTCGCCTTGAGCAGCGTCCTCAACGCCGCGTGGATATTCCTCTGGCACTGGAGGCTGGTAGCACTCAGCCTCGTCGCCATGTTCGGACTCCTCGGCTCCCTCATAATGATCTACCTGAGGCTCGACATAGGTAAGGCTAAGCCGCCGAGGGATGAACGGCTCTACGTCCACCTGCCCTTCAGCGTCTACCTCGGCTGGATAACCGTGGCCCCCATCGCCAACATCGTCGCCTTCCTAGTCTCATCAGGCTGGGAGAGCTACGGCACAGCAGCCATCTACTGGACCCTCCTCGTCATCGGCGTCGCCGTGGCGCTCACCCTCGCCAACCTCTACACGAGGGGCGACGCGGCGTACAGCCTCGTCATCGTCTGGGCGCTCGGCGGCATCCTGTACAAACAGATGGCGGTAGCCCTGATCTCGTACGCAGCAGGCGCCGGCATAGCCGTCATACTGGCTGGCATCGGCGTGACACGGCTCAGGGCGCGAAGCGCCTAGACGTTCTCCAGTAGCTGGTCGATGTCTTCCCTAGTGTTGTAGAAGTGGCTTGAGACCCTGATGTGATCGCCATGTGCCGACCTGCCCGTTACCTTGATCTTCATGGACTTCAGCCTAGCCGCTAGCTCCACAGCACCCTCCTGATAGTAGCTGACGATGGTGGACTCGGGGCGAGGAGTCAGGAGCCTCTTACCCTGCCCTGATAATCCGTCGTAGAGGTGGCGTGAGAGCATCAGGTTCCGTTTCTCGACGTTCGCCATGTCGACCCTGTTCAGGTACTCTAGGCTTCTCTCCACGGCGTACATGCCCTGGAAGTGGAGGGTCCCGTACTCGAACCTCTCGGCGGACCCGAGGTCAACAGGGTCCTCAGGGTTGTCGCCACTCCACAGTTGGTTCTTCCAGCCGACCCTGTCAGGCTCAAGCTCACCGATTTTCTCCCTCTTCAAGTAGAGGAAGCTGAGCCCCGCCGGACCCATCAAGTACTTGTAAGGCGCGAAGCTCACGTAGTCGACACCGTCCCGCCTGTAGTCCACCCTCAGCGCCCCCACCGCCTGGGTCGAGTCCACGAGCACCTCGGCGCCGTGCTCGTGCGCCACCTCGGACACCTCCCTCAGGTCCAGCCTCTGACCGTTGACGTAGCTAACCTCGCTCACCTGCACGAGCCGGGTCCGGTCATCGATGAGCGCCTCAAGGTCACCGACCTCGAATGCGTCACCCCTCGGGTGCCAGACCCGTGGCTCGACGCCGTGCCGTCTAGTGGTGTAGTTGTGGGGCGGGTTGTGCTCCCACTCGGGGAAAACCACGTTGTCGCCTCGCCTCCAGTCTGTGCCGTTGACCACCACGTTCAGCCCCGAGCCCGTGCACATTTCGAAGGCGACCTCCTCAGCCGAGACCCCGATGAAACCCGCGACCATGCCCCGCACCTTCCCAGCCTTGGCGAGCCACTCCTGAAGTATCGTCCGGTCCCCCGATGTGTTGAACCTGTACCACTGTTCGACGTACTCCTCGTAGCCTTCCTTCACCTGTCTGGGCATCAGCCCGACGAACGCGTTGTCAAGGTACACCCACTCCCCGAGAACAGGGAAGTCCCTACGCACAGCATCTGCATTTATAACCGTCACCAAAACACCTCGACGCCAATATACTCCAACGGCGCCCAAGCAGATAAGTCCTGCAGCCTTAGACGTAAACGTTGGTCTTCTGCATCGTCAAGCCGCTGCCGCCCACGAGTATAAGCGTCCTCGACCCCAGCATGGTCTTCTGGCTTGGCTCAAGCGCGACCTTCCTGCCGCTGCTCTCCTGGGCGAGGAACCCCGCGAACATCGCGAAGGGGCACATGAACTGCCCCGTCACCAGCCTCCTGCACTCTCCGCCGAACATGCAGCCCCTCAGGTTGAACCTGAAAGACCGGTAGTCCTCCATCACAGTCGTCGCCTTCTCCGCCGCCCCCGACGCCTCAAGAAGAGTGCAGTACTTGTCCAGCGTCTTCTCCACATCGTGGATGGTGATCAGCCCCATGGTAGGCACACCCGAGACCTTGTAGAGGGTGTCCCGCATCAACCCGACGAGCGCCCTGAACCGTGTCACAGGGATGATGCCCGCGGTGACCTGGACGTAGCCGAGGAACAGCCCGTGCATAAGCCCCGCGACGTCCAGCTTATCCTGCTCGTAGAGAGCCTTGGAACCTCTGGACG
Organism: Candidatus Bathyarchaeota archaeon; assembly: GCA_016934355.1. Next base: position 1,876 of record JAFGTA010000058.1, on the reverse strand, counting down.
TGTCGGAATCCAAATTAGATCAAGAAGACTCAGACCAACGTGATTAAACGGTTACCTATCACTGATACAGATCAGATGAGAATGAATAGAAAAACAGGTTACTAGAAAATAACAAAGAAGGAAAAGGGTTTTACTCCTTTACGGTCTTGAGTTCGCGGACCTCGACGGCGCCCAGATACATCTCCTCAAGCTGCGGGTGATCCAGAAGCGCCTGTGCCCCACCCTCGAAGGTGAACCGGCCGCCGCGCATCATGTACGCGTAGTCGCCGACCGCTAAGGCACGGCGTGCACGCTGCTCGACGAGCACGATAGGGAGACCTGTCTCCTCTGCCATGTCCTTGAGCTGCTTCATGACGTCGTTCACCAGCTTAGGCATCAGCCCGGCTGTGGGCTCATCCACCATCATGATCTTGGGGTCTCTCATCAGCACCATTCCCTCGGCGAGCATCTGCCTCTCACCGCCGCTAAGCGTGCCTGCGGGCCTAGGCATGAAGTCCTCCAGCCTCGGGAACAGGTTGAAGACGAACTCCATCTTGTCCTTGATCATGTCGGGGTCGCTCAACGTGTAGGCCGCCATCTTCAGGTTCTCGGCGACACTGAGCTTGCTGAAGATGTTACCCACCTGAGGCATGTATCCAATGCCCATCTGAGTCCTCTCGTACGCGGGTAGGTTCGTGATGGTCTGTCCCTCGAACTCGACGTCGCCGCTGTAGACAGTGGCGAGGCCCATGATGGCTTTCAGAAGGGTTGTCTTACCGACACCGTTAGGGCCTACGATGATCGTGACCTCCCCGTCGGGGACCTTGAAGTCAAGGTCGTAGATCACGTGGATAGGACCGTAACCGACGTTGAGACCCTTTGTCTGCAATATGTACTTGCTTCCCATCTTACTCACCCAAGTATGCCTTTATCACCCGCTCGTCCTCGAAGACCTCCTCTGCCGTGCCCTCGGTGACTAGCCTGCCCCGGTCCATGGCGAAGACGTGGTCCGCGTACTGCGCTGCGACCTCGAGCCTGTGCTCGATGACGAGGAACGTGATACCCAGCTCGTCGCGGAGTCTGAGGACGTGGCTGAAGATCTGGTGGCAGAGCACCGGGTCGATGCTGCCCACCGGCTCGTCGAGCAGAATAGTCTCTGAGCCGCTCATCAGGGCGCGCCCGATCTCCAGAAGCTTTAGCTCTCCTCCGCTCAGCGTGTTCGCTGGCTTGTTCCATACGTGTCTAAGACCAAGGACCCTAAGAAGATCAGACGCACGTCTCACGGCGCTGATCTCGCTGTCGATCCAAGTAGGCTTGAAGAGTGAGAGAGCTATGTTCTCCCCCGCGTTCTCCGGCAAGGCTACGAGCATGTTCTCGAGTGTCGTCAGGCTAAGGAACGGTGACGCGATCTGGAACGTGCGTACAAGCCCTCTCCTAGCGATCTTGTACATGTCCTCGCTCGTGATGTCAGCGTCACGGTAGTAGATGTGTCCCTCCTCGGGCACAAAGATGCCTGAGATGCAGTTTACCAGCGTAGACTTGCCGCAGCCGTTGGGGCCTACCAGCAGGTAGATGCCGCCTTCCTTAAGGCTGAAGCTGACACCGTCGTTAGCCGCGAACTTGCCGAAATATTTGTAAACGTTATCTATTTTGAGTACTTCCGACATGTCGGCATCAACTAACCATATAGCGTACAGACTCAGTTTAAATAATTTTACCTGAGAGCCTTGGAGATGACTAAAAACATGTATTTTCTAAGAGAATAAGTAAAAAAATTAGAAAAAGGGGATGTGCTATGCTTACCTTGGCGTGGGAGTGTATCCCAGATACTCGGAGTTCCAGCTGACCGAGTCTGTGATGGCGTCGTAGAGTCCGTACACAACGTTCTGAACGCCGG